>NZ_JBEYUV010000041.1:0-47150 GCF_040643685.1 Nocardioides sp. NPDC047086
TCCGCAACGCCCGCTCACGCATCTCGGAGGAGTACTTCTTCGGCATCGTTCCCAATCCTGTCAAAGATGTCGGAACGAAACCCAGGGCGAATCAACCATCCGCTTCACCCGCCGCCCCTGACCGCGAGGTCGAATTCCGCCCAATCGGGAAGTGCGTCGTCCGGTTTCCGCCGGAGTCCGCGCGCGGGTCGCCCTAGGTTCGAGCTATGAGTACGCATGTCGACATCGATCCGGCCATCCTCTACTTCGGCACGCCGGTGGTGGTGCTCTCCACGCTCAACGAGGACGGCACCACGAATCTCATGCCGATGTCGTCGGTGTTCTGGCTGGGGCGTACGGCGGTTCTTGGGGTCGGGGCTTCGTCGCAGACGGCGCTCAACCTGAGGGATCGGCCGGAGATCGTGCTCAACCTTCCGGGGGTTGATCTGGTCACCGAGGTCGATCGGATTGCGCTGACCACGGGCAACGCGGCGATGTCGGCGGCGAAGGCGGCGCGAGGGTATGTGCATGTGTCCGACAAGTACGCGCATGCCGGGCTGACTGCGTACGGATCGGACACGGTGCTGCCGACGTCGGTCGCGGAGTGCCCGGTGCACATCGAGGGGACGGTGCGGGCGCTCCATGAGCTCGGCGAGCCGAAGCTGGCCGCGGTGGAGGTCGCGGTGACGGCGGTGCGGGTCGCGCCGGAGCTACGCCTCGAGGGCCACCCCAACCGGATCGACCCCGATCGGTGGCGGCCGCTGGTGATGAGCTTCCAGCAGTTCTACGGGCTGGGGGAGCGGGTGCATCCGTCGCGGCTGGCGAGCATCGACGAGGAGCTCTACCGGTGACCGGCATCGCATCGATACATCCCAGCAGCGGATTGTGGTCCGCGTCGACATAGACCTGTGGCGGCCGTCACATCTACCGTCGATCTGCTCGCCGGGAGGCGGCGGGCGGGCTCGCTCAGGAGGATCGGTATGCGTCTCGGGTTTCGGATCTCACCCAGGTTCCGGCAACGACGGATCGGTGCCGTGCTGGCGGTGGCCGGCCTGGTGCTGGCCGGAGGTGCGGCGATCGCGGTTGCGCCCTCCGTCGACCCGGCGGCCGCCGCGGGCACGTGGACGGCCCGGACGGCGGGCGGGATGACGACCCAGCTGTACGTTCCCAGTACCGCGCCGACGCTCGGCACCGGGCGTGCGCTCATGGTCAACCTGCATGGTTGCGTCCAGACCTCGGCCAACCTGCGCGACGGCGGCAACTGGGCCGCGACCGCGGACGCGCGGGGGATGGTCGTCGCGATCCCCGCGGCGCCGAACGGCGGCGTACTCCTCGGGTGCTGGGACTACTACGACGGCAACCACTCCCGGACCTCGCCGGGGCGGCACGACGACAACCTCCTCCAGCTGGTCAGCGACCTGCTCGCCGATCCGGCGCTGGACATCGACCCCGACCAGGTCTACCTCTCGGGGTTGTCCTCGGGCGGTGGCGAGACGATGGTGATGGGCTGCCTCGCGCCCGACGTGTTCGCCGGGATCGGGATCAACGCCGGCCCTTCGGTCGGCACGACCTCGGGGCAGATCGGGTCCGTGGCGGTGACCCAGACGCAGGTGACCAACACCTGCCGTACCTTCGCCGGGTCGGCGTCCTCGGACTTCGGCAGCCAGGTCACCTCGGTGATCTACGGCTCCAACGACACCACCGTCGCGCCCGGCTACAACTCTCTGAACGCGCAGGTCATGGCCGGGATCTACGGTGCCTCCGCGCAGTCTTCGTTCTCGCTCTCGGGTCTGGCCGGCAACAACACCGCCGGCTCCGGCACGCTGTGGTCGGACGGCAGCGGCCCGCGCGTCTCCCTGATCCAGAACACCGGGATGGGACACAACTGGCCGGCCGGCGGCGGCCCCGGTGGCTCGTACGTCACGACGAACTCGATCGACTACCCGGCGTACGTCACGGACTTCTTCTTCGACAACAACCGCCGGGTCGAGCGGAGCACCGAGCCGACCGACCCGCCGACCGACCCGCCGACCGAGGAGCCCACGGACCCGCCGACAGAGCCGGGCCTCTACTGCGGCTCGGCGACCAACGCCCAGCACGAGGCCGCCGGGCGCGCCCACTCCTACGGCACCAACCCCTACAACCCGTTCTACGCGAACGTCTCCGAGGACTACCTGGGGCAGGGCGACGCCACCGTGACGGCCCTCCAGGAGTCTGCGGGCGGCCGCTTCGACGTGGTCACGACGTGCTGACGTAGGCTTCACCTCCCGACCAGAACGAGGTGCAGCATGACAGCGAGCAGGTCCGCTCGTGAGCGGAAGGCCGCCTCCCAGGCCGGGTCCCTGGCCACGGTGAGGATCGACCTCGACGCCCGGGAGCAGTTCGTCTACAAGGTCACCTGCACGGAGTGCGTCGTCAGGGACAGGATCAAGTGGGCGACCTATCGCGCCGGTGAGGACAACGGCTTCATGGCGGCGATGGACCGATGGATCTTCCACCTGACGCAGAAGCATCCCGAGGCGGACGCGCCGTGCCTGAAGTTCCTGCCTGAGGCACAGCAGCGGCAGCAGGAGCGGCGCGAGGGTCGACCGGCCGAGTAGTCGGCCTCAGCCCCGCATCGCGGCGGCCTTGATCTCCTCGAACTGCTCGCCCATCCGGGCGGCGAGGGCCTCGGCGGCACGCAGCGGGCGGACCATCACCTTGAAGTCGACGATCCGGCCCTCGGCGTCGTAGGTGAGGAAGTCGCAGCCGTTGAGCTCGAGACCGTCGACCTTGGCGGTGAACTCGTAGGCGTGATGGACCCCGTCGTGGATCTCGCGCACGTAGGTGAAGTCCTCGAACACCTTGACCACCGCGCGCAGGATCGCGGCGGTGATCGCCCGGCCGGGGTAGGGCTTGAACGCGACCGGGCTGGTGAACACGACGTCGTCGGCGAGCATCGCCTCGACGGCATCCATGTCCTTGGCCTCGATGGCCTCACGGAAGGTGGTCATGCGCGCTCCTCCTGGGTCGGTTGCTGGGGAGAGCCTAGAGGGAGGGTCTAGAGGGAGGGCTGGTGCGGCGCGCTCCCCGGCAGGCTCCGGTCCCGGCTGTTGAGGGCGTAGCCGAGCGCGATCCCGACCGCAGCGGGAGCGAGGACGAGCCCGGCCACGAACGGGGTCAGGAAGCGCAGGTCGCTCAGCAGTACGCCGACGTCCCGGCCCTCCTCGAACCAGATCTTGAGCGGGCCGCTGAGGCCGATCACCAGGGCGACCACCGTCCAGCGTACGAAGACGGGCGGCAGGACGGTCGCGTGGTAGCCGTCCCACAGACCCCAGGCCCCGGAGATGACGAGGAGGGCCGCGAAGTAGATCAGGCCGGCACCGATGTCGGCGTCCTCGGTGGGGAAGACGTTGGTCATCACGAACGAGTACAGGATGCTGGCGCCGAGGATCACAGCGAGGCGTACGAGGAGCTTCATGTCTCCAGACTCCCCGATCGGGGCGCCGGGCGCATGAGTGCGAGTACTCATCCGGCTAGATTTCGAGTCGTGAACAGCTCAGCGGGACGCAGCGCTCTGGTCGTCGGCGCGGGGATCGGAGGGCTCACCGCGGCGCTCGCGCTGTCCCGGGTGGGGTGGCAGGTGACCGTGCTGGAGCGTGCTCCGGAGCTGGGCGAGGTCGGTGCCGGCCTCTCGATCTGGCCGCGGGCGTGGAAGATCCTGGCCGACCTCGGCGTCGCGGATCGCCTGGCGGACGGGGCCCGGCCGGCGATCCAGGCGGGGCTACGGCGGCCCGACGGGCGCTGGCTGGCGAAGGCGGGCCCCGACGCCGTCGAGCGGACCCCGGTGATGGTGCACCGGGCCCGGCTGCACGAGGCTCTGGTGGGCGAGCTCGCGACGCGCGACGGAGTCGAGGTACGCACCGGGGTGACCGTCACCGGCCTCGCTGATCTCGACGACGTCGACGGCCGCGGCCCGGCCGACGTGGTGGTCGCCGCCGACGGGATCCGCAGCACGATCAGGAACGAGCTGCACCAGCGCGATGACGTACGTTATGCCGGCTACACCGCCTACCGCGGCGTCACCGCGGAGCCGGTGCCGGGTGAAGCCTCGACCACGGGCGGGGAGACCTGGGGGACCGGGGTGCGCGTCGGCCACGTTCCGCTGGTCGATGGCCGGACCTACTGGTTCGCCACCGCCAACCGACCGGCGGGAGAGACAGGCGGGGACCACCACGCCGACGTCACCGCGCTGGTCGGCGACTGGCACGAGCCGATCCCGCAGCTGCTGGCGGCGACCCCGCCGAGCGCCGTACTCCGCGGAGACGTCTGCGACCTGCGGCTGCCGCTGAAGCGGTTCGACCACGGGCGGGTCGTGCTCCTCGGGGATGCCGCGCACGCGACGACCCCCAACCTCGGTCAGGGTGCCTGCGCCGCGATCGAGGACGCTGCCGTCCTGGCCGCGCAGCTCACCGGCCACGCTCGCATCGAGAGTGCTCTGGTGGCCTACGACCGCACCCGGCGCCCCGCGACCCAGCGGCTGGTACGGGCCTCCCGACTGGTCGGCGCGCTCGGCCAGGTCGAGAACGGGCCGGTCGTCGCGGCCCGTGACGCCGGCCTCGCGGGACTCGGCGCGATCGCGAGCCTGCTGAGCAGGTAGGTCCGCGGCACAACCGTGGGGCCGCCGGTGTCCTCATGGTCATGACGGCCGCCTATCTCACCCTGACCCTCCTCGCCTCGATCGCCGCGCTCGGCGGGGCGGTGCTCAACCTGACCGGCCACCGGATACCCGCGACCGAGGCCCGACGGCTCTCGGTGCCGGAAGAATGGTTGAGGTTCCCGATCGGGGCCTCCTACGGGCTGGGCTTCCTGGGCCTGCTCGTCGGGCCGGCGGTCCCGGCCGTCGGGATCGTCGCCGCCGCCGGATTCGTGGTGTTCTTCGTGCTCGCGGTCGGTGCGCACCTGCGCGTGGGGGACCGAAGCCTGGGCCGCGCGACCGGTGGTCTCGTGCTGGCGCTGGCGACGCTCGTCGTCACTGGGATGTACGCCGCAGGGCAGGACGATCTGGGCGGGGTCGTCTCGGCGTACGTGAACGATCTTCCGAACCCGTGGTGGCCGGTCGTGCTGCTCGCGGTGATCCAGCTCGTCGATGCGGCGATGTGCTTCAAGCCGGCCGCCTTCATCGCTCGGTGCTTCACCGACGTCGGGCTGCCGCGGGCGCTGTGGCCGGTGATGCCCTGGGTCAAGGTCGCCGCGACCGCCGGCCTGATCGCCGGGCTGTGGGTGCCGTACGTCGGGGCGCTGACCAGCGCGGCGCTGGTGGCCTACTTCGTGCTCGCGGTCTGTGCCCATCTCCGGGCCCACGATGTCGGCCGCAACCTGCTTCTCAACGCCATGTCCTCGCTGGTCATGTGCGTGGCAGTGCTCGGGTTCAGCTTCCTGCGCTGAGCTCGGCCGTTCTCACATGGTCGAGCAGGTCGGCGGCGGCCGAGGTGAAGCGGTCGACCTCCTCGCCGCTGTCGCAGGTGCACAGCACGATGGTCACCTCTCCGGCGCGTGGCCAGAGCGCCTCCCAGGTCGCGCCGGCCTGCTCCCAGCGGAGCAACCGCTCGAGGTCGTACGTCATGGTGTGATCCGCGCGGTCAGCCGAGGACGGCTTCGACCGATTGGGCCCAGAGACCGGCTGCCTCGTCGATCGCCGCCGAGTCGACGACGAGGGCGGGGATGAACCGCACGACTTGGCCCCAGGCGCCGCAGGTGAGCAGCAGCAGGCCGCGCCTGGCAGCCTCCTGCTGGGCCGCGGCGGCGGTGGCGCCGTCCGGCTCGCCGTCAGGGTTGCGGAACTCGTTGCCGAGCATGAGCCCGAGGCCGCGTACGTCGGTGATCGCCTCGTGCTTGCTCGCGACCTGCTCCAGGGCGGAGCGGAGCTCGGCGCCGCGCTCGGCGGCGTTCTTCACCAGGCCCTCCTCCTCGATGACATCGAGGGTCGCCAGGGCAGCGGCGCAGGCGACGGCGTTGGCGCCGTAGGTGCCGCCCTGCGATCCGGGCCAGGCCTTCGACATCAGCGCCTCGCTCGCCGCGATCGCGGACAGCGGGAACCCGGAGGCCAGGCCCTTCGCGGTCATGATGATGTCGGGACGCGAGCCGAAGTGGTCGTGTCCCCAGAACTCGCCGGTGCGACCGAAGCCGGTCTGCACCTCGTCGATGATCAGCAGGATCCCGTGCCTGTCGGCACGCTCGCGCAGGCCGTCGAGGAAGGCCTTGTCGGCGGGCACGTAGCCGCCCTCGCCGAGGACCGGCTCGACGAGGAACGCGGCCGTGTCGGCCGGGGCGCTCTGGGTCTGCAGCGTGTAGTCGAGCTGACGCAGCGCGAACTCGGTCGCCTGCTCCTGCGGCCAGCCGAAGTGGGGCGCATCGGGGAAGGGGGAGATCACGACGCCGGCCATCAGCGGGCTGAAGCCGGCGCGGAACTTGGTGCCCGAGGTGGTCATCGAGGCGGCCGCGACGGTCCTACCGTGGAAGCCGCCGTGGAAGACGACGATGTTGGGGCGACCGGTGGCCTGGCGGGCCAGGCGGATCGCGGCCTCGGCGGCCTCCGAGCCGGAGTTGGCGAAGAAGAGGCTGTCGAGGCCGGCGGGGAGGACGGTGCCGAGGCGGTCGACCAGGTCGAGGAGCGGGCGGTGCCTGACCGTCGTGTACTGCCCGTGGACCAGGTTGGCGATCTGACGCTGCGCGGCCTCGACGACCTTCTGGTGGCTGTGGCCGGTGCTGGTCACGCCGATGCCGGCGGTGAAGTCGAGATAGCGGCGGTCGCCCTCGTCGAAGAGCTGGACGCCTTCGCCGCGAGCCGCCACCACCGGGGTTGCCTGCTTGAGGATGGGGGAGAGCTTGGCCACCGTGGACTCCTGTTGATTGTCGACAATCCGACTGGCTACTACAGTAGGCCAGCGTTGGTCGGCTGTCAGCCGGACGGCCGTACGCTGACCTGGGAGGCTGATGCGGCATGAGCAAGGAACCGAACGAGGCACGGGTCGTCGCCGAGGTACCGAAGGGGCTCCTTGTCGCGGGTCGCTGGGTGGATGCCGGCGACGGTGCGACCTTCGACGTGCTCGACCCGTCGACGGGGGAGGTGCTCTGTGCGGTCGCCGACGCGACCCACGAGGACGGTGCCCGTGCGCTCCAGGCCGCGGCAGGGGTGCAGAAGGAGTTCGCCGCCACCGCGCCGCGGGCCCGGGCGGACATGCTCATGGCCGCCTTCGACCTCCTGCACGAGCGGGTCGACGACCTCGCCCTGCTGATGACGCTCGAGATGGGCAAGCCGCTGGCCGAGGCGAGGGGCGAGATCGCGTACGCCGCGGAGTTCTTCCGCCACTTCGCCGAGGAAGCCGTACGGATCGAGGGCGGCTACCAGACCGCGCCCGCGGGCGGCTCCCGGTTCCTGATCACGAAGCAGCCGGTCGGGCCGGCGCTGCTGATCACGCCGTGGAACTTCCCGATGGCGATGGGGACCCGCAAGATCGGACCGGCGATCGCGGCCGGCTGCACGAGCATCATCAAGCCCGCCCAGCAGACACCGCTCTCGATGCTGGCGCTGGGGGAGATCCTGCGCGAGGCCGGTGTGCCCGAGGGGGCTGTCAACATTCTTCCGACGACCCGGCCGGGCGAGCTGACCGAGCCGCTGCTGCGCTCCGGCGTCATCCGCAAGCTCTCCTTCACCGGCTCCACCGCGGTCGGCCGCGTCCTGCTCGCGCAGAGCGCGGACAAGGTGCTGCGTACGTCCATGGAGCTCGGCGGCAACGCCGGCTTCGTCGTCTTCGAGGACGCCGACATCGACGAAGCGGTTGCGGGCGCGATGGCGGCGAAGATGCGCAACACGGGGGAGGCGTGCACGGCGGCCAACCGGATCTTCGTGCAGCGCTCCGTCATCGAGGAGTTCGGCGAACGGCTCGCCAAGGCGATGTCCGAGCTGCCCGTCGGTCGCGGGGTCGAGGAGGGCGTACGCGTCGGGCCGCTCATCGACGAGGCGGCCAGGGAGAAGGTGCAGACCCTCGTCGACGACGCCGTCGCCGGCGGGGCGCGGGTGCTGACCGGCGGGACCGCCCCCGACGGTCCCGGCTACTTCTACCCGCCGACCGTGCTCACCGACGTCCCCGCCTCCGCGAAGATGGGCAGCGAGGAGATCTTCGGGCCGGTCGCGCCGCTGACGCCGTTCGACACCGAGGACGAGGTGGTCGAGGCGGTCAACGACACCGAGTACGGCCTGGTCAACTACGTCTTCACCAATGACCTGCGCCGCGGTCTGCGGGTTTCCGAGGCGCTCGAGTCCGGCATGGTCGGGCTCAACCAGGGCGTGGTCTCCAACCCCGCCGCGCCCTTCGGCGGCGTCAAGGCCTCGGGACTGGGGCGGGAGGGCGGGCGTACCGGGATCGAGGAGTTCCTCGAGACCAAGTATGTCGGGATCGCGATGTGACCCGGGGCTAGACGTAGCCCTGGTCGTCGTCCTCGGCGTGGATGAGGCGCCGCAGCGCCTCGTCCATGTGCAGCTCGACGCGCTTGAGCGTCAGCTTCACGTCGCCCGCCTCGATGGCGTCGACGATCTGGTTGTGCTCCTCGACCAGCTCGAGCGGCTGCTGATAGGTGCCCTCCAGCGCGGTCAGGCACATCCTGGTCTCGACGATCAGGGTCTGGTGCATCCGGGCCAGGCGCCGGCTCCCGGAGCACTGCACCAGCACGTCGTGGAAGTGGAAGTCAGCGTCGCTCAGCGCCGCCGGGTCGCCCAGCTCGAGCGACTTCGTCATCGCGTCGCAGGCGGCGCGGAGCTCGCGCAGCGCCGCGGGGATCCGTGCCTTGGCGATCATCGTGGCGGCGGCGCCCTCGACGGCCGCCCTGGCCACGTAGATGTCTCGGATGTCGGCCTCGTCGAGCTCGATCACGAAGAGCCCGCGGTTGGGCTCGCTGCGCAGCAGGCCCTCTTGGACCAGCCGCTGCATCGCCTCGCGCAGCGGTCCGCGGCTGACTCCGAACTGGGCCGAGAGCGCGGTCTCGCTCAGCTGCGCGCCCGGCTGCAGGGTGCGCTCCATGATCGCCGTACGCAGCTGGCGAGCGATGACCGAGGCCGTCGACTCCCTGTGCACGGGTTCGAAGCTCGATGTCACTGTCAACGTGGTCTCCGATGGTCACCGAGAAAGAGTTTGATTGTTGACAATCATTGCATGTGGCCGGTCCGGCGGTGAATCGATCGATCGAGCGTGCCGGGTGCGGGTGGGGCGCCCGGCACGCTCGATCGTGGTCGTCGATCAGTCGACCTCGGCGGCCTTGTCGAGCTCGGCGAGCTCGGCCTCGGACTCCGGCGTACCCGGGATCTCGGTGCCCCGGATCGACTTGCCCGCCGTCTCGACGACGAAGAACAGCGCGATCAGGCCGACCACCGATCCGGCGATCATGTAGTAGGCCGGCATCAGCACGTCGCCGGTGGCGCCGATCAGCGCGTTGTTGACGTACAGGGCCGTGCCGCCGAAGGCGGCGGTGGAGATGTTGTAGCCGATCGCCATGCCGCCGTAGCGCACCTGCGAGGGGAACATCGCCGGGAAGGTCGCCGAGATGGTCGCCAGCTGGGCGACGTAGACGATGCCCAGAACCGTGAACCCGAGGACCGCCGGCCAGAAGCCCTGGCCGATCAGGAGGAACATCGGGACCGACAGCACGATCAGCCCGATGAAGGAGCCACCCCACATCGGCTTGCGGCCGACCTTGTCCGAGAGTGCCCCGGCGATCGGCAGGAAGACCAGCATCGCGATCTGTCCGAAGATGACCAGCAGGTCGGCGTCGGTGCTGCTGAAGCCGGCCTCCTCCTGCAGATAGGTCGCCATGTAGGCGAGCAAGGTGTAGTTGGCGATGTTGAGCGCGGCGACCAGCCCGATCAGGGTGAGGATCGGCTTCCAGAACAGCGAGAAGAGATCCTTCAGCGCGGCGCCGGCACCGCCCTCGACGGCGTCCTGCGTCTCGAGCTCCTGGAAGACCGGCGTCTCCTCGAGCTTGGACCGGATGTAGAGGCCGACCAGGCCGATCGGACCACCGATCAGGAACGGGATGCGCCAGCCCCACTCGGTCATCGCCGCGTCACCGATGATCGACTCGGTGGTGAAGACGACGGCGATGGCGGCGGTGAAGCCGACGATGGTGCCGAACTCCAGGAAGCTGCCGTAGAACCCACGCTTCTTGTCGGGGGCGCACTCGGCCATGTACGTCGCAGCACCGCCGTACTCGCCGCCGGTCGAGAATCCTTGGATCACCCGGAGCAGGACGAGCAGGACCACGGCCCAGATGCCGACCGAGTCGTACGTCGGCAGGCAGCCGACCAGGAAGGTGGCGGCCGCCATCAGGATGATCGTCATCGCGAGGACGCGCTGGCGACCGATGCGGTCGCCGAGGGGGCCCCAGAAGATGCCGCCGAGCGGTCGCAGGATGAACGAGATCGCGAAGGTCAGAGCCGTGCCGGCGAAGCCGTACTCCGGGAAGAAGTTGGCGGTGATCTCTGTCGCGACGTAGGCGAAGGCGCCGTAGTCGAACCATTCGGTCGCATTGCCGACCGCTGAGCCGGTGATGGCTCTTCGGAGCTTCGATTTGTCGGGTTGTGCCTCGTTGGAGGGGATGGTTGGGGTTCCTGACATTTCTTCTCACCTATTCGGTGTGATTGATGGCTGGGGACCGCTGTTGACCCGCAGTGTTGACAGTAGGGTTGTCAACAATTTGCGCCACGTTAGCGCTGTCTGTGCGCCCTGACTAGGCGCGCGGAAGGTGGCGCGGGGTGTGACGGGAGGTTTACGTAAAGCCGCGACGCTACCTGAACAGCTCTCCGAGCCCGGGCAGGGGGCGGGAGACACCGGCGAGTCGCATGCCTTCCCAGATGGTCACCTGGTTGGCCGTCAGCACGGGTTTCCCGAGGGCTTTCTCCAACGTATCGATGCAGGTCAGGGTGTGCATCGCGGTGTCGGGAACGAGGACGGCCTCGGCGTCGGGAACGTCGACGGCCAGGGTCATCTCGAGGACCGCGTCCGGGCCGAGACGGCCGACGTCGACGGCGGTGAAGATCCCGCTGGCGCCGAAGGAGACGACCTCGATCCCGCCGGCTGCCAGGAAGGAGCGGAAGTGCCCGGCCAGCTCCTCGGGGTAGGACGCGGCGACGGCGACCTTCCTGAGCCCGAGCGTCCTGGCCGCCTCGATGAAGGCGATCGAGGTCGATGAGGCGGGGCAGCGCAGGCGCTCGCCGATCGCGGCTGCCTGGGCCGCGGCGCCGTCCCACCCGAAGACGAAGCTTCCCGACGTGCACGCCCACATCACCGCGTCGGGGGAGTGGACCCCGATCGCGTCGGCGCCCGCGGCGAGCCTGTCCGCGGAGCCCGTGTCGAGGAGAGCCGCGACGGTGTGCTCGTCGCGACCCATCGAGGTGTGGACCAGCGGTAGCCAGATCGTGCCGCCGAGCGCGTTCTCGAGCGCCGGGAAGTCGTCCTCGGCCGCGTGGCCGGGATAGAGCAGCCCGATGACCGGCGGCCGGGTCATGAGGCCTGCCCCCACAGGTTCTCGGTCGTCGGCGGAGTGCGCCCGACCATCCGGAGCGCGGCCTCCATGGTCGCCCGGTTGGCGGAGATCACCGGCTTCCCGAGCTCGGCCTCGAGCCGGCCGATGATGTCGTACGTCGCCAGGTTCGTGCACGAGACGACGACCGCCTCGGCGGCGTCGGTGTCGGCGGCTCGCACCAGCTCGAGCGTGGTCTCGTAGGGGACCTCCCAGATGTGGTGGCCGAGTCCGAGGTCGCCGGTGCTCACGACCGTGATGCCGGCCTCGGCCAGGAAGGCGCCGAACCGGGCGGCGAGTGCGGCGTCGTAGGGGGTCGCGACCGCGACCCGGGAGACGCCTAGGGCGAAGAGCGACTCCAGCACGGCGCCGGAGGTGGTGACCGCGGGAGCGCCGCCGGCGCGGCGCATCACCGCGGCCAGCCGGCGCTCACCGTGCCGGCCGTGGACGAAGCTGCCGGAGGTGCAGGCGTAGACGTAGAGGTGTGGTTCGGCGGCCGAGAGGTCACGCACGGCCTGCTCGAGGACCGCGGTCTCGCTGATCTCCTCGGCCATCTCGAGGGTGACCTCGCGATCGGTGTAGGGCGTCCGGGTGAAGAGCAGGCTGGTGTCGGCCGGGGCCCACCGCCACAGCTCGTGGTCGAGCACCATGTCATGGGGGACGACCACGGCGATGCGTACCGTTGAAGACATCGCACCTCGCTAGGATTGTTGACAATCTGCAATCTGCTCTCCTAGCGTAGTCCCAGATTGTTGCCGAGGTGTGTCTAGTGCGACGGAGGATTTTTCTTGGAGACGTCCCGGCGCCCCGCGATCACGATCCTCTGTCCGCCCGACGGCGGCAGACCAGCGGGGATGGAGCGCCTCGAGGCGGATGCCGAGCTCACCTATACCGATGCCCCGGGCCTGGCCGACGCACTCCGCGGAGCCGAGGCGCTGCTGCTGTGGGACTACTTCTCCGAGGCTGTCCGTGACGCGTGGCCGAGCACCGGCGCTCTGCGTTGGATCCACGTCGCCGCCGCCGGGGTCGACAAGCTGCTGTTCCCGGAGCTGGTCGCCTCCGACGTGATCGTCACCAACGCCCGTGGGATCTTCGACCGGGCGATGGCGGAGTTCGTGCTCGGCTCGATCCTGGCCGTGGCCAAGGACATCCACCTCAGCCGCGACCTGCAGTCGGCCCGGAAGTGGCTGCGTCGCGAGACTCGGCTGATCAGCGCCGAGACCGCGCTCGTGGTCGGCACCGGCTCGATCGGTCGCGAGACCGCGCGGCTGCTGCGCGCGGCCGGGATGGACGTACGCGGCGCCGGCCGCACCGCCCGCAGCGACGATCCCGACTTCGGTGAGGTCCTCGCTAGCACCGACCTGGTCGCCCATGTCGGCTGGGCCGACCACGTCGTCATCACGGCCCCGCTGACCGCGGAGACTCGTGGCCTGATCAGCGAGGACGTGCTCGCGGCGATGAAGCCGGGCAGTCACCTGGTCAACGTCGGGCGGGGGCAGATCGTCGATGAGGCAGCGCTCGTCTCGGTACTCCGTGACGGTCCGGTCGAGGCGGCGTCCCTGGACGTCTTCGAGGTCGAGCCGCTGCCGGCCGAGAGCCCGTTGTGGACGATGCCGGGGGTAGCGGTCTCGGCGCACATGTCGGGTGACTACGAGGGCTGGCGGGAGGCGCTGGCGGACCAGTTCGTCGACAACGCACGGCGCTGGACGAGAGGCGAGCCGCTGCTGAACGTCGTCGACAAGCAGCGCGGCTTCGTCATCGCGGAGCAGGGGGAGGGACGATGACCGACCCGATGAGCGACCCGAAGCCTGCCTCCGGATCCGAGCTGAGCGCCTTGAGCGCTGCCGAGCTCGTGGCCGGCTACCGCTCGGGCGCCTTCACCCCTCTCGACGCGACGCGGTCGGTGCTCGACACGATCGAGGAGCGCGACGCCGCGGTGAACGGGTTCGTCCGGGTCGATCCCGACGGCGCCCTCGCCCAGGCGACCGCGTCCACCGAGAGATGGCGGGCCGGGCGTCCGCTCGGCAGCGCCGACGGCGTACCGACCTCGGTCAAGGACATCCTGTGGACTGCAGGATTGCCGACAATCCGCGGCACCTGGCTCATCGACGAGGCCGGGCCGTGGACCGAGGACGCACCCGCGGTCGCGCGGCTGCGCGAGGCCGGCGCCGTGATCACCGGCAAGACGACGACACCGGAGTTCGCCTGGAAGGGCGTCACCGACTCGCTCCGCCACGGCTCCACCGGCAACCCCTGGGACCCGGGCCTGACCTCCGGCGGCTCCAGCGGCGGTGCCGCGGCGGCGGTGGGCCTCGGCATGGGCCCGTGGGGGCTCGGCACCGACGGCGGCGGCTCGGTCCGGATCCCGGCCTCCTTCACCGGCACGGTGACCATCAAGCCGACCTACGGACTGATCCCGCTCTATCCCGCCAGCCCCTTCGGCACCCTCTCGCACGCCGGCCCGATGACCCGGACCGTCACCGACGCGGCGGCGCTGCTCGACGTGGTCGCCGGCTTCGACTCGCGCGACTGGTCGGCGATGCCCACGCCGGGAGCCTCCTTCCTGACCGGCCTGGACGACGGTGTCGAAGGGCTGCGGATCGGGTTCTCGCCGACTCTCGGGTACGTCCAGAACGACCCGGAGGTCGAGCGGCTGGTCCGCGCGGCAGCCGCTGTGCTCGCGTCCGAGGGCGCCCAGGTCGAGGAGGTAGACCCCGGCTTCACCGACCCGGTGGAGGCGTTCGACGTGCTCTGGTTCTGCGGTGCGGCGAAGGTCGTCGACGCCTACCCGGCCGGTGCGATCGACCGGATCGACCCGCTGCTGCGCGAAGGCATCGAGACCAAGGGCCGCGGCTCCGCGGCCGACTACCTGGACGCCATGGCGGTCCGGATGGACCTCGGCCGGCTCATGGGGCGGTTCCACGAGACGTACGACCTCCTGGTCACTCCGACCATGCCGATCACCGCCTTCGAGAGGGGACTGCAGGCGCCGGCGGGCTGGCCCTCGCAGTGGTGGCCGAGCTGGACGCCCTACACCTACCCGTTCAACATGACCCAGCAGCCGGCGGCGAGTGTGCCCTGCGGCACCACCGCCGCTGGCCTGCCGGTCGGCCTCCAGATCGTCGGTGCCCGCCACGACGACGCCCGGGTACTCAGAGCGGCGCGAGCCTACGAGCGGGCCAGCGGCGAGCTGTTCGTCCGACCTGTCGACAATCCACGAGGAGCCTGATGAGCCGCTACATCACCGTCACCCTGGAGCGCCGTGGTGTCTCCTGCCTCGCCCGCCTGCTCGATGAGGAGGCGCCGCGTACCGCCGGTGCCGTCTGGGACGCACTGCCGCTCAGCAGCCAGGTCTTCCACGGCAAGTACGCCCGCAACGAGATCTATCACCTGGTGCCCGCCTTCGCCGCGAAGGAGCCCGGCAAGGAGAACACGACGGTCACCCCGATCCCCGGCGACCTGTGCTACTTCGCCTTCTCCTCCGACGACCTCGGCAACCCGTCCTACGGCTATCCGGAAGACCGCGGCCCGGGCGCGATGAGCGAGATCGTCGACCTTGCACTCTTCTACGGCCGCAACAACCTGCTCATCAACGGCGACCAGGGGTGGGTGCCTGGCAACGTCTTCGGCACGGTCGTCGACGGCCTCGACGAGATGGCGCAGGCCTGCCAGGACGTGTGGATGAACGGCGCCACCGACGAGACCCTCACCTTCGCGCGCTCGCACGAGGACACGCAGTAACCGACGGCTGGGAACCGGCCGGATCGGGTATCGGTCCGGTGTTCGAGGACACCGTCGATAGGGTTTGGACATGTCGTGGTCGCAGAGCAACACCCATCACTGGGACGACTGGTCGCTGGCCGACCTCGTCGCGGCCAAGCAGGGCCAGCGGGTGAGCCTCGTGGTCCCGGCGCGCAACGAGGCCGCGACCGTCGGCGGCCTCGTCGACAAGCTGCGCACCAGCCTGATGGAGACCTCGGACCTGGTCGACGAGCTCGTCGTCATCGACTCCGACTCCTCCGACGACACCGCGCGGATCGCCGCCGATGCCGGCGCCGACGTCTATGCCTCGGCCGCGATCCGGCCGGAGCTCGGCTCCTACCCCGGCAAGGGCGAGGCGATGTGGAAGTCGCAGTTCGTGACCACCGGTGAGCTGATCGTCTTCATGGATGCCGACCTGACCGACTGGGACACCCATTTCGTACGCGGCCTGGTCGGCCCCCTTGTCAACAATCCGACGATCGAGCTGGTCAAGGGCTTTTACCGGCGCCCGGGGGAGCACGGTCTCGACGGCGGCCGGGTCACCGAGCTCGTCGCCCGCCCGCTACTAGCCCTCCACCGCAGGCCGCTACGGGACCTGATCCAGCCGCTGGCGGGGGAGTGGTCGATCCGGCGATCGCTGTTCGAGCGGCTGCGGGTCCCGACCGGCTACGGCGTGGAGCTCGCCGCCCTCGTCGACACCCTGGACACGCGCGGGATGGACGCGATCGCCCAGGTCGACCTCGGCCAGCGCGACCACAGCCACCAGGACCTCTTCGATCTCGGCCTGATGGCGACCCAGATCGTGGGCATGATGTCGCGCCGCCTCGGCACCGGCCCGGCGGGCGACGACGTCGAGATGCGGCAGTACATCCCGATCGACGGCTCGACCAAGGTCGTCGACCGCTCCGTGAGCCTGCTGGAGCGGCCGCCGGTGCGCGACGCCTCGGGCGGTATGGTCGCCTGATGCTGCGCCTGGGACGACATGCCTTCGGTGATGAGGACGCGCTCATGATGGCGATCGTCAACCGCACCCCGGACTCGTTCTTCGACAAGGGAGCGACCTGGGCCGAGGACGCAGCCTTCGAGCGCGTACGCCTGGTGGCCTCCCAGGGCGCGGAGATCGTCGACATCGGCGGGATCAAGGCCGCCCCCGGCACCGAGATCGGCGCCGCGGAGGAGAAGGCCCGTGTGGTCGACTTCGTCGCCAGGGTGCGCGAGGAGTTCCCGGCGCTGGTGATCTCGGTCGACACCTGGCGTGCCGAGGTCGGCGACGCGGTGTGCGCGGCCGGCGCCGACCTCATCAACGACGCCTGGGGCGGGGCCGACCCGGAGCTCGTCGACGTCGCCGCCGCCCACGGCGCCGCGATCGTGTGCACCCACACCGGAGGGGTGACGCCGCGGACGCGGCCCTACCGGATCGAGTACGACGACGTGGTCCGCGACGCGATCGACTCGACCCTCGGCTACGCCCAGCGCGCCCTGGACGCCGGAGTCGCGAAGGACTCGATCGTGATCGACCCGGCCCACGACTTCGGGAAGAACACCTTCCACTCCCTCGAGATCACCCGCCGTCTCGGCGAGATGGTCGCGACCGGCTGGCCGGTGCTGGTCTCGCTCTCCAACAAGGACTTCGTGGGGGAGACGCTCGACCTGCCGGTCGGGGAGCGCCTCCTCGGCACCCTGGCCGCGACGACCGTCTGCGCGATGGCCGGTGCCCGGATCTACCGGGTCCACCAGGTGCCGGAGACGCGGCAGACCGTCGACATGGCCTGGACGATCGCCGGGAGACGGCTCCCGGCGCGAGCGATCAGGGGGCTGCAGTGACTCGAGTGGCGCTGGTTCCGGGATGTCTGGCCCTGCTGCCGGAGTACTCCTCGCTCGAGGACCCTGTCGACGAGCTCCGCTCGGCCTGCCTGGCAGCGGCGGCATGGCTGGGGGAGGACGTACGTGTCATCGCCGGGGCGCAGGGTGCCCGAGTGGCCTCCGCGCTGCTGGCCGAGGTCGGCACGGCTCCGGTGAGCAGCGGCGAGGCGGCCTACCTCATCGTCGCCAACGGCTCGGCCCGCCGCAGCGAGAAGGCGCCCGGGCACCTCGACCCGCGGGCCGCCGGGTTCGACGACGTGCTCGGCAAGGCGCTGACGACTCCCGACCCCGAGGCGCTCGACGCGCTCGATCTCGGGCTGGCCGATGAGCTCTGGGCCGACGTCGGCCCGATCGTGGAGGCCGCCGACCTGCTGCGCACCGTCAGGACGGTGGCGGTCGACTACGACGACGACCCCTACGGCGTGCGTTACTGGGTCGCCCGCTGGGCGTGAGGTCGGGGTCGGTCCCGGTCGCGCGGGTCAGTCGAGCAGGTCGGCGAGCCCTGCCGCGTAGATCTTCGGCGTGACGTCACCCAGCATGATCCGCTGCAGGATGAAGCCCGGCAGCAGACCGGTGAGGACCATCGCGATCCGCTCGGGGTCGGCGCCCCGGCGGAACTGGCCCGCGTCGATGGCCTTCTCGGCGTAGTTGCGCCAGGCGTCGCGGATCCGGCGTGCCTCGGGGGCCATGATCGCGTGGATCTCCGGGTCGCGCGCGGCCTCCGCCCAGGTCTGCAGGGCGATCCGGGGGAGATCGACTCCCAGCTCGGCGCCGAGATCGAGGAGATGCTGGGTGGCGGCCTCGATCGCCCACTCCGGCGGGGGAGCGTCCATGCCTGAGCCCTCTTCGGGAACGAGGCGGTTGATCGCGGCGGTGACACCGGTCAGGCCGGACTGGGCGATCGCGTGGATGATGTCGTTCTTGCCGCGGAAGTAGGTGTAGACCGACCCTGCCGAGAGGCCGGACTCCTTGACGACCGCGGCCATCGTCGTCTTGTGGAAGCCGTCGCGCTCCACGCAGCGCAGCGTCGCCGCGATGATCTGCTGGCGTTTCTCTGCGCGGTGCTGCTCGCTGACCTTGGGCATGGGACGAGAGTACCTCAAAAGAAAACGAACATTCATTTTTGATAAATCCAATGGAGAGGAGGAGAGTTCTCCCAAAGAGAATGAACATTCGTTTTTTTAAGAAGGAACAGACATGCCCAAGTCAGTGCAAGCCGTGATCGGGGTCAGCCTCGGTCTGGTCGCCCTCCTCGCCCTGCTCATCACCGCATTCGCCTGGCCCTCCAGCGAGATGGAGCCACGGGCGCTGCCGTTGGCTGTCGCCGGTCCGGAACAGGCCGTCGCCCAGATCGAGACGCAGCTCGCCACCACTGCGGGCGAAGACGCCTTCGACGTCATCGCGGTCGCCGACCGGGATGCGGCGGTCGAGGCGATCGAGGACCGCGAGGCGTACGGTGCGATCGTCGTCGCCCCGAAGGGTCAGGAGGTGCTGACCGCTACCGCCGCCAGCGCCATCGTCGCCCAGCAGCTCACCGCGATGGCGACGGCGATGGGCGCTGAGACCGGCACCGCCCCGAAGGTGACCGACGTCGTCGCTGCTCCTGAGGACGACCCGCGCGGACTCGTCTTCGGCACCGCGGCGTTGCCCCTCGCGCTCGGCGGCATCATGGCCGGGGCGATCACCTCGCTGGCGCTCAAGCGCACCCGCGACCGCGTCGCCGCGGCCTTCCTCATCGCGATCGGAGGCGGGCTGGCGATGACCGGAGTGATCCAGGGTTGGCTCGGCGCTCTCGAGGGCACCTACGTGGTCAACGCCGGCGTCGTTGCCCTGGGCATCCTCGCGGTCGCGCTGCCGATCGTTGGCCTGCGCCACTTCATCGGCATGGCCGGCGTCGGAATCATGGCGCTGCTGATCATGTTGGTCGGCAACCCGCTCTCCGGCATCTCCTCGGCCCCGGAGATGATCCCGTTCGGCTGGCTCGGCCAGCTCCTGCCCCCGGGTGCGACCGGCTCGGCGCTCCGTGGCCTGTCCTTCTTCGACGGTGCCGGTTCCACGACCCCGCTGATCGTGCTCGCCTGCTGGGCTGGTGCGGGTCTGCTCCTGACCCTCCTCCCGCACCGTGAGAAGGGCGGCTCGGAGGCCGAGGAGAAGGTGGGTGACCTGGAGCCCGTAGCAGGGTAGAACTGTGGGGATGACTCATCCACACGAGCCGGTCAGCGAGTGGTGGCGCGAACAGGTGGCCGTGCTCCACCGCTGGGGCCGGCTCGTGCTGCGTGACGAGGACGACGCGGTCCACCAGATGCGCGTGACGGTACGCAGGCTGCGCAGCGTCCTGGCGACGTACCGCCCGCTCCTCGACGCGGAGCGGACCGAGCCGCTCCGCGAGGAGCTGAAGTGGCTCGGCGCCCTCCTCGGAGACGTACGCGACACCGAGGTGCTCCGCGAACGGCTGCGGCAGTGGGCGGCGAAGCACGGTCCCGGGCCATCGGGTGTCGACGCGCTTCGAGCGGCGCTCACCGAGCGCCGGGTCGCGGGACGGGCCCGGTTGTTCCCGGAGCTCGAGGGGGAGCGCTACCGCACCCTGACCGCCGCCCTCGCCGCCGCCGATGGTTTCCCCTGGTCCGGAGGTGCCCCGGGCAAGAAGGCGCTGCGCAAACGACTCCGCCGCGACTGGCGACGTCTGGTGGCGGCGGTCGCCGCCGCCGAGCGCGCCGATGCTCCCGGCGAGCGTCGCCGGCGGCTCCACGAGGTGCGCAAGGAGGCCAAGCGCACCCGCTACGCGGCCGAGTCGCTGCGAGAGGTCTTCGGTCAGGAGGCCGTGCGCCTGGCCGATGCCGCCAGGTCGGTCCAGTCGGCCCTCGGCGACCTCAACGACTCCGCGGTCATGATCCAGGCGATCGAGGAGATCCCCGGGCCCGACGATGCCCTTCGCGACTTCCTCGCGGCCGAGCGGGCTGCCGCCGACGCCGCCGAGGAACGGTTCGCCTCCGTCTGGGCGAAGGCGAACCGCTCGAAGGTCCAGGGCTGGCTGAGTCCCTGAGTCAGCCGACGGGGAAGTCGAAGTAGGTCTCGGGGAAGGGCTCCTCGACCAGCGAGTAGTGCCACCACTCGTTCTGGTAGCGACTGAACCCGCAGGACTCCATCACCGAGCACAGGTGCGTCCGGTTGCGGGCCGCGACCTCGGAGACCCCGGCCGCGCCGTGATGGGAGATCTCATCCATCAGGTCGTGGTCACCACCCATGTCCAGCAGTGCACCGGTAGCCAGCGAGAAGAGGGTCAGGTCCACGGTGCTACCGCGGCTGTGGCCGGACTTCGTGGCGACGTACCCCTTCTCGAACATCTCCGGCCGGGTGATCGCGGGGTAGTGCACGGGCTTGCGGGGATCGTCGTCGCCCGCGGGCTCCGCGGCCCAGCGCAGGAACGCGTCGACGGCGCGCTGGGGGCGGTAGCCGTCCCACAGCAGGATCCCGAAGCCCAGGGCGGCGGCCTTGTCGCGTGCCTGGGCGAGGGCGGTGCACAGCTCACGGGTCCCGACGATGCGGTTCACCAGGTAGCCGTCGATCGGCTTGCCGGTGAAGTTGTCCCAGGTGGCGTACTTGCTGTCCCAGCGGATGCCCGGCGCCAGCTCGTCGACGAAGCCGAAGCCGTCCCTCATCGGACGGTCTCCTCCAGCGCCAGGGTGACCGCGCGGTCGAGGAGCTCGGTCATCGAGATCCCGGCGGCGGCCATCATCCGTGGGTAGCGGCTGTAGGAGGTGAGCCCGGGCAGCGTGTTGACCTCGTTGAGCACCACCGTGCCGTCGGCCTTCAGGAACATGTCGACCCGCGCCAGCCCGCGGCAGCCCAGCGCCCGGTAGACCCGCTGCGCCTCGGTCTTGACCAGCTCCTGAGCCTCGGCCGGGATGTCGGCGGGCACGATGAAGGTGGCGTTCTCCGAGCCGGTCTCGGGGGCGTCCTCCTGGTGGATCTTGAAGAAGCCGTGAGTGAGTGCGACGTGGTCCACCTCTCCGGTGACCAGCTCGCCGTCGTTGCCGAGGATCGCGCAGCCGATCTCCTCGGCGACGACCCCCTCCTCGATGAGCACCTTCTCGTCGTAGCGCCGCGCGGTCGCCACCGCGGCGTCCAGCTCCGCCGCCGAGGTCACCTTGCTGACCCCGAACGAGGACCCCGAGCGGGCCGGCTTCACGAAGACCGGATAGGGGAGCACGCCGGCGTCGACCGACTCGCCGGGGCCCAGGATCCAGAAGGTCGGCGTCGGGATCCCGGCCTCGCCGACGACCGTGTAGGCCAGCGACTTGTCCATGCACAGAGCCGAGCTCTGCACGTCGCAGCCGACGTACGGGATCCCGGAGAGCTCGAAGAGGCCCTGGATCGCGCCGTCCTCGCCGAGCTTGCCGTGCAGGACCGGGAGCACCACGTCGAGCCGGATCGTCTCGTAGCCGTGGTTGCCCTGGTCGAGCACGAGCAGCCCGTGGACGCTGCGATCGGGGGAGAGCACGACCGGGCGGTGCGCGCCGTCCTCCCAGCTCGCCTCGGGACCGTCGCACAGGCGCCAGTCGCCGCTCTTGGTGATGCCGATCCAGTAGGCCTCGTACGTGTCGGCGTCGAGGTGCTTGGCAACCTCCTGCGCCGACTTCACCGAGACGGGGTGCTCCTCGAAGACGCCACCGAAGATGATGCCGACCTTGAGCTTAGACATGCGGAAACCTGCTTTCGAATTCACGACAGTTCACGATGGAGTTCTCGACCGTGTCCATGAGGGCATGGTCGGTGAAGTAGGCGATATGGGGGCTGACCAGCACATTCGGCATCTCCTGGAGCCGAGCCAGGCCGCCGTTGGGGATCTCGTGTCCCCGGAGGTCGGCGTAGAAGATGCCTTCCTCGCCCTCGATGACGTCCAGCGCCGCACCACCCAGCCGGCCCTCCTCGAGCGCGGTGATGAGCGCCGGCGTCTCGACCAGCGCGCCACGAGCGGTGTTGATCACGTACGCACCGGGGCGCATCCGGTCGATGCGCCGCCGGTCGAGAAGATGGTGCGACTCCTCGCTGAGCGGCGCGTGGAGGGTGATGATGTCGCAGCGCTCGACGAGCGTGTCCAGATCGACGTGCTCCACCCCCTCGGTCGCCGGCCGGGGCCGGACGTCGTAGGCGAGTACGTCACAGCCGAAGCCGCGCAGCCGGTCGATGACCGCGGCGCCGATCCGCCCGGTCCCGACCACGCCGACGGTCAGGTCGCGCAGCTCACGGCCGCGCATGGCCGCCGGGCGGTAGTCGTGGACGTCGGTGCGCCGGATCGCCGCCTTCGCCTGGCGCACCGACAGGAGCATCAGCATCAACGAGTAGTCGGCCACGGAGTCGGGTGAATAGGCGACGTTTCCGACCGTTGTCCCGATGCTCGCCGCGAAGTCGACATCGATGTGATCGAGACCCACGCTTCGCGTCGAGATATACCGGACGCCGCTGTTTTTCAGAGCGAGCAGCGTCTCGTTCGATATCGGCGACTTGTGGCTGACGCTGATGCACCGGTCTCCGGCCGCGAGGGTGGCATTGTCTTCGGAGACGGGCTCCGTCGTGGTCCTCAGGGAAACGCCGAGAGCGGGCGCCAAGGAGTCGAAAAGAAGGCTCTCATCAGGGGCGCAGCCGTAGACCGTGATCCCGACGGTCGGCGAGATCACGGTCTGCTCCATCGGCTCGGTAGGCGCCGTCAGGGTCGGCTCGTGGTAGATCATCGACGCCAGCAAACCTCAGGAGCGGTTGCCCGCCCGTATGGATTTTCTGATATGCCGACGATAGGAAGGCTCCGATCTCGGGGGAGAGTTATCGTCCGTATATCGATGAGCGGATACGCTCCGGCAACGTGGGGTTCCGAAGACTGAGGGGATGATTCCCCTCAGCTTGGACGAGATCGCCTCCTTGGTCGGCGGGAAGGTCGTCGGCGACAGCTCGGTGACCGTGAGCGCGCCGGCCGTGATCGACGGCCGCGAGGCCGACCCGGGCGGCCTCTTCGTCGCGTTCGCGGGTGAGCACACCGACGGTCACGAGTACGCACCGCAGGCCGCCGACGCCGGCGCCGTCGCCGTGCTCGGGTCCCGCCCGACCGCGCTCCCGACGGTCGTCGTGGACGACGCGCAGGCCGCGCTCCAGCGCCTGGCCGCCCACGTCGTGGCGCTGCTGCGCGACGAGCTGACCGTCGTCGCGGTCACCGGCTCCCAGGGCAAGACCAGCACCAAGGACATGATCGAGGCGGTGCTGGCGAGCGCCGCACCGACCGTCGCGACCTCCGGTTCGTTCAACAACGAGCTCGGCGTACCGCTCACCATGCTGCGCGCCGACGTGACGACGAGATTCCTGGTGCTCGAGATGGGGGCGCGGCACATCGGCGACATCGCCGATCTCATCGGCCTGGTCGCGCCCGACATCGCCGTCGTGACCAACGTCGGCCAGGCCCACCTGGGCGAGTTCGGTTCGCGGGAGGCGATCGCCGTGGCCAAGAGCGAGCTGGTGCGGGGAATGGCGAGCGGCGGCACCGCCGTGCTCCACGCCGACGACCCGCGGGTGCTCGCGATGAGCGACCTCACCGCCGGTCCGGTGCTCGCCTTCGGGGCCGGCGAGCGGGCGAGCGTACGCCTTCGCGACCTCGCCCTGGACCGGCTCGGCCGGCCCTCGTTCACGCTCCAGAACGACGATGAGAAGGCGGTCGTCACGCTCCCGTTCGTCGGTGCCCACTGGGCGCTCAACGCCGCGGCCGCCGCGGCGGCGGGCCTGGCCGCCGGGGTCCCGCTCGCGCAGGCCGCGACCGCACTCAACACCGCCTCGATCTCGAAGTGGCGCATGGAGCTGCGCGCCCTCGCCGACGGCGCGACCCTCCTCGACGACTCCTACAACGCCAACCCCGAGTCCACCCGCGCCGGCCTGGACGCGCTCGCCGCGTTCGAGGCCAAGCGGCGCATCGCCGTCCTCGGCGAGATGCTCGAGCTGGGGGCGGCCAGCCGCGACGCGCACCACGAGATCGGGACGTACGCCGCGACCCGGGCCGACCTCGTCGTCACCGTCGGCGAGGCCGCCGCCGTCATCGCCGACGGCGCCGGGGCAAAGGCGATCGACCTGCCCGACAACGCCGCCGCGATCGAGTGGCTGCGGAGCCACCTCGCTCCCGGCGACGTGGTGCTGGTCAAGGCCTCACGCGGAGCCCGCCTCGACCAGGTCGCCGCGGCGCTGGTCTGAGACTCCCGGACGCGGGCGCCGGCGGCGCCACCACGGCCACGACACGATCGCGGCGGCGGTGGCCCCACCGGCGTTGAGGATGACGTCGTCGACCGAGGAGACCCGGTCGAGCACCAGGGCGTACTGCAGCACCTCGATCGAGACCGACACCGCGAGTGCGAGGCCCAGGACCCGCCACACCGAGCGCAGCCCGCGGAACCGGATCGGCGCGAAGAAGCCGAGGGCGGCGAGCAGGATCAGGTTGCCGATGATGCCGATCCGTCCCATGGTGGGCATGTCGGTGAACGGCTCCAGGCTGACGGCTCCGGAGACGAGGCCCGCCTCGCTGCCCGGAACCATCGTCAGCAGCAGCCCGGGCACGGTGCCGTAGACGATGGCGACCTCGGCCAGCGAGTGGCGCCATGCCCGCGGCCAGGCGACGCCGAGAACCCGGCGCAGCACCGCCAGCACCGGCACCGTCAGCGCGGCCACCGGAAACGCCAGCACCGTCAGCACGACGATGCCCGTCTCGGTCAGCGAGCCCGATTCGTTCACGATCATCCGAGGTCCTCTTTTCTGATCTTCCTGCTCGACATTTTCGTCATCGACTCCGCCGGCTCATGTAGAGGTCGAACGCCCGGTAGAGGATCGGCCGCAGCGGCAGGTCCCACTCGCCGACGTACCTCACCGCCCGCCCGCCGGTGCCGACCTTGAACTGGATCAGGCCGACGTGGGCGTCGTCGGTGGACAGGGTCGGGGTGATCCCGCGCAGGTCGTAGACGTCGCACCCGGCGGCCAGCGAGTCGCGGATCATCGCCCACTGGCAGGCGTTGGAGCCGCGTACGTCCCGCTTCTCGGTCGAGGAGGCGCCGTAGACGTACCAGGCGTGGCCGCCGACGCGGACATGGATCGTCGCGGCCACCAGATCGCCGTCGTGACGGGCCAGGTAGAGCTTGATCCGCTCGTCATCCTCCGCGGCGAGCGCCGAGAACATCTTCTCGAAGTAGGCCAGCGGCCGCGGCGTGAAGCGGTCACGCTCGGCGGTGTGGACGTAGAGGTCGTGGAACGCCTTCAGGTCCTCGCCGCCGGCCGAGGTGGTGACCTCGACGCCGGCCTTCGCGGCCTTCTTGATGTTGCGCCGCCACAGCTGGTTCATGCCGCGGAGCACGTCGTCCTCGGACCGCGCGGTCCCGTCGGGGTGCCGCAGCGGGATCTCGTACGTGAACTGCGGCTGCCCCGCCCCGAACCCGTCCTCGGGGTTCTGCGGGATCCAGCCGGAGTCGCGGAGGTAGCGGGTCACCTCGGCGCCGACCGGGTCGGGCCGGCCGGGGAGGTCGGTGAGGCGGGCGACGCCCGGGTCGGCGATGCCCTCCTTGACCTGCGCGGCGTCCCAGGTGTGGGTGGGCACCGGGGGCGCGACCCGGATCGCGAACGCGCCCTGTGACCGCAGGTAGGAGACCAGCGGCGGGAACCAGACGGTGAGCCCGCCGGCCCAGTCGATGTCGGGACCCCACGCCAGGTAGGCCAGCGTGCAGCCGAGCCGCGGCACCGGCCGGTGCAGCACCAGCCCGGTCCCGGCGAGCCGGTCGCCGGCGTACCAGCCCAGCGACTCGCCGCGCCACTCGGTCTTCACCTCGGCCCAGGCGGGGGTCTGCTGGAAGCTGACCGATCGCCGCGACCTGACGTGGTCGAGGTGCTCGGCGGGGCTGATCGGTCGGACAGTGAAGCTCACCGTGCCAGTCAACCCGCGACGGTGTCACCAGGGCGTATGGCAATTCGAATACGTCAGCGATATGTCATCAACCTAGGATCAGAGCATGCGGGTGCTGGTGGTCGAGGACGAGCCGTTGATGGCTGGAGCGATCCGGGACGGGCTGAGGCTGGAGGCGATCGCCGCCGACGTCGCCGGTGACGGTGACACGGCTCTGGAGCTGCTGAGCGTCAACGCCTACGACATCGCCGTGCTCGACCGGGACATCCCCGGGCCCTCGGGCGACGAGGTCGCCAAGCGCATCGTCGCCTCCGGCACCGGGATGCCGATCCTGATGCTCACCGCCGCCGACCGGCTCGACGACAAGGCCTCCGGGTTCGAGCTGGGCGCCGACGACTACCTGACCAAGCCGTTCGAGCTGCGCGAGCTGGTGCTGCGGCTGCGGGCGCTCGACCGGCGCCGCGCCCACAGCCGGCCGCCGGTGCGGGAGATCGCCGGCCTGCGGATCGACCCGTTCCGGCGGGAGGTCTACCGCGATGGCCGCTACGTGGCGCTGACCCGCAAGCAGTTCGCGGTCCTCGAAGTCCTCGCCGCCGCCGAGGGTGGGGTGGTCAGCGCCGAGGAGCTGTTGGAGCGGGCCTGGGACGAGAACGCCGACCCGTTCACCAATGCCGTACGCATCACCGTCTCCGCCCTGCGCAAACGGCTCGGCGAGCCCGCGATCATCGCGACCGTGCCGGGTGTCGGATACCGGATCGATGTCGACTCCTAGACGCCCGGGGATGAGTGTCAGGCTCAAGCTGACGCTGAGCTATGCCGCGGTCATCGTGGTCACCGGGGTGCTCCTGCTCGCGGTCGTGTGGGTCTTCCTGCTGCGCTACGTCCCCGACGGGGTGTGGATGGAATGGCCGCAGCAGCCGGGGAGGCCGAGCGCTCCCTTCGTCCCGAACCGCTCCGACCTCGAGCGGGCGTTCGTTCCACGGGCGGCCACGATGATGGGCTTCCTGCTCGTGTTCGGGCTGGTAGGGGGCTGGATCCTGGCCGGCCGGATGCTCGCGCCGCTGCGGAGGATCACCGAGGCCACACGTACGGCCGCGACCGGCTCCCTCTCGCACCGGATCGAGCTCGAGGGCCCCGGCGACGAGTTCCGTGAGCTCGCCGACGGTTTCGACGACATGCTCGAGAAGGTCGAGTCGCAGGTCGCCGAGCAGCAGCGGTTCGCGGCCAACGCTTCCCACGAGCTGCGCACCCCGCTGGCGATCACGCAGACGCTGCTCGATGTCGCCGGCAGGGACCCGGACCGCGACGTCGACGAGCTCGTCGACCGGCTCCGGCTGATCAACTCCCGCGCGATCGACCTCACCGAGGCTCTGCTCGTCCTCAGCCGTGCCGACCAGCGCTCCTTCGTCCGCGAGCGGATCGACCTGTCGCTGGTCGCCGAGGAGGCGGTCGAGACGCTGCTGCCGCTGGCCGAGCAGCGCGGCGTACGCATCGAGACCTCCGGTGAGCAGGCCGCGGTCAGCGGCTCGCCGGCCCTGCTGCTGCAGCTCGCGACCAACCTGATCCACAACGCGATCGTCCACAACCTGCCCGAGGACGGAACCGAGGACGGGTCGGTGTCGGTCACGATCGCCGCCAACGAGCGGAGCGTGGTCCTCACGGTCGCGAACACCGGCGAGAAGCTCTCCCGCGAGCTCGTCGCCACGCTCACCGAGCCGTTCCAGCGCGGCACCCAGCGCATCCACGGCGACCACGCCGGCGTGGGTCTGGGGCTGGCGATCGTCAAGAGCATCACCCGTGCCCACGACGGCAACCTCGCGGTCCTCGCCCGGCCCGGCGGCGGGCTGCGGGTCTCGGTGGAGCTGCCCCGGATGCCCTAGGGAGGCCCGTCGACGACCGGGGTGCCGTGGGTGTGGAAGGACTCGATCGTCTTCAGGCCCCAGGCCTGGCCCTTGGCGCGCTCGGCCTCGGTCCAGGTGATCAGCGGCCAGTCGGGGGCGAGGACCAGACGGGTCAGCGGGTTGCACAGCTCGATCCGGTTGCCTCCGGGCTCGTAGACGTAGAGGAAGAACGTCTGCTGGATCGCGTGCTTGTGCGGTCCGGTCTCGATGAACACGCCGGTGTCCAGGGCGAGGTCGGCGGCCCGCAGGATGTCTTCGCGGGTGTCGGTGGCGAAGGCCAGGTGGTGCAGCCGGCCGGTCGACCCGGTCCGGTCCTCGGTGTAGACCAGGTCGTAGGACTTCTGGGTGAAGGTCGACCAGCGGGCGCCGAGGTGCCCGTCGTCCAGCCGGATCTGCTCGGTGGGCCGCGCGCCGAGGGCGTCGATCACGAAGCCGGTCGTCGTCTCGACGTCGCGGGCCAGGTAGTTGATGTGGTCCAGGCGCCGCACCGCGACCCCGTGGCCGGGCTTGGCCTGGGGCTGGTTCTTGAGCCCCGGTCGGAGGTCGTCGGAGGGAGCCTCCCAGTAGTCGGTCTCGTGGTAGAGCGCGAACTCGTGCCCGTCGGGGTCCTGGGTCACCCACAGCGGCCCGACGCCCGGCTCGTCCTGCTTCCACTCGCCGTGAGCCCCGGTGGCCTCGACCGCCTCGATCCTGCGCGCGAGCGCCTCGGGGGAGGAGCAGCGCAGTGCCGTACGTCCGATGCCCGGGGTGGCGCGCCCGGTGACGACGACGCTGTGGTGCTCGTAGTCGTCCCAGGTACGCAGGTAGGTGTGGTCGCCGTCCTGCCCCGAGACGGTCAGGCCGAGGAAGTCGGTGAAGAACGCGACGGTCTCCGCCGGCTTCGGGCTGAAGAGCTGGGCGTGGCCGATGTGCGCCACCTCGCCCAGCGGTGGGCGGGTCGGAGAGTCGGCGACCATCCGCTTGAGCGTGGTCAGGTTCTCCGGAACGGGGTCGGGCATGGTCACTCCCTCAGTGAGCCGGGACGGCGGCGGCCTCGGCGGCCAGGCGGGCCTTACGGGTGGCCGGGCCGAAGATCGCCAGGGCGAGCGCCCCGACCACCCAGGTGCCGGCGATGAAGTAGAAGACGGCCTGGTAGCCCAGCCCGCTGTAGAGCCCGGCGATGATCAGCGGGCCGGCGGCGTTGGAGAGCCGGCCGAGGCCGTAGGAGACCGAGGTGCCCAGCGAGCGGCCCCTGGTGTCGTAGAGCTCGGGGGAGTAGGCGTAGGCCAGCGCGGTGTAGCCGCGCTCGAACAGGTTCACCAGGAACCCGAAGGCGACGATCAGCAGCGGCGTGAAGGTCAGCCCGTAGAGCAGACCCGAGCCGGCGATGATCAGGCCGAAGACGACCAGGCACCACTTGCGCTCGTAACGGTCGGTGACCAGCGAGGCCAGGAAGGAGCCGAGCGGGGCGCCGATGGTGGTCAGCGCGACGTAGAAGATCGAGTCCTCGACGCTGACGCCCTCGGCCGCGAGCAGGGTCGGCGCCCAGGAGGAGAAGCCGAAGAAGCCGATCGTCTGGGAGATCCACAGCACCGAGAGCAGGATCGTCGGGTA
The DNA here is from genome assembly GCF_040643685.1 of Nocardioides sp. NPDC047086. Lineage (NCBI taxonomy): Bacteria > Bacillati > Actinomycetota > Actinomycetes > Propionibacteriales > Nocardioidaceae > Nocardioides > Nocardioides sp. NPDC047086. The sequence goes on from NZ_JBEYUV010000041.1 coordinate 29,569, forward strand.
GAGGAACCGCTTGTCCCTCAGCATCGCCAGCCCGGCCTTGGTGGCGGGGCCCTCCTCGACCGGCGCGGCCGGCTCGGGCAGCGTCCCGTGCTCGGCGGCCGCGTCCCGCTCCAGGCCGACCAGGATCTCCTCGGCCTCCGCATGGCGACCCCGCGACTCCAGCCACTGCGGCGACTCGACCAGGCGGCGTACGAAGAAGAGGAAGAGGACACCGAGGGCGCCCCACAGGAAGACCAGGCGCCAGGTCCAGTCGGCGATCGGGACCACCGCGGAGGCGATCAGGTTGGTCGCCGGGGTGCCGCAGATGCCGATGACGATGACGTACGCCTGGAACTTGCCGCGCTTGGCGCGCGGGAAGAGCTCGTTCATGTAGACCACGGCCACCACGGTCATCGCGGAGAGCCCGGCGCTGGTCATCACCCGGAAGAAGCCCATCGCGACGATGTCCCAGGCGAAGACGCTGGCGAAGGACCAGATCGAGAACCAGATGGTGGTCGCCACCAGGGTACGTTTCCGGCCGAGCCGGTCGGCCAGGCCGCCGGCCACCACGGACCCGATGAACATGCCGACGAACGACAGGGAGGTGACGTACGCGATGTGGTTGATCGTCACCCCCCACTGCTCGCGCATCACCGGTGCCGTCGTGGCGAAGGTGTTGATGTCGGCGAACTCGAAGAAGTAGGCGAACGCCAGGGCGACGGTGGCGAGCTTGTGGAACCGGGAGATGGGCAGCCGGTCGAGCCGGTTGGCTGCGTTGGTGGGGGTGAGGTCAGGCACTGTGCTCTCCTTCGGGCCAGTACAGGCGCATGGGGTTGTCCACGAGCAGCGCCTGCTGCAGCTCGGGTGTGGGGGCGATGTGTGGAATGTGGTCGACCAGCAGCCCGTCGTCGGGCATGTGGTCCTTCAGGTTGGGGTGGGGCCAGTCTGTGCCCCACAGGACGCGGTCGGGGAAGCGCTCGACGACCTTGCGGGCGAAGGGGACGACGTCTCGGTAGGCCTCGGTCTCGCCATCGAGGGCGGCGGGTCCGGTCACGGTCAGGCGCTCCGGACAGGAGACCTTCACCCAGACATCGCCTGCCGCGACGAAGTCGAGGAACTCCGCGAACTCGGGTCCCTCGGGATCCTTGGTCACATCGGGTCGGCCCATGTGGTCGACGACCAGCGGCACCGGCAGGCTCGCGAAGAAGTCCTTCAGGCCGGGAAGATCCGCGGCCTCGAAGTAGATCACCACGTGCCAGCCGAGCGGGGCGATCCGGGCCGCGATGGTCTCCAGCACCTCCGTGGGAGTGACGTCGACGAGGCGCTTGACGAAGTTGAAACGTACGCCGCGCACGCCCGCCTCGTGGAGGCTTGCCAGCTCGTCGTCGCTGACGTCGGCGCGGACGGTCGCCACCCCGCGGGCCTTTCCGTCGGAGTGCCGCAAGGCATCGACGAGGGCGCTGTTGTCGGCGCCGTGGCAGGTCGCCTGGACGATGACGTTGAGGGCCAGGCCGAGGTGGTCGCGGAGCGCGAAGAGCTGGGCCTTGGAGGCGTCGACCGGGGTGTACTTGCGCTCGGGCGCGAACGGGAACTCGGCCGCCGGGCCGAAGACGTGGCAGTGGGCGTCGACCGCGCCCTCGGGGAGCGTGAAGGTGGGCTCGGTGGGTCCTTCGAACCAGTGCAGCCAGCCGGGTGTGACCATCGGATCAGTCCTTGTAGGTGAGGCCGAGCTCAGCGAGCTTCGGGCGCATGTCGTAGATGTCGAGGCCGAGCTCTCCGGCCTCGAAGCGGGCGCGCTTGCCGACCTCGGCCTCCTCGCGCCTGCGGGAGGCTTCGGCGACCTCGGCCGCGCGGACGGCCGGGACGACGACCACCCCGTCGGCATCGGCGACGACGACGTCGCCGGGGTTGACCAGCGCGTTCGCCACGTTGACCGGGACGTTGACCGAGCCGAGGGTCGCCTTGACGGTGCCCTTGGCGTTGATCGCGCGGGAGAAGACGGGGAAGTCCATCGCGCGCAGCTCGTCCACGTCGCGGCAGCCGCCGTCGATGACCAGGCCGCGGGCGCCGCGGCTGCGCAGCGAGGTGGCCAGCAGCTCGCCGAAGAAGCCGTCCTCGGACTCGGTCACGCAGCCGGCGACGACGACGTCACCCTCCTGGACCTGCTCGGCGGCGACGTGCAGCATCCAGTTGTCGCCGGGCTGGAGCAGCACGGTCACGGCCGTGCCGCAGAGCCTCGCGCCCTCGTAGACCGGGCGGATGTAGGGGCGCAGCAGCCCCAGGCGTCCCATCGCCTCGTGGATGGTGGCGACGCCGAACTGTCCGAGGGCGTCGACGGCGGCGCGGTCGGCGCGGGTGATGCTGGTGTGAACTACTCCGAGCTCGTGCATGGGTCTCCTTGGTCGGGGGCGCGCTCAGCGGCCCTGGGCGATGAGTCGCTGGTCCAGGCGCGGGTAGACGCGGCGGGCGTTGGTCTCGGTCAGGGCGGTGAGCTCGGCCTCGGTGAGACCGTGGCGGGCTGCGTACGCCTCGACGTAGCGGCGGGTGTCGTCGAAGTGGTGGCCGGTGTTCGGGTCGATGCCGCGGACGGCGCCGATCATCTCCGAGGCGAAGAGCACGCTGCTGTGGGGAACGACGTCGAGGAGGAGGTCGATGCCGGGCTGGTGGTAGACGCAGGTGTCGAAGAAGACGTTCCTCATCAGCGTGTCCGTGGGGTCGGGGCGGCCGAGGGCCTGGGCCAGACCGCGGAAGCGGCCCCAGTGGTAGGGGACCGCGCCGCCGCCGTGGGGGATCACCAGGCGCAGATCGGGGAAGTCGGCGAACAGGTCGCCGGTCAGCAGCTGCATGAACGCGGTCGTGTCGGCGTTGAGGTAGTGGGCGCCGGTGGTGTGGAAGGCCGGGTTGCAGCTGGTGGAGACATGGATCATGGCCGGTACGTCGAGCTCGGAGAGCTTCTCCCAGACGGGATACCAGGACCGGTCGGTCAGGGGCGGGGAGTCCCAGCGGCCCCCGGAGGGGTCGGGGTTGACGTTGACCGCGACCGCGCCGAGCTCGGTGACCGCCCGCTCGATCTCGGCGACCGTGGTCGCGGGGTCGGCGCCGGGCGACTGCGGGAGCATCGCGCCCGCGGCGAACCGGGTCGGGTAGAGTTCGGCCACCCGGGCGCACAGGTCGTTGCAGATCCGCGCCCACTCCGTGGAGGTCGAGAGGTCGCCGATGTGGTGGGCCATGAAGGAGGCCCGCGGGGAGAAGACGGTCAGGTCGATGCCGCGCTCGTCCATCTGCCGCAGCTGGTTGGCCTCGATCGTCTCGCGGATCTGGTCGTCGGAGATCTGCGGGCCCGCCGGATCCGGCGCGGCGCCCGGGTCGGTCAGCGCCGCCACCTGCGCGTCGCGCCACTCGCCCAGCGGCGCCGGTGCGGTCGTGTAGTGGCCGTGGATGTCGATGATCATGCGGGGGCTTCCTCGGTGGCGGTGAAGACGGCGCTCGGGACCATGGCCTGACCGGCCATGATCAGGCGAGCCGTACGCAGCAGGGCGGATCGGGTCACGTGCGTCGGGTCCTCGGGGTCGAGGCCCAGCGTCACGCTGAACTCGCCGGTGGGGTGCTCGACGCCGAGGGTCGCCTCGGGGCCGGCATCGGTCGTGGTGAACGGGGGAGCGACGGCGAGGTCGTGGGCGACGGAGCCGGGCAGCACGGCCGCGGTCACGGCGGTGACGGCGGCCAGGACACCGATCGAGCGGTGGGTGCGGCGGGGGATCAGGCTGCGGGTGCCGATCGCTCCGCCGTTCCTCGGGGCGGAGACAAGCGTCATCTTCGGGTAGGGCTTCGTGGTCACGTCGCCCAGACCCATCGCGTGGCCGGCGACGAGGCGCAGCGCCTCGATCCGCGCCCGGAGCGGCTCGTCGGCATCGATCTCCTCGGGGCTCTCGGCGCCGGTCGCGCCCAGGTCCCGGGCATCGACGATCACCAGCGGCTGGCCGTTGTCGATCAGGGTGACGTCGATCGGGCCGACGCCGGGGACCTCGACGGTGTCGCGTACGTTGCCGGTCGGCAGCAGGCTCCCGGCCACCGAGCCGGCGGTGTCGAGGAACCCGATCCGCACCGGCGCAGCCGTTCCGGGGACGCCGTCGATGCGGGCGTCGCCGTCGTAGCGTACGAAGCGCTGTCCGTCCGGCCCGGCCGGCGTCTGCACAGTGATCTCGGCGACCGCGCCGGTGTTGCGGGTGAGGACGCGGGCCGTGGTGGTCTCGCCGACGGGCGTCACCATGCCGGTCTCGATCGCGAAGGGCAGCACCGCGGCCAGCATGTTGCCGCAGTTGGGTGTCGTGTCGACCTGGTCCGAGTCGGGCTGGAGCTGGGCGAAGGTCCACTCGATGTCGATGCCCTGCTCGTTCCCGGCGGCGCCGGGCGCGACGATGCCGGCCTTACTGGTCAGCGGGTGGCCGCCGCCGATCCCGTCTACCTGGAGCGGGTCGGGCGACCCCATCGCCGCCAGCAGCACCGCGTCGCGCTGCGCGGTGTCCGCGGGCAGGTCGCGGGCGTCGAAGAGCGGACCGCGAGAGGTCCCGCCGCGCATGAGGAGACACCGCACGGGTGTCTGGTTTCGGAGGTGTTGGGCATGACGCACGTCACAGACCATAGATCATCAACAAGATTGTTAGCAATCTCGTCAATGAAAATCGGTCGGTCAGCGCGGTGTGGCTCCGGTGCGCAGCAGGTCGAGGGTGCGCGGCTCGATGAGGGTGGAGAGGGTGACCACGCTGGTCGAGCGGACGACGGCGTGGGACTGGTCGATGCGTACGAGCACCTCCTGGAGCTTCGCGTGCGACCCGGTTGCCACCTTGCAGAAGACGTCGAAGGAGCCCGTGGTGACGTACGCCTCCAGCACCTCGGGGATCTCGGCGAGGTCGCGGCGTACGTCCTCGAGGGCTCCTTGGGAGATCTCCAGGGTCACGAACGCCTGGACCGCGTGGCCGGCCGCGGCCGGGTCGATCGTCGGTGCCCAGTCGCGGATCACGCCGGCCTCGGCCAGCTTGCGCAGCCGGCTCTGCACGGTGGCTCGGGCGACGCCGGCGACCCGGGAGAGCTCGAGGTCGCCGACTCGCGGGTGGGCGTACAGGGTCTCCAGGAGCGTGACATCGAGGTCGTCGAGGTTCATGGCTCGATGGTAGTCAGATTGTCTAGCAAGTGGCGGCGATCGCTGGTCCGATCTGACAGATTGACCAGTGCTCAGTGGTCAACTTGTTTGGTGTGACTCGGCCCACTTGACTTGCCCGCATGACGCTTGCAGACACCCTGACCAACCAAGAGAAGCTCGCCGGACTCGGGCTGGCCGAGCTGGAGCAGCTCGTCGGCCTGGTGGCCTACGACGACACCTCCGACCCCTTCCCGGTCACCGGCTGGGACGCGGTCGTATGGGCTGTCGGCAATGCCACCCAGACCGCCCACTTCTTCCAGAGCGCCTTCGGCATGGAGCTGGTCGCCTACTCCGGCCCCGAGACCGGCAACCGCGACCACCACTCCTACGTGCTGCGCAGCGGGGGAGTGCGCTTCGTGATCAAGGGCGGGGTCGCGCCCGGGAGCGAGATCATCGCCCACCACGCCCGTCACGGTGACGGCGTCGTCGACATCGCCCTCGAGGTGCCCGACGTCGACCGCTGCATCGAGCACGCCCGCAAGCAGGGTGCCCGCGTCCTGGAGGAGCCCCACGACGTGAGCGATGAGCACGGCACCGTACGCATCGCCGCCATCGCCACCTACGGCGAGACCCGCCACACGCTGGTCGACCGCTCCGGCTACGACGGCCCCTACCTGCCCGGTTATGTCGCCCGCACCTCGACGCTGAAGAAGCCCGCGGGTGCCCCGAAGCGCCTCTTCCAGGCGCTCGACCACGTGGTCGGCAACGTCGAGCTCGGCAGGATGGACGAGTGGGTCGACTTCTACGGTCGCGTCATGGGCTTCACCAACATGGCCGAGTTCATCGGTGACGACATCGCCACCGACTACTCCGCGCTGATGTCGAAGGTCGTGGCCAACGGCAACCACCGGGTGAAGTTCCCGCTCAACGAGCCGGCGATCGCGAAGAAGAAGTCGCAGATCGACGAGTACCTGGAGTTCTACCAGGGTCCCGGCGCCCAGCACCTCGCGCTGGCCACCGGCGACATCCTGGCCACCGTCGACGCGCTGCGCGATGCCGGCATCGAGTTCCTCAACACCCCCGACTCCTACTACGAGGACCCCGAGCTGCGCGCCCGGATCGGTGAGGTGCGCGTGCCGATCGAGGAGCTGCAGTCCCGCGGCATCCTGGTCGACCGTGACGAGGACGGCTACCTGCTGCAGATCTTCACCAAGCCGATCGGGGACCGCCCAACGGTCTTCTTCGAGCTGATCGAGCGCCACGGCTCTCTCGGCTTCGGCAAGGGCAACTTCAAGGCCCTCTTCGAGGCCATCGAGCGCGAGCAGGAGCTCCGCGGCAACTTCTGATACCGCTGGTCGAGCCGGATTCGTGAGGAACGAGCGAATCCGTGTCGAGACCAACACGGTTCGTACGCGACTGTGTTGGTCTCGACACGCTCGCTGCGCTCGCGGCTCGACCGACGGCGGCGGGGGTCAGCCGGCCTGGCTGACCAGGCGGACGGGGGCGTTGCCGGCGCCGTAGCCGTCGTAGCGCTCGCGGCGCTCGACGAGCTCGAAGAAGACCTCGCCGACGGTCTCGGTGTAGCAGTGCAGGTATTCACCGTCGGCGTCGCGGTCGTAGAGCAGATCGAGCTCGCGCAGGGTGGCGACGAGGTCCTCGGGCAGACCGAACCGGGCGACCAGATCGTCGTAGTAGTTGCCCGGGACCTCGAGGGGTCGCAGGCCACGCTCCCGGGCGGCCGCGACGACGCCGATGATGTCGTGGCAGGCGAGCGCGATGTGCTGTGCCTGGCCCTGCTGCTCGGTCGGAAGCAGGTTGAGCGGAAGACGTACGCCGCCGGCCGGTGAGCTCATCACCTGGCTGCGGACGAGGCCGGAGGGACCGGCGACCTCCTGGGTCGGCTGCGGCGTCAGCGACAGGACGCTGGTGTAGAAGAGGACCGCCTCGTCGAAGCTGTGCCAGGGCTGGACCAGGTTGACGTGGTCGATCCGCGCGGCCCGTCGATCGGAGCGTGGCGCGCCGCCGTCGCGATGTCCTGAGCCTGTCGAGGGGAACTCGCCGATCCAGTCCTCCGCATGGGAGAGGAAGACCTCGGTGCCGTCGGGGGAGGTGAAGGCGCGCAGGGCCTGCTCACCGGCGTACGTCCGGCGGTAGACCGGCGGCGCCATCAGCCGTGCGGCGCGCTCGGCGGCCGGATCCGAGTCGGCGACGTCGAAGCCGACGGCGGCGATGTGTGGCTCGGGGGAGGCACTGGGTACGTCGTTGCACACGATCCGGGCCTCGCCCCAGGTCCACAGGCGGACCTGCTTGCTGCGGTGGCGGCCCCCGAAGCCGAAGCCGAGCTGCTCGAGCACCACCTCGACCCCGGAGGTGTCCTGCGCCTTGATCTCGACGAAGTCGAAGGCCTCCGGCGCAGCCACCTCGGGCAGTCGGGGGAGCGGTCCGGCAAAGAGGCCGGTCTCCTCGCCGAGCAGGTCGGCGGTGCGGTCGGCGAGCCAGCGCAGCGAGCGCTGGGCCTGACGAGCGGTGCGGACCGGGTCGGTCTGGCGGAAGGTGTCGTTGAAGACCTCCAGCGACAGCGGGCCGTCGTAGCCCGCGCGCAGGACGTGACCGAGGAAGGCCGGCAGGTCGAAGCTGCCCTCGCCGGGGAAGAGCCGGTGGTGGCGGCTCCAGGAGAGCACGTCCATGCTGAGCGCGGGGGCGTCGGCGAGCTGCAGGAAGAAGATCTTCTCGGCCGGGATGTCCTCGATCTGCTTGGGGTCGTGGCCGCGGGAGAGGATGTGGAAGCTGTCCAGGCAGATTCCGACGTTGGGGTGGTCGGCGAGCTCGACGATCCGCCACGAGCGGCGGTAGTCGTCGACGAACCGTCCCCACGCCAGCGCCTCGTAGGCGAGCCGGATGTCGTACGTCGCCGCGAGCTCGCCCAGTCGCCGCAGCTGTCCCGCGGAGACCCCGTCGTCATCGACGGTCGCGGTGTCGACGTTGCTGCAGACCAGCATCAGGTCCATGCCGAGCCGGCGCATCAGCCGGAACTTCGCCTCGGCACGGTGCAGCACGTCGGCGAAGGCCGACTCGTCGACGCCCTCCGCGTCGCGGAAGGGCTGGTAGAGGTCGAGGGTCAGGCCCAGCCGGGACGCCAGCGCCCGGATCTCCTCGGGGGACTGGGGGGCGGCGATGAGGTCGGGCTCGAAGATCTCGATCGCGTCGAAGCCGGCCTCGGCCGCGGCGTACATCTTCTGGACCAGGCCGCCGCTGAGGCAGACCGTGGCGATCGAGGTGCGCATGGTTCTCCGTTCGTCGCTAATGTACGAAACGGTACATACATTGTTGCGCCTTGGGAAGTGGGCCGTGCTCTAGGCTCGGGGCATGGTTCAGTCGCGTGATGCCGAACGTACCCGGTCCGAGCTGCTCGACGTCGCGACCGAGGTGTTCTCGGAGCAGGGCTACTCGGGCGCCCGGGTCGACGAGATCGCCGAGCGCACCCGCACCACGAAGCGGATGATCTACTACTACTTCGGCGGCAAGGAGGGGCTGTTCCTGGCTGTGCTCGAGGCTGCCTATCGTCGCATCCGCGACCTCGAGCAGAGCCTGCACGCCGGTGATCTCGAGCCGGTCGATGCGATCCGCCGAATCGCCGAGCTCACCTTCGATCACCATGTCGACCACCCCGACTTCATCCGCCTCGTCTCTGTCGAGAACATCCACCGTGGCCGGCACCTGGAGAAGGTCGAGTCGCTGCGCGAGCTCGGTGCCCCGGCCGCAAGCGTCCTCGACGAGGTCCTCGCCCGCGGCCGTGCCTCCGGCGAGCTCCGTGCCGACGTCGACGCCATCGACGTGCACATGATGATCAGCGCCTACTGCGTCTTCCAGGTCGCCAACAGCGCCACCTTCGGTTTCCTCTTCGGTCGCGACATGCTCGCACCTGACGTACGCGAGCGCCATCGGCGCATCCTCGGCGACATCGTCGTCGGCTGGCTGACCGCCGACTGACAGATGCGCCCGAAGCGCCCGTCCCGCACCACGGGGCGGGCGCTTTTGTCATGCGGGGGTTGACGAGTCGAGCGGAGATGTGATCCCCTTCACTCTCGTAACGTACTAGTTCGTACATTAAGGATCGCTCAGATGAAGTCTTCGTTTCTTGTCGGCCTGATCGGCGCGGGCGTCGGACCCTCGCTGAGTCCGGCGCTGCACATGCGCGAAGGGTTCGAGCACCGGCTGTCGTACGTCTACAAGACGCTCGACATCACCGATCTGGGGATCCCGGCCGAAGGCGTGGGCGACCTGATGAGGGAGACCTGGCGGCTCGGCTTCGACGCGCTCAACATCACCCACCCGTGCAAGGAGCTCGTGATCGAGCACCTCGACCGGCTCGATGAGACCGCGGCCCGGCTCGGTGCGGTCAACACCGTGGTCTTCACCGATGAGGGTGCGGTCGGCTACAACACCGACACGACCGGCTTCGGCCACGCGCTGCGTACCGGGATGCCGGGTGCCCCGATCGGCACCGTCGTGCAGCTGGGTGCGGGAGGGGCGGGCTCGGCCGTCGCGCACGCGCTCGTGGGCCAAGGCGTCGAGCGGCTGGTCATCGCCGACATGGACCTCGACCGTGCCCAGGCGCGGGTCGAGGAGATCCGGCGCCACCACCCGGAGAGCACCGTCGAGGCGAGCCACGTCGACAAGCTGCCGGCGCTCGTCCCCGACGCCGACGGACTGGTCAACTGCACTCCGGTCGGCATGGCCGACCACCCCGGTACGCCGCTGGACACGACCCTCCTCCGCCCCGAGCTGTGGGTGGCGGACATCGTCTACCGGCCTCTGGACACCGCGCTGCTGCAGGCGGCGCGTGAGGTCGGCTGCCGGACGCTCCACGGAGGCCACATGGCGGTCTACCAGGCCGTCGACGCCTTCCGGCTGATCACCGGCATCGACCCCGATGCCGAGCGGATGCTCGCCCACCTGCGCGAGCTGGCCGCGGCCGGCTGACCTCGCCCAAGAAATCGAAGAGCCACACATCCACAACCCCCCCCCACAGCCCGCGGTCAGGACCGCGGGACAGACCCCGAGGAGGACCCGATGGCGGGACCTGTCACCGAGAACCAAGAAGGCAAGACCCCGGTCCGGGCCGCGCTGGCCAGCTTCATGGGCAGTGCTGTCGAGTACTACGACTTCTTCGTCTTCGGCTCTGCCGCGGCGCTGATCTTTCCGCACGTCTTCTTCCCCAGCGCCGGCGATGCCGCGCTGGTGATGTCGTTCGCGACCTTCGCCTTCGCGTACGTCGCCCGCCCTGTCGGCGCGGTCTTCGTCGGTCACTTCGGTGACCGGATCGGCCGCCGCAAGGTGCTGCTGTTCACCCTGCTGCTGATGGGTGGCGGCACGTTCATGATCGGCTGTCTGCCGTCCTACGACCAGGCCGGCTGGATCGCGCCCGCGCTGCTGGTCTTCTGCCGGCTGCTCCAGGGGCTCTCGGCCGCGGGCGAGCAGGCCGGCGCCAGCTCGCTCACGCTCGAGCACGCCCCCGACGACCGGCGCTCCTTCTACACGTCCTGGACCCTCACGGGCACCCAGGGCGGCCAGATCCTGGCCGCGCTCGTCTTCATCCCGGTCGTCGCGCTGCCCGACGACATCAAGTACACCATCGGCTGGCGGATCCCGTTCTGGCTCTCCGCGATCGTGGTCGTGGTGGCCTTCTTCATCCGCAGCCGCCTCAACGAGACCCCGGAGTTCGAGGAGGCCAAGGCCAACAACGAGGTCGCCAAGCTGCCCCTCGCGGTGCTGCTGCGCGACCACTGGGTCGACGTGCTGCGGGTCATCTGCTGCGCCTTCATCGCGGCCGTCTCCACGGTCTTCGGCAACCTGGCCATCGCCTACGGTGTCGCGGTCGGCATGGTCGACTCGATCACGCTGTGGCTGGTCGTCGCGGCCAATGTCGTCGCGCTGTTCACCCAGCCGATGTTCGGCCTGCTCGCCGACCGGATCGGGCGCAAGCCGGTCTTCATCTACGGCGCCGTTGCCAGTGCGGTGATGATGCCGTTCTACCTGCTCTCGATGAGCCAGGGCAGCGAGCTGCTCGTCTTCGCGCTCGCGATCGTGACCTTCTCGTTCGGCTACGCGGCCGCGAACGCGACCTGGCCGTCGTTCTACGGCGAGATGTTCTCGACCCCGGTGCGCTTCTCCGGCGTCGCGATCGGCACCCAGATCGGCTTCCTGCTCGCCGGGTTCACGCCGTCGATCGTCACCGCGCTGGGTGGCGTGCAGGAGGGCGGCTGGGTCGTCACGGCGGGCTACACCGCGGTCGTCTGCCTCGTCGCGTCGGTCGCCGCCCTGACCGCCCGCGAGACCAAGGACGTACGCACCGCCGACCTCGGTCTGCGGCCGGCGCCGACCCCGCAGGGTGCCGTCGCCTGAGGGTCCCTCCGCTGGTCGAGCCGCGAGGCCGCCTGCGGCCGAGCGTGTCGAGACCAACACGGCCCCATAGAGCGCCGAGGGGACTGTGTTGGTCATCTCGACAAGCTCGATACAACGCTCGACACGCCTCCGCCTAGCGGCTCCGGCGGCTCGACCAGCGAGCGGCTCGACCAGCGGGTCACTGCCCGCGGCGGTGGCGGTTGCGGCGGCGTACGACGTCCTTGAGGTCTGCCACCGGGCCCAGGTGGCCCAGCTTCTCGGGGTTGGTGACCGAGCGGATCCGCTGGATCTGGCCGTCGAGGATGTCGAGGGTCCAGGTGCCGAGGATGGCACCGTCGGCGTCGCGGAGGATGGCGCCCGGCTCGCCGTTGAGCTCGCGCTGCTCGAGGCGGGCACCGATGGCCAGCAGCGGCGGCACCGCCGCGATCAGGATGCGCGCGGCCTTCTCCGCACCGAACCGGCCACCCACGCCACCGGCCACGCCACCACCGTCGTTGACGGTCTCCACATCGGCCGCCAGCAGCGCCTGGAGCTGGTCCAGGTCACCGTCGCGCAGTGCATCGAAGAACCGGCTGGAGAGCTCGACGCGCTTGCGCCGGTCGGCCTCGAACCGCGGCTTGCCCTCCTCCATGTGCCGCCGGGCCCGGGAGGCGAGCTGACGGCAGGCGGCCTCGGACCGGTCGACCGCCGCGGCGATGTCGGCGAAGCCGAAGTGGAAGACCTCGCGCAGCACGAAGACCGCCCGCTCCAGCGGGCTGAGCCGCTCGAGCAGCAGCAGCGCGGCCATCGACACCGAGTCGGCCAGCTCCGTCGCGCGCTCGGGGCTGGCGTAGAGGTCGGCATGGTCGTCGACCTGGGTGTCGGTCGGCAGCGGCTCGGGGAACCAGGGCCCGACGTACGTCTCCCGCCGCACCCGCGCCGAGCGCAGCACGTCGAGGGAGATCCGGGTGACCACGGTCGAGAGGTACGCCTTGAGTGAATCGGGCTCGGTCGAGGTTCCCTCCAGCCGGATCCAGGTCTCCTGCACTGCGTCCTCGGCCTCGCTCACGCTGCCGAGGATCCGGTAGGCGATCGAGAACAGCAGGGGGCGCAGCTCCTCGAACTCGATCTCGGTCTGTGGTGTCACGGTTGGTCCTCGTTTCCAGGCTCGGTCGACATCTTCCACCTTGGGACGAGACAGCGCCCGGGACTGTGACATCGCGGCCTCGATCGCGGCGTCAGCCGAGGCAGACGAAGAGCGCCAGTGCCGCGTAGCCGAGGTTGACCACACCCGAGGTGAGGCGGCGACCTTCGAAGTGGACGTGCGTGTAGGCGAGGAACATCAACACCGCAACCCCGGCTGCCCAGGTGCGGGTAGCCGGGACCAGCAGACCGATCCCGATCACCACCTCGGCGACGCCGGAGGCGTACACCGTCGCCCGCCTCGCCGGCCACCACTCCGGGACCAGCGGCTCTACCTTGGCGGGGGCGACAAGGTGTGCCACGCCGACGACGAGCAGGAGTGCGGCCAGGAGCCAGGAGACGACGGTCACGGCCAGGCTCAACGGCTCGGCTCGCTCACCAGTGGCGTGACCGCTGTCGCCCGGACGCGCCCGGCGCGCGAACGGTCCTTGAAACCGAAGGCGGATCCCGGCCGGCGTGCTTCCATCCCGAGCGCCCAGACCGTGCTGCGGCAGACCAGCTCCTTGACCTTGGCCGCCGGTACGCCCCGGATCCGGGCGGCGATCGCCGAGTCATCTCGTCGGGCGAGGTTCACCAGTCCCAGCCCGCGGCCGATGCTGATGCACTGGCCCACGAACCCGATGCTGACCGGCTCCGGGTTCGCGCCGGCGAGCCGGGCGAGCACCGTCTCCGCGGCCAGCGGCCCGAGCTGGTTGGCGGCCTGGCAGCTCATCCGGTACGCCATCCCTGACGGCGCCGCGGCATCCCCGGTCGCGATGATCCGGTCGTCGTCGACGCTGGTCAGGGTCTCGTCGGTGATCAGCCGGCCGAGCTCGTCGGTGGTCAGCCCGCTCGTCCGGGCCAGGTCCGGCGTAGCGAAGCCGGCAGTCCAGATCGTGACCTCGCTGGGCAGCTCGCGGCCGTTGTCGAGCCGTACGCGGCCTGCCAGCACCTCGGTCACCCGGGCGCCCTCGATGATGCCGACGCCCAGCCGCCGCAGGTCGCGCTCGGCCACTGCTCGGCCCTTCTCGTGCAGCCACGGACCGAGCCTCTCCCCGCAGATCAGGGCCACGTTCCGGCCGGCCTCGGCGAGCTCGGAGGAGACCTCGATCCCGGTCGGGCCGCCACCGACGACGACCACCGGAGCATCGGCGGACACCGCGTCCAGGGCCACCTTCAGGCGGGTCGCCTCCTCGTAGGTCGAGACCCCGAAGGCGTGCTCCGCGGCGCCCGCGACCTGGGTCGTGCCTGCGCTCCCGACGGCGTAGACCAGATAGTCGTACGCCATCTCCTGCCCGCTCCCGAGCGCGACCGTCCGCGATTCCGCGTCGATGGATCCCACGGTGTCGACCACCAGGCGCACCCGGTCGCTGAGTACGTCGGCGTAGGCCACCACGGCCTCCGAGGACCCGGCGGCCAGCTGGTGCAGCCGGATCCGCTCGACGAAGTGGTCGCGCGGGTTGACCAGGGTGATCGCGACGTCGTCGCGCTTGGTGAGCCGGTTGGCGGCCATCACGCCGGCGTACCCGCCGCCGACGACGACCACGTGGGGCTTGCTCAGGGGTTCGTTCTGCTTGTCGAGGTTCATACCCCTAGGACACCGGGAGCCTGCCGGCTGTGACAGCGTGCCGAGGCTCGTCAGCGGTCGTCGGTCAGGCTCGGTCGGTCAAGAAGGCGTCGAGGCCCTCGAGGTCGTCGGTGTTGATGTGGTCGACCCCGGCGTCCAGAAGCTCGCGCCAGACCGCCTCACGAGCGGCGCCGGCGGTGTCCGGAGTCGCCCAGAACCGCACCCGGTAGCCCTGCGAGTGGGCGTGGTCGACGATCTCGTGGAGGAGCCGGCGCTCGGTCTCGGGCATCGGACCGACGCCCTGCCAGGTGAACACCTTGGTCCAGTTGTCGCTGACCAGCGGCATGAGGGACGCGGGACTGCCGGAGTAGAGATCGCTCATCCGGCCGTCGTAGAAGCCGAACCGCTCGGTCCGGTTCCGCATCGTCTCCAGCGGCCGGTCACCGCTGATCACGGCCTCGACCGGGCCGTCCTTGACGGTGCCATCCTCGTAGCGGGTGAAGAGCTCCTCGTAACCGGCGAGCTCGTCCTCGACCGCCGCGTACGTCGCTTCACCGGTGTTCTTGATGTCGATCAGGAGCTGGAAGGTGCCGTCGTATCCCGGGTAGACGTCGCGTCCCCGGCCCTTGACGAGCCGCTTGAGCGGCTCGAGGTAGAGACTCTCCAGAGTCCGCGAGGGGTCGAGATCCACGGCATCGTGCGCGACCAGGAGCTCGCCGTCGACCAGCCACACGTCGGCCTCGACACTGGTGAACCCGCTGGCCAGCGCGTCGTAGAGAGGACGCTCGTGCTCGTAGTCGTTGTGGGCGTGAGCCTGTGGGTGCGGCGTGCCGAGCTCGGTCCCGCTCGCGGTCGCGGCGGTGGGGGAGAGGAACGCCGCGGCGGCGAGGACAGCGGCCAGGGAACGGACGAAGGTACGCATCAGGATCTCCATCGGTGAGGGTGGCCCTCAACCTGTCCTGGTCACGTGATGCGGTGGCAACCGGCGTACGACGGCCGCTTGAACTCCTCCCGACGCAGCACCAGCCCTCGCGGGCGGAGGTCAGCGGAGCAGATCGGTCAGATCGATCTTGACCGGGAACGGCACCGGCACGTCGAGCCGGTCGCGGAAGATCCCGATCGGGACGTAGGCGTTGGTGAGGTCGTCGCGCTCGTAGACATGGATCGCGGGCGCGCCGTCCTCGTTCTCGATCCGCCAATAATGGGAGATGCCCGCCTCGGCGTACTTCTGCGGTTTCACCGCCCGGTCACGGTGCTCGGACTCCGGCGAGACGACCTCGACCACCAGCACCACCGAATCGGCATCGTAGAACGAAGCCTGGTCGGGGATCCGCGCCGTGCTCACCAGCACGTCCGGCTCGGGCCGGTTGCGTCTGTCGAGCACCACCGTCAGCTCCCGATCCACCTCGAACCCGTCGGGAGCCTGCGCCGTCAGCGCGTTGGTCAAGGCGGTGACGAGGCGACTGTGCCAGCGGCGCTGCGGTGACATATTGAAGACCAGGGCTCCGTCGATGAGTTCGGTATGACGCGGCGCCTCGACGAGCATGTCGAGGTCTTCGGAGTACCAACCCTCCTCACGGGGAGGGTGCATCCAGTCGGGCAACGCGGTCATGCTTCGAGGATACCGCCTGATTCTTCTCGAGGATCGCGTAAGCGGCTGTTCCGCGGCGAGGGTGTGGTGCAGCGGATTCAGTTCGGTGCGTGCTTGGGGCTGGGTGGGTGTTCGCTCGATGCTGGAAGTCTCGGTTGGGTGAATCGGGAGCCGACGTCCCACCCGGCCGAACACTCCCCCCACTTCGGGAGGTTCCCCCCGGCTCCGGAGCAGGGGGAACGTCTTTGTCGGTGGGGAAGTCTCCGCACCGGTGGGGAAACACCTGCGGAAACGGGCGGGCTAGCACGGTCATGACTGACCGGCTTGAGTCGTGACCCTGCCGGTCTAGGGGCGGCGAGTGAATCGGATGGTGCCGTCCGGTAGTCGCTCATGAACGTAAGCCGGGTTGTGCGCGAGCCGGTGATGGTGCGGACACAACAGGGCCCCGTCCTTGAGATCGGTCTTTCCGCCGGTGGCCCAGGGGTCGAGGTGGTGGGCGTCGCACCACTCCGGTGGCATGTCACACCCCTCGGCTTGGCAGCACTTGTGCTGCAGCCGGAGTGCCTTGCGCTGGATCGGCTGGAAGAACCTGCTGCCTCGGCCGGCGTCGAGGACCTCACCCTCACCACCGAGCACCCAGGGGATGATGGTCGCGTTGCACGCCATCCGACGAGCCTCGGCCGCGGTGATGGTGGCCCCGTTGGTCTCGTCATAACCCAAGGTGGCAATGCCGAGGTCCTTGCGGAGCTCCTCGAGGCTGATCACCACGTTGACAGTGGTGGCATCGCCCCCGTGACGGGGCAGGCCGGCGGGGTCGATGGTCTTCAGCAGCCGCGAGAACCCCTGGCCCATCAACCGCTCCCACGGCGGCAACGGGCTGCCTTTGGCGACGAGCTGTTGTTTGCGGGGTTGGGCGTAGGCCTCGACGAGTCGTTTGAACCGCATCCCGATCGAGGTCGGGAGCACCCCGTCGAACCCGATGGTGCCGTCGTGGTTGTCCCACACCCGCAGCGCGGTCCTCTGCTGGGCGCGTTGTTCCTCGGCGAGGAGGGCTTTGGCTTCGGCGTCCTCGAACCGGGCCGGGTCGATCTCGACCAGTACCCGCTTCCCGGCGATCCGGAGCTCGTTCTCGGTCAGCTGGGTCGCGTAGTCGACCAGCAGCTTCTCCGCGAGGATCAGGTCCTCGGCACTGGCGACCGGATCGGCGTCGATCTTGTCCAACGCCTTGGTGATCACCCGGGCCTTATCCAGAGACACCACACCCTCGGCCAGCCTGGCGGCCACCAGGTCGTACTTGGCGACCCCGGCGGCGAGTTTGATCTGCGAGCGCGCCACACCCCTGTCCACCGACAACTCGGCCCGCATCCAGGCAGAGGCATCCTTCGCGCCGGTCTCCTCGGCGATATCACCGGCAGATGCGAGGACCCGCAGCTTCAGCGCGGCCTGCTGGGCTTGGAGTTTCTCCAGGCGTTCAAGCAGGTCCTTCTTCTGCTCGGTGCGCCAATAGACCGGGTCACTCGCGAGCAGGTCGTGGAGGGCGGTCTCGATGGCCTGCAAGGCAGCGTCGATCGCGTCGCCGGGGTTGGTACCCCAGTGGTCGATGTCGCGGCCGAGACTCATCGAATGCCTCTTTCAGAGGTGTGCTGTGATGGGTCTGATTCTACGCCTCAACCACTTCCCTGGCTATCTATTTCCCCAGGTCAGACACTATTTTCGCGGTGAGCGAACGGCGTCGCTTC
>NZ_JBEYUV010000042.1:0-45538 GCF_040643685.1 Nocardioides sp. NPDC047086
CAATAACACCCCCCCCCGGGGCTCCGCGTGGCTCTCCCGCGCGCCCCCCCCTCCTGGTCTGTCCGGCATGCTGTGCGGGCGCGCTATCCCTGGGTGCGGAGCCCCATCCGGCGAGCCAGCGGCTCGACGAGCTGGGGTGCGTACTGACGCGACATGTGGGTGCCGTCGTAGTGGGTGATGGTGTCGCCGACGACGGTGGGGCAGGACCCGTCCCAGCAGAAGTAGGAGCTCATGTCGGCGACGTCGACACCGACCTTCTCGGCCGCCCGTACCTGGACGTCGATCGAGGTCTCCCGGGTCTCCACCGCGCCCATCAGGCAGTCGCCCAGGGTGGCGCCGGGCCGGGACAGGCAGGTGCCGGCGTTGGCGTCGAAGCCCTGGATGTCGCGGATCAGCACCGTACGCTTCGTGTGCTTGTCCGCGCGGCGCAGGAAGTCGGTGTAGGCCGGGCGCATCAGCTCGTCGATCTCGCCCCTGTCACCGACCCAGCTGCCGTCCTCGTCGTAGACACCGTTGATGGGCGGGGCGGTGGACACGACGGTCAGGTCGGGGTCGAGGCGCTTGAACTGCTTGAAGGCCCAGCGGTTGAAGTCGTCGCACTCGGTATAGGGGTCCTTCTCGCCGCCGCGGTCGGTGGTGATCGAGGCGGAGACACAGCGGTTCTTGACCAGGAAGTAGGCCCGGAAGCCGTGCTGCTTCGCGATCCTGTTCAGGGTCGGGACCCAGTGCAGGGCGTGGGAGTTGCCGAAGATCACCATCGTCCGGTCGCCGTCGGGGTCGCCGTCGACGCACAGGTCGCGCTCGGTGTCGTCGGTGTAGTCGCACCTGGTCCGACTCGGCTTGAGGGAGTCGAGCTCGGTGAGCGCGGGACGCAGCTCGGTCGGGACCGGCGTGTCCTTGCGCGCCGCAAGCACCGAGGCCCGCACCAGTGCCTCCTGCTTGTCCAGCGACGGGTTGGCCGCGGGTGCGTCGGCCAGGGTGATCGCCGGCTGGAAGGACCCGCGGGTGGCCTCGAAGTCGGCGTAGACGGTGCCGCCGAACGCGATGGTCGCCACGAGCGCGATGCTGACCGGGTAGAACGTCAGCGCGCGTCGGGTCGGCCGCCAGAGCGCGCCCTCACGGAACGGCGCCTCGACGAGCCGGAAGGAGACGTACGCCATCACGAACGCGCCCGCGACGGCCAGACCGCGCTCGGGCCAGGTGAGGTCACGCTGGAGGACGATCTCGGGAAGGATCAGGAGCGGCCAGTGCCACAGGTAGAGCGAGAAGGACCAGTCGCCGATCGCCCGCATAGGCGCCACCGACAGCAGCCGGGCGCCGATCGTCGTCTCGCCCGACGGGATGGCACCGGCGAGGATGACGGCCGCCGAGCCGAGCACCGGAAGTGCCGCGTGGTAGCCGGGGAACGGGGTCGACTCGTCATAGGCCAGGCAGGCGCAGACGATGGCGGCCAGCCCGCCCAGGACGAGGACCTCTCGGACCAGGGGCGTGCCAGCGAGCCGCTGCATCACCCGGCCGCTGGTGACCAGGATCGCCAGCGCCGCGCCGATCCCGAGCTCCCAGGCGCGGGTGAGCGAGGAGAAGTAGGCCGCGGTCGCCTCCCCGGGCGTGTGGACGATCGACCAGGCGAAGCTCGCCAGGGTGATCAGCGCGATGGCGGCCAGGAGGAACCGGCGAGCCCGTGCCGAGCCCTGCTGGGCGTTGCGCTCGCCGCCCCGGGCGGCGCCGATCCGGCCGGCCAGGACGATGCAGATCAGTGCGACGAGGGGCCAGACCAGGTAGAACTGCTCCTCGACCGCCAGTGACCAGAAGTGCTGGACCGCAGAGGGCGGCAGCTCGGCCTGGAAGTAGTCCGTCCCGGAGATGGCCATCCGGATGTTGGCGGCGAACGCCGAGGCCCAGACCGCGTCGACGGCGAGCGGCGCGACCTGCGCCGGACCCAGCAGGACCACCGCGGCGACCACGGTGGCCGCGAGGGTGAGGGCGGCCGCCGGAAGGATGCGCCGGGCCCGGCGTGCGTAGAAGCGCCTCAGTGATATCCGGCCGGTGCGGCCGAGCTCACCGACGAGCTGCTGGGTGATCAGGAAGCCCGAGATGACGAAGAAGACATCGACGCCGACGAACCCGCCGGCGAACCAGGAGACTCCCGCGTGGGCGGCTAGAACGGTGAGGATGGCGACGGCGCGTAGCCCCTGGACGTCGCCACGTAGCCGTTTCGCCGGCGCCGAGGCGGGCGGGGTCGAAACGGTCGTGCTGGGGGTGAGGTGGGGGACCTGGAGGTCGTGAGGCATAGGCGGGTGAGGTTACCGAGTTCGCCCCGTGGATGCCCAGATTTGGCCTCTCGGCCACGTCTCAGCTCGGGTCGGCCGCCTCGAGGTGGGTCAGGACCGCGCGGATGTCCTCGCTCGTGGTCTGCCACGACGTCACGAACCGGACCTGGCCGCCGAGCCGGTAGAAGAGCACCCCGGCGGCCTCCAGGCGGTCGGCCGTCTCCTCGGCCAGGTCCACCCAGGCGAGGTTGGCGTCGACCGAGTTGGTGATGCGTACGCCTGCTGATCGAAGGCCGGCAGCGAGCTCGGCCATCCGCTCGTTGGCGTTGCGGGCGTTGTGGAGCCAGAGGTCGTCGGTGAGGTAGGCCAGCAGCTGGGCCGACTGGTAGCGCATCTTCGAGGTGACGTGGCCGCTGCGCTTGGTGCGGTAGACGAGCTCGTCGGCCGGAGCGTCGGTGAAACAGACGATCGCCTCGGCCGAGAGGGCGCCGTTCTTGGTCGCGCCCAGCGAGAGTACGTCGACGCCGGCCCGCCAGGTGAGGTCGGCCGGGGCGGCGCCGGTGGCCACGACGGCGTTCGCGAACCGGGCGCCGTCCAGGTGCACCCGCAGGTCGCGGGTCTTGGCGATCCCGGTGAGCTCGGAGATCTCCGGAGGCGAGTAGACCGTGCCGTAGTCGGAGGGTGAGGTCAGCGAGAGGACGGCCGGCTGGGAGTGGTGCGGGTCGCCCCAACGTACGCCGTCCAGATGGGCCTGCAGCGCCTCCGGCGCCATCTTGTAGCCCTCGCCGGCGATGCCGCTCATCACTGCGCCGCCGCTGAGGTAGGAGGTGGCGCCGCCCTCGCTGCTGAGGATGTGCGCGGTCTCGTGGCACACCACCGAGCCCCAGGGAGGGGTCAGCGCGGAGAGGGAGAGCGCGTTGGCGGCGGTGCCGCTGAGCACCGGGAAGACGCGGGCCGTGGGGTGCTCGAAGACTTCGCGGACCCGGTCCTCGAGCGCGGCGGTCACCTCGTCACCTCCGTAGGCGAGCGCGGAGCCGGAGTTGACGGCGGCCATCGCCTCCAGGATCGCGGGGGAGACGGCGGCGGCGTTGTCAGAGCGAAGTTCGACGGTCACGGACCCATTCTGGCCTGCCGCCGGGCGTACGCCTCGATGCCGTCGAGCAGGAGGCCGAAACCGAGCTCGAAGAGCTCGTCGATGTCCATGTCATAGCCGTCGGCGAGCAGAGCGGTCGGGCCGAAGAGGCGGGCGACGTGGGGGAAGCGGCCACGGAAGGCGTCGTCGCTGAAGGGAGGGACGTACTGGCGGTCGGTCCACTCCTCGGCCGAGACCCCGGTCAGGGACATCGCCTCGTCCTCGCGCTCGATGTTCGCGGCCAGCCCGGCGACGTGGTTGTAGAGCAGCACGTGCATGTCGAACTGCGTCTTCGGTGGCAGCCCGAGGCCCTCGAGCGCCCCGAGCAGGCGGTCGCCGAAGCGGAGCAGGTGGGGGAGCAGCATCGGGCGGGTCAACGGCTGGGTGCGGCCCAGCCACGGGTGGTCGCGGTGGAGCCGCCACAGCTCGCGGCCGAGCGACTCGGCGCGCTCGCGCCAGGGGGCGTCGGGATCGAGCGCGAACGGGGAACCCGCGTAGACCGAGTCGGCCATCGCCGCGACCAGCTCGTCCTTGCCCTCCACGAAGCGGTAGAGGGACATCGGGGCGACGCCGCAGCGTCCGGCCACCGCTCGCATCGAGACGGCGTCGAGCCCCTCGGCATCGGCGATCGCGACGGCCTCGGCGAGGACCTGGCGGCGGGTGAGTGCCCTGGCCCCGGGGGTCGGTGAGGTGTCGGCGCGCGGCGCGACCACGGTGCCCGAGCGCGGGCGGGTGATCACGAGCCCGGCGGCCCGCAGCACGTCGAGCGCCTTCGTCGCGGTCGCGAGCGCGACGCCGAACTCCTGGGCGACCTGGCGGGTCGAGGGCACCTTGTCGCCGGGTGCGATCTCGCCCTGGTCGATGCGCCGCGTCAGCTCGGCGGCGATGCGGACGTACGTCGGCGCTACGACGAGGCGGCCAGGCCGTCGACGTACGCGGCGCCGCCCTGACCGTCCTGCGCCGCATGGGGCTCGAAGCCCCGGCTCGTACATTGAGGAACGAGTCCATCGGCATGAACATGCTGGACGCCGACGGCAACGAGATGATGCGCTCGGAGGAGTTCGCGCTCTCCTCGGGACAGCTCGACTCCGAGGACATCGAGATCCTCCGCGAGGATCTGGTCGACCTCGTCCATGCGCGCCTCGACGGCGTGGAGTATCTCTTCGGTGACTCGGTCACCGCGATCCATGAGGACGCCGACGGTGTGCGGGTCGAGTTCGAGCACGCCGCGTCGCGCAGCTTCGACCTCGTCGTAGGGGCCGACGGCCTCCACTCCAACACCCGCCGTCTCGTCTTCGGGCCCGAAGCCGACTACCTCCACCACCTCGGCACCTACCTGTCGGTGTTCAGCCAGGACAACTTCCTCGGCATGGACCGCTGGCAGACCTGGATCAACAACGGTCGCGACGGCGGTTCGGTGATGACCGTGCGGGACAACCGGGAGCTGCGGATCTTCCTCGGCTTCGCGGCCGGACCCATCGACTACGACCACCGCGACATCGAGGCGCAGAAGCGGCTCGTCGCCGAGCATGTGACGGGCTTCGGCTGGGAGGTGCCCCACCTCATCGAGCGGATGTGGACGGCCGAGGACTTCTACTTCGACTCGATGGCCCAGATCAGGATGGACTCCTGGTCTCGGGGTCGCATCGTCCTCCTCGGCGATGCCGCCCACTGCGCCGCGCCGCTGTCGGGCCAGGGCACGAGCCTTGCGCTCGTCGGTGCCTACGTGCTCGCGCTCGAGCTCGGACGTGCCGCCGACCATGCCGAGGCCTTCCTCGCCTACGAGAAGCGGATGCGCCTGTTCGTCGAGGCCAACCAGGAGCTGGCCCTCATCGACCGCCGGACGGTCGACCTGGATGAGTCGACGCGCCGCCTCGATGCGGTCAAGAACGTGATCGATCTGGACGCGGTCTGCTACAGGGGGCCGGCGCGCCGGAGAGACTGCGTTATCCCGTACGTACGCGATATATCGTTATGACAGAATGGCGGCTGTGACGACGCTGAGTGTGCTGGACGAGGTCACCTGGGCGGGGGCGCCGGTGGCCGGCGAGCGGACCCGGGCGCTGCTGCGTGCCCTGGTCGAGGCCGGTCCACGGGGTGCTTCCGAGGCTGCTCTGGTCGAGGAGATCTGGGGGCGTGACGACATCCCGGCCAACCCCGCCAAGGCGCTCCAGGTGGTGGTCTCCCGGGCCCGGACGGCGACAGACGCCGGTGCGATCGAACGTACGCCGCGCGGCTACCGTCTCAGCCTCGGTGCCGGTGAGGTCGACGCCTGGTCGCTGCGGCCGGAGGCGCTGAGGCTGGCGGCGGAGAGACGCTATGCCAAGGCGCTCCCGCTCCTCGAGCGGCTCGTCCGGCTCGACCCCGACGAGGAGGTCACCGAGGCGGTGCTGCGGGCGGTCGCCGCGGTGCACGGTGTGCCGGCGGCGCTGGAGCGCTTCGAGGCGTACCGGACCGGGCTGGCCGACGGTCTCGGCGTCGACCCGAGCCCGCGGCTGCGGGCGGTGCACGCCGAGCTGCTCGCGCGCGACCGGCCGGTGCGCTCGGGGCTGCGTCACGACGCCGACGTGCTGATCGGCCGCGAGCAGGACGCCGCCGAGGTCTCCGCCCTGCTGAAGGGCTCGCGGGTCGTCACGATCCTCGGACCCGGTGGGCTGGGGAAGACGAGCCTGGCCCAGGTGATCGCCCACGGCGCCGAGCAGCCGGTGGTCCACTTCGTCGAGCTGGTCGGCGTGACCGCTCCCGAGGACCTGGTCAGCGAGGTCGGCTCGTCTCTCGGCGTGCGCGACTCGGTCGCCCACCGCGACCGGCTCACCCCGGAGCAGCGGGCCGACGTGCGGTCGCGGATCGCGCAGCAGCTCGACGGGGTGCCCACCCTGCTCGTGCTCGACAACTGCGAGCACATCGTGGCGGCCGTCGCCGACCTGGTCGCGTTCCTGGTCGCGACGGTGCGCGACCTGACCGTCCTGACGACCTCCCGCAGCCCGCTCGCCATCGGCGCCGAGCGGGTCTACCCGCTCGGCCGGCTGGGGGCCTACGACGGCAGCGAGCTGTTCCGGCGCCGCGCGGTCGCCGCGCGACCCGGTGTCCACCTCGACGAGGGCCGGGTCGACGAGATCGTCACCCGGCTCGACGGTCTGCCACTCGCGATCGAGCTGGCGGCGGTGAAGGTGCGCGCGATGTCGGTCGACGACATCGCGCGGCGTCTGGAGAACCGGTTCGAGCTGCTGCGCGGTGGCGACCGCAGCGCCCCCGACCGTCACCAGACGCTGGTCGCGGTCATCGACTGGTCCTGGAACCTCCTCGCCGAACGCGATCGCCGGGCGATGCGCTGGCTCTCGGTCTTCCACGACGGGTTCACCCTCCCGGCGGCCGAGGCGATGCTCGGCGCCGACGCGTTCGCCGCCATCGAGGAGCTCGTCGACCAGTCCCTGCTGACGGTCGTCGAGGCACCGCTGGGCTTCCGCTACCGGATGCTCGAGACCGTCCGCGAGTTCGGCCGGATGCAGCTGATCGACGCCGGCGAGGACGCGGCGGCACGGGCGGCGCAGCGGGCGTGGGCGCGCGACTACGCGGACGCCGGCGCGGGCCGGATCTACTCCCCGGAGCAGTTCGACGCCATGGACGAGCTGCGCGCCGAGGAGGGCAACCTCGCCGACATCCTGCGCCAGGTCCTGGCCGACGACGAGGCCGAGTCCGTGATCCGCCTCTTCTGTGCGATGGGTGTCTTCTGGACCATCGCGGGCGAGCACCAGCGGGTGATCATGCTCTCCGGTCCGGTCGCCGACCTGCTCGCCGAGTGGGAGCCACCTCCCGAGCTGCTGGAGAAGACCCGGCTGGTCCTGGCCCTGCTGCTCTTCGGCGCCGCCGTCACGGGCGGCACCGGCCTCGAGCGGCTGATGACGATCCTGGACCGGGTCGGCGCCGAGGCCGAGGACCCACAGCTCCGGGTGATGCTGAAGGTGATGCGGGCGATGGCAAGCAGCGTCGCCGGAACCGGTGCCGGGGCCCGGGCCGGGTGGCCGCTGGAGGACGAGCTGACCGACCTGGTCACCGACCCCGACCCGGAGGTGCGCGCCCGTGCCTACACCTTCCTCAGCCACGAGCGGGAGAACCTCGGTGACCCCGAGGGTGCGGTCGCCGCGGGGAGGGAGGCGCTGCGCCTGACCGGCACGAGCGGCGGCCTCTGGCCGCGCGCGATGCTGCACGCCCAGCTCAGCGGCCTCTACGCCCAGCTCGGCCGCCTCGGAGAGGCCGCGGACCACGCCCGCGAGGCCGTCCCGATCCTGCGCCGTCTCGGCGCCGACGACGACCTCGTCCAGACCCGCGTGATCCTGGTGACGTACGCCGTGGAGCAGGGCCACCTCGAGGAGGCCGCCGAGATCCTGGCCGAGCTCGCCGACGAGCGGCCGCGCGGCGGCTTCGGTTCCCGAGGTGCCGTCCACGGCGCCCGGGCCCAGCTCCTCCTCGCCCAGGGACGGGTCGGCGAGGGGCTGGCGCTCTTCCGCGAGGTGGTGGCGACCATGGGCGAGATGCCGTTCCCGGGGTTCACCGACGACCCCGACCTGGTGCCGTGGCGGGTGGCGGCCGAGGCGGTCACCGTGGTCGCCTGCGCCCGGCACGCCGAGGGTGCCGACGGCTCCGACCTCTTCGACGTCCTGATGATGAAGGCGCCGCGCCTGGTCTCCCAGGAGCGCAGGGCCCAGGACTATCCCGTCACCGGGATGGTGCTGCTCGCGCTCGGGCTGTGGGGCCTGCTGCGAGACGCGCTCCCGCGCGAGGAGTCGGTACGGCTGGTGGTCCTGGCCGACCGGTTCGGCTACTCCCGCTCGTTCCTGGACATGCGCTGGGAGCTCGCGGTCGCCGATGCGACCCGGCTCGCTCCGGGCGTACTCGAACGGGTCTCGGAGGAGT
This sequence comes from Nocardioides sp. NPDC047086, assembly GCF_040643685.1. Lineage (NCBI taxonomy): Bacteria > Bacillati > Actinomycetota > Actinomycetes > Propionibacteriales > Nocardioidaceae > Nocardioides > Nocardioides sp. NPDC047086. The sequence goes on from NZ_JBEYUV010000042.1 coordinate 8,317, forward strand.
ACGGCGAACGCCGCGGGCTCGGCCTCCTGGACGAGGCCCGCGGCGTCATCGCGCGCCTGGGCTGACTCAGAGCTTCTTGCTGTAGCTCCACACCGAGAGCGGCGCGAAGATCGCGACAACCGCGGCGCAGCCGACGAGCGCCCACACGACGCTCAGGGTGACGTCCCCGGCGTTCATCAGGTCGCGGGTGGCGTTGATGACCAGCGTGACCGGGTTGATGTCGACGAAGTGCTGCAGCCAGTCCGGCATGGTCTCCTTGGGCACGAAGGCGGGGGAGAGGAAGGTCAGCGGGAACATGATCATCATGCCCAGACCCTGCACCCCGCCCGCGGTCTTCAGGACCGTGCCGAGCCAGGTGAAGATCCAGCTCAGCGACCAGCCGGCGAAGATGGTCAGTGCCCAGCCGGCGAGCACACCGCCGACACCGCCACCGGGCCGGTAGCCCATCAGCAGGCCGACCACGATGGTCAGCGTCGCCGCGATCCCGTAACGGAGCAGGTCGGCGACCGCCGGACCGGCCAACGGTGCGATCCGGGCGATCGGGAGCGCCTTGAACCGGTCGAAGACACCCTTGTCCATGTCCTCGCGCAGCTGGGTGCCCCGAGCCATCGAGGCGGTCAGCGCGGTCTGGGCCAGGATGCCCGTGATGATGGTCGGCAGGTACGACTTCACGTCACCCGAGATCGCGCCGCCGAAGATGTAGGCGAACATCGCCGTGAACAGCAGCGGCTGGATCGTCACGTCGAAGAACTGCTCGGGGTTGCGCATCATCTTGATGTACGCCCGGCGGGCCATGGTCAGCGTCTGGCTGATCGTCTCGCCCACGCCCGGGCGGGCCTTGAGCGGGCGGTCGGTGACGGCGTACGTGGAGATCAGTGCAGCCATCTCAGGCCACCTCCTCGGTGCGGATGTCGGGGGCGTTGTCGGGGTCGGCCGGGGTCTCGGTGCCGTGACCGGTCAGGGCGAGGAAGACCTCGTCCAGGGTCGGCTGCTGCACGTTCGCGGTGGTGATCGAGATGCCCGCGTGGCGAAGGCCGATGAGCACGTCGGCGGCGCGGTCGGCGTCGGCCAGCGGTACGTTGACGCCGCCCGCCTCGGGAGTGAGCACCGGGTGCTCGCCGGTGACCTTCTCCACCACCGCGGCGGCGGTGGCCACCTGCGTCTTGTCGCTCAGGCGCAGGTGCAGCGTGGAGTTGCCGACCGAGGTCTTGAGCTGCTCCGAGGTGCCTTCGGCGACCTTGACGCCGCGGTCGATGACCGCGATCCGGTCGGCGAGCTGGTCGGCCTCGTCGAGGTACTGCGTGGTCAGCAGGACGGTGGAGCCGCCGGCCACGAGCGTACGGATGGTGTCCCACATCTGGCCCCGGGTACGTGGGTCCAGGCCGGTGGTCGGCTCGTCGAGGAAGATCAGCGGCGGGCGGGAGAGGAGTGAGGCGGCGAGGTCGAGGCGGCGGCGCATTCCGCCGGAGAACTTCGAGATCTGCCGCTTGGCGGCCTCCTGCAGCCCGAAGGACTCCAGCAGCTCCTCCGAGGCCGCCCGGGCAGCCTTGCCGGACATGCCCAGCAGGCGGCCGAAGAGGACGAGGTTCTCGGTGGCGGTGAGGTTCTCGTCGACGGAGGCGTACTGCCCTGTCACGCCGACGAGCTGACGCACCTGGTGGGGGTGCGCCTTGACGTCGACCCCGAAGATCTCCGCCTTGCCGGCGTCGATCGGGAGCAGGGTCGCGAGCATCTTCAGGGTCGTGGTCTTGCCGGCGCCGTTGGGGCCGAGCACGCCGAAGACCTCTCCGCGGCGGATCTCGAGGTCGATCCCGTCGACCGCGGTGAAGTCTCCGAAGGTCTTGGCCAGACCTGAGGACGATACGGCCAGTTCGGTGGTGGTTGTCATGCTCCCACGGTGAGGGGCGTCGGTTTCACGACGCCTTCACCGTGGTTTCACGACCGCCGGCGTGGTTTCAGCGGGCGGCGTCGAGCCGGGCGAGGACGTCGTCGAGGTCCTCGCCCACCACCAGAGACTCCGCGGGGGAGCCGTGCAGGAAGCCCGCCGCGGCGATGCGCTCCATCATCTCCACGAGCGGGTCCCAGAAGCCGTTGACGTTGAGCAGGCCGACAGGTTTTCCGTGCAGCGAGAGGGTCTGCCAGGTCCAGACCTCGAAGATCTCCTCGAGGGTGCCGATCCCGCCGGGGAGCGCGAGGAAGGCGTCGGCGCGCTCGGCCATCATGGCCTTGCGCTCGTGCATCGTGTCGACCACGACCGTCTGCATTCCGGGCGCGCCTTCGACGCGACCCCACTCGCGTTCGACCATGAACCGTGGGATCACGCCGAAGACCCGGCCGTTGCCGTCGATGGCACCCTGGGAGATCCGGCCCATCAGGCCTCCGCCACCCGCTCCGTAGACCAGCTCGATCTCGCGCTCTGCCAGCCCCTTGCCGACCTCGTAAGCCTTCTCCGACAGGGCCGGGTCGTTGCCGTCGCGGGAGCCGAGAAAGACCGCCAGGTGCTTGATCATGGGCGTGAGGTTAGTCGTCCGTGATCGCCTGGTTCGTCAACGCGCGGAAGCGCTCGTAGATGTCCTGGTCGCCGGTGACCTGGATGCCCTCGTCGTCGCGCCGGCGCCAGAGCCAGGCGTCCAGGTCGGCGGCGGTGCCCTCGACTACGGTGTCCGGCTCTGTGCCGGCCGGGATCGTGTCAGGGGAGACGACGCTGAGGTCGGGTTCGTCCTCGAGGCCGTTGCCGTCGGGGCGGGTGCCGGAGACGAGGCCCAGCTCGACCCAGGTCTGGGTGTCGGTGTCGACCGCGTCGACGCGTACGTACTGACCGGCTCCGGCGAAGCTCGCCCAATCGGGCTTGCCGCCGTAGAAGACGTCGAGGATCTCCTCGACCCCGTCGGCGGCCAGGGCCGGGTCGAGCGGCGTCACGGCGCCGGCGGTGAGCTCGGCGTCGAGGCGGTGGATGAGGATCTCGTGGGCCTGCCTGCGGTAGGTGAAGGCGGCGCTCCGGTCCGTCGACCAGGACCACGTCGGCTCCTCGGGCCCGGTCTGCTCCAGGGTCTTGATGAACCTGGCGTTGAGCTCGTCGAAGCGGGCGAGCAGGTCCTGATAGGTCGCGTCCGCCGGGCGCTCCGGCTCTGCGTAGGTCTCGCTGGTGGGCTCGGCCGGCCGAGTCTCCAGGACGTACGTCCAGAAGTGCTGCACCTCGGCGGCGACGTGCCACAGCAGGTCGGCGGCGGTCCACTCCGGAGCGGTCGGGACCGGGGTGGTCGGGTCGGTCTCTGCGAGCACGGCGCGGAAGCGCGCCGACTCCGACCGGATGTGGTCGAGGTAGGCGGTGGGGGTGAGGCGGGTCGTCATGGGGCGAACACTAAGCGCCTGCGTCTCAATCTCCGAACGGGTTTTGCGAGATACATGCAGAGTGACGTATGTTCATGCACATGACGAAGAAGCGCGTCGCCGTCGCCGGTGCCAGTGGATATGCCGGAGGTGAGCTGCTCAGGCTGCTGCTGGCCCACCCCGAGGTGGAGATCGGTGCCCTGACCGCCGCCTCCAGCGCGGGCAAGACCCTGGGGAACCTCCAGCCCCACCTGATCCCGCTCGCCGACCGAGTGCTGGAGCCCACGACCGCCGAGACCCTGGCCGGTCACGACGTGGTCTTCCTGGCCCTGCCGCACGGGGAGTCGGGGCCGATCGCGGCCGGTCTTCCCGACGACGTGGTCGTGATCGACTGCGGTGCCGACTACCGGCTCGCCGATGCGGAGACGTGGACGAAGTTCTACGGCACCGACCACGCCGGCACCTGGCCCTACGGTCTCCCGGAGCTTCCCGGGCAGCGGGCGGCGCTCACCTCGGCCACCAGGATCGCGGTGCCCGGCTGCTTCCCGACCGTCTCCACCCTCGCCCTCGCCCCGGCCGTCGAGGCCGGCATCGTCGAGCCCGAGGTCGTCGTGGTCGCAGCCACCGGCACCAGCGGCGCGGGGAAGTCCTCCAAGCCGCACCTGATCGGTGCCGAGGTGATGGGCAACGTCAGCGCCTACGGCGTCGGCGGCGTCCACCGGCACTCGCCCGAGATCGTCCAGAACCTCTCCGCGCTCATCGACGGCGAGGTGTCGGTCTCGTTCACCCCGGTGCTGGTGCCGATGCCGCGCGGCATCCTGGCCACCTGCTCGGCCAAGCTCGGTGACGGCGTGAGCGCGACCGACGCGCGTGCCGTCTACGAGAAGGCGTACGCGGAGGAGCCCTTCGTCCACCTGCTTCCCGAGGGCCAGTGGCCCCAGACCCAGGCCGTGCTCGGCTCCAACGCGGTCCACCTGCAGGTGACCGTCGACGAGGCCGCCGGGCGGCTGGTCGTCGTCGGTGCCGTCGACAACCTCGCCAAGGGCACCGCCGGGGGAGCGATCCAGTGCATGAACCTCGCGCTCGGTCTCTCCGAGGCCACCGGCCTGAGCACGGTAGGAGTGGCTCCGTGATCGACCTCGAGACCGTGGCCCACGAGCCTGGTCGGCCCGATCCCGCCAAGGCCCGCACCCTCGCGGGCGCCCTGCCGTGGCTGAAGGAGTATCACGGCAAGATCGTCGTGGTGAAGTACGGCGGCAACGCCATGACCGACGACAAGCTCAAGCGTGCCTTCGCCGAGGACATCGCCTTCATGCGGTTCGCCGGCTTCAAGCCGGTCGTCGTGCACGGCGGCGGTCCGCAGATCTCCAGCATGCTGGACCGGCTCGGCATCGAGTCGGAGTTCCGCGGCGGGCTGCGGGTGACCACGCCCGAGGCGATGGACGTCGTCCGGATGGTCCTGGTCGGCCAGGTCCAGCGCGAGCTGGTCGGGCTGATCAACGAGCACGGCCCTCTTGCGGTCGGGCTCTCGGGCGAGGACGCCGGGCTCTTCACCGCCGAGCCGGCCAGCACCGTCGTCGACGGTGAGGAGGTCGACCTCGGCCAGGTCGGCGAGGTCGTCGACGTACGTCCCTCATCGGTGCTCGACATCATCGAGGCCGGCCGGATCCCGGTCGTCTCCAGCGTCGCGCCCGACGTCGACGGTGTCGTCTACAACGTCAACGCCGACCGCGCGGCGTCTGCCCTGGCGGTCGCGCTCGAGGCCGAGAAGCTGCTGGTCCTGACCGACGTCGAAGGCCTCTACCTCGACTGGCCCGACCCCGAGGAGGTCATCGGCGAGATCAGCCCCGAGGCCCTCGAAGGCATCCTGCCCGACCTGGCCAGCGGGATGATCCCGAAGATGAGCGCCTGCCTCGAGGCGGTCAAGGGCGGCGTCAAGCGTGCCACCGTCGTCGACGGCCGCGAGCAGCACGCCGTGCTGCTGGAGCTGTTCACCGCCGAGGGAGTCGGCACCCAGGTGCTCCCGGGCGTCACCACCAAGACCCGCAAGGCAAGGGAGCTCGGCAAATGACCACGACCGCGTCGAATTCTTATGGCGAGCGCTACGCCGACGCACTGATGAACACCTTCGGTGCTCCCAAGCTGGTCCTCACCCGGGGCGAGGGCGCCCACGTGTGGGACGAGAACGGCAAGGAGTACGTCGACCTGCTGGCCGGAATCGCGGTCAACGCGCTCGGCCACGCCCACCCCGCTCTGGTCTCCGCGGTGACCTCCCAGATGGAGTCCCTCGGCCACGTCTCCAACTTCTTCACCTCCCACCCGCAGGTCGAGCTGGCCGAGGCGCTGCTCGCCCGGGTTCCCGGAGGCGAGACCGGGCGGGTCTTCTTCACCAACTCCGGCACCGAGGCCAACGAGGCCGGCTTCAAGCTGACCCGGCGCACCGGACGTACGCACATCGTGGCTGCTCAGGGTGCCTTCCACGGCCGTTCGATGGGGGCCCTGGCGCTGACCGCCAAGGAGGCCTACCGGGCGCCGTTCGAGCCGCTGCCGGGCGAGGTCACCTTCGTCCCCTACGGCGACGCCTCCGCATTGGCGGCCGCTGTCACCGACGAGACCGCGGCGATCATCCTCGAGCCGATCCAGGGTGAGGCCGGCGTCATCGTGCCGCCGGCCGACTACCTGGCGGCCGCGCGGGCCGTGGCCGACGAGCACGGTGCGCTGCTGTGGCTCGACGAGGTGCAGTCCGGCGTGGGCCGCACCGGCCGCTGGTTCGCCCACGAGACCTCCGGCGTCACCGCCGACATCGTCACCCTCGCCAAGGGCCTCGGTGGCGGCTTCCCGATCGGCGCCTGCATCGGTCTGGGCCGGGCCGCGACGCTCTTCGAGCCCGGCAACCACGGCACCACCTTCGGGGGCAACCCGGTCGCCTGCGCGGCAGGTCTCGCGGTGATCGACACCATCGAGGCCGACGGGCTCCTCGAGCACGTGACCGTGCTCGGGCAGAAGCTCCGCGACGGTCTCGCCGCCGATCCGCGGGTCACCAGGGTCGACGGGGAGGGTCTTTTCATCGGCGTGGTGCTCGCCGGTCTCGACTCGGGCGCCGTCGCCGCGGCCGCGCTCGAGGCGGGGTTCATCCTCAACAACGCCACCCCCGAGCGGATCCGGATCGTGCCGCCGCTCGTACTCACCGAGAACGACGCCGAGGCGCTCCTCGCTGCCTGGCCGGCGATCCTCGACGCAGCGGAGGGTTCCCAGTGACCAGACACTTCCTGCGTGACGACGACCTCACCCCGGCCGAGCAGGCCGAGGTGCTGGCGCTCGCGGCAGCGATGAAGCAGGATCCCTACGCCGCCAAGCCGCTCGCCGGCCCGGTGACCGTGGCCACCATCTACGACAAGCCGACACTGCGTACGCAGGCGTCGTTCTCCTCCGGGATCGCCGAGCTCGGCGGCCACTCGATGCTCGTCGACGGCCGCCTGGCCGGGATCGGCGAGCGGGAGTCCGTCGCCGACGTCGCCCGGGTGCTCGGCCGGCAGGCGGGCGAGATCGTGTGGCGTACGTTCGCCCAGACCGACCTCGAGGAGATGGCTGCCCACTCCGGTGTTCCGGTCGTGAACGCGCTCACCGACGAGTTCCACCCCTGCCAGCTGCTCGCCGATCTGCAGACGCTGCGCGAGCACAAGGGAGCGTTGGCCGGCCTGACCGCGGCCTTCCTCGGCGACGCGGCCTGCAACATGGGCAACTCTTGGGCGCTGTCCGGTGCGATCGCCGGGATGCACGTCCGGTTCGGCGCGCCGGAGGGCTATGCACCCGACGCGGAGGTGCTGGTCCGGGCGAAGGAGATCGCCCAGGAGACCGGCGGCTCGGTCACGGTGACCTCCGACCCGGTCGCGGCGGCATCGGGCGCCGACGTACTCATCACCGACACCTGGGTCTCGATGGGCAAGGAGAGCGAGGCGGCCGCGCGGGTCGCGGTGTTCTCGCCCTACGCACTCACCACCGACCTGCTCGGCCACGCCGACCCCGACGCGGTGGTGCTGCACTGCCTGCCCGCCTACCGCGGCAAGGAGATCGAGGCCGAGGTGCTCGACGGCCCGCGAAGCCTGGTGTGGGACGAGGCGGAGAACCGGCGCCACGCCCAGAAGGCGATCCTGGCCTTCTTGTGGGAGCGACGATGACGACACATGAGACCCAGCGGCCCGCGACCAAGGGGGCGCGCCAGTCCCTGATCGCCGACATCATCTGGAGCAAGGAGATCCGGTCCCAGACCGAGCTCTCCGAGGCGCTGTTCGCCCACGGGGTCAACGTCACCCAGGCGACGCTGTCGCGTGATCTGGACGAGCTCGACGCGGTGAAGGTGCGGGCCCCGTCCGGCGCGCTGGTCTACGCGGTGCCCGGCGAGGGCGGTGACCGCACCGCGGTGGCTCCGGGGGAGTCGGCCAGCGGTCGCAGCAAGCTCGGCCGACTCGCCCGCGAGCTGCTGGTGAGCGCCGACGGGAGTGGGAACCTGGTGGTGCTGCGTACGCCTGCAGGGGGTGCCCAGTACTTCGCCTCCGCGATCGACCGCGCCGAGTATCCCGACATCCTCGGCACCATCGCCGGCGACGACACCGTGCTCGTCATCGGCCGCGAGCCCAAGGGCGGCGCTGCGCTCGTCAACCGCTTCCTCAGCCTCGCCGGCAAGACCACAGACATTCCGTAAGTTTCAGAGCAAGGAGCAACATCTCGTGAGCAAGGTCCTGACCTCCCTTCCCAAGGGTGAGCGCGTCGGCATCGCCTTCTCCGGAGGTCTCGACACCTCCGTGGCGGTCGCCTGGATGCGCGACAAGGGTGCGGTGCCGTGCACCTACACCGCCGACATCGGGCAGTACGACGAGCCCGACATCTCCGGTGTGCCGGACCGTGCGATGGCGTACGGCGCGGAGATCGCCCGCGCCATCGACATCAAGCCGCAGCTCGTCGAGGAGGGGCTGGCCGCGCTCGCCTGCGGTGCCTTCCACATCCGCTCCGGTGGCCGCGCGTACTTCAACACCACGCCTTTGGGGCGGGCCGTGACCGGCACCATGCTGGTGCGCGCGATGCAGGCCGACGACGTCAACATCTGGGGCGACGGCTCGACCTTCAAGGGCAACGACATCGAGCGGTTCTACCGCTACGGCCTGATGGCCAACCCCGAGCTGCGCATCTACAAGCCGTGGCTCGATGCCGACTTCGTCCACGAGCTCGGCGGCCGCCACGAGATGTCGGAGTGGCTGGTCGCCCACGACCTGCCCTACCGCGACTCGACCGAGAAGGCCTACTCGACCGACGCCAACATCTGGGGCGCCACCCACGAGGCCAAGACCCTGGAGCACCTCGACGTCTCGCTGGAGACCGTCGAGCCGATCATGGGCGTGAAGTTCTGGGACCCCTCGGTCGCCATCGAGACCGAGGACGTCTCGATCAGCTTCATCGAGGGCCGCCCGGTGGCGATCAACGGCAAGTCCTTCCCCTCGGCCGTCGAGCTCGTCTACGAGGCCAACGCGATCGGCGGCCGCCACGGCCTCGGCATGTCCGACCAGATCGAGAACCGGATCATCGAGGCCAAGTCCCGCGGCATCTACGAGGCCCCGGGCATGGCGCTGCTGTGGGCGGCCTACGAGCGGCTGCTCAACGCGGTGCACAACGAGGACACCATGTCCAACTACTACAACGATGGCCGCAAGCTCGGCCGGCTGCTCTACGAGGGCCGCTGGCTCGACCCGCAGGCGCTGATGCTGCGCGAGTCGATCCAGCGCTGGATCGCCTCGCTCGTCTCCGGCACGGTCACCCTGCGGCTGCGCCGCGGTGAGGACTACACGATCCTCAACACCGAGGGCTCGCACTTCTCCTACCACCCCGAGAAGCTCTCCATGGAGCGCGTCGAGAACGCCGCCTTCGGCCCCGTGGACCGCATCGGTCAGCTCACCATGCGCAACCTCGACATCGCCGACTCCCGCTCCAAGCTGGAGATCTACGCCGGCCACCCGCTCGACCAGGGCACCGTGCTCGTCGAGCACGGCACCCTCTTCGGCGAGCTCCCCGCCGGTGGCTTCGACCGCATCGCCGCCACCGACGGCAAGCCCATCCCCGCGGCTCTTCCGGTCGAGGGGGCCGTCCTCGACGACACGATCCTCGACGAGGCCGCGCTGGAGGCGGGCAACGACTGATGGTCCGTCTCCGTCGCGAGTCGGCGCGGGTTCTCCCGGTCAGCCCCGACGGCGAGGTGTTGCTCCTGCAGGACACCGACCCGGGGAACCCGGCGCGTGGCGCCTACTGGACCAGCATCGGCGGCGCCATCGACGTCGGTGAGGACGCGGTGGACGCAGCGGTGCGCGAGCTGTGGGAGGAGGCCGGCGTCCGGGTCATGCCCGGGGCGCTGGTCGGCCCCGTTCAGATCCACGACGACGAATACAGCTGGAACGGCGTCGACTACAGCGGCCACAACGCCTACTTCGCGCTCGCGCTCGACCGTGAGATCGAGATCAGCTTCGCCAACCTGGAGCCGCTCGAGGTGGCATCGGTCGTGCAAGCCGGCTGGTGGACGCCGGACAAGCTCGGCGCCGAGGGCACCGCAACCCCCGGTGCACTTCCTGACATCATGGAGATCGCTATCAAAGCCGTACGAGGAGAGTCGTGACCACGCCTGCCAACACCACCAACGAGGGCAAGCTCTGGGGCGGCCGGTTCGCCGGTGGTCCGTCGCCGGAGCTCGAGGCGCTCTCGCGCTCGACGCAGTTCGACTGGCGGCTGGCGCTCTACGACATCGCCGGGTCGCACGCCCATGCCAAGGCGCTGGGGGCGGCCGGGCTGCTCACCGGCGACGAGGAGAACGAGATCCACCGGGGTCTCGACGTCCTCGCCGACCGGTTCACCGCCGGACGGCTGCTTCCGGCCGCTTCCGACGAGGACGTGCACGGGGCGCTGGAGCGGCTGCTCATCGAGGAGATCGGTCCCGACGTCGGCGGCAAGCTGCGCGCCGGGCGCTCCCGCAACGACCAGATCGCGACCCTGTTCCGCAGCTACCTGCTCGATCACGAGCGGGTGCTGCGTGGCCTCGTGCTCGATCTCATCGACGCGCTCGCCACGCAGGCGGACGAGAACATGGGCGCGATCATGCCGGGACGTACGCACCTCCAGCACGCCCAGCCGGTGCTGCTCTCCCACCACCTGATGGCGCACGCCTGGACGCTGCTGCGCGACGTCGACCGGCTCAAGGACTGGCAGGCGCGGGTCGTGAGCGACTCGCCGTACGGGTCCGGTGCGCTCGCGGGGCAGTCGCTCGGGCTCGACCCCGAGCTGGTCGCCTCCGAGCTCGGCTTCACCGGTTCGAGCGCCAACTCGATCGACGGGACCGCCTCGCGTGACTTCGTCGCCGAGTTCGCCTACGTGTGCGCCCAGATCGGGGTCGACATCAGCCGGATCGCCGAGGAGATCATCCTGTGGGCGACCAAGGAGTTCGACTTCGTCACGCTGCACGACTCCTGGTCGACGGGCTCGAGCATCATGCCGCAGAAGAAGAACCCCGACATCTCCGAGCTCGCCCGGGGCAAGGCCGGGCGCCTGGTCGGCAACCTGACCGGGCTGCTGACCACGCTGAAGGCGCTGCCGCTGGCCTACAACCGCGACCTGCAGGAGGACAAGGAGCCGGTCTTCGACTCCCTGGACACCCTCGAGGTGCTGCTCCCGGCCTTCACCGGTCAGGTCGCGACGCTGGTCTACAACACCGACCGGATGGCCGAGCTGGCCCCGCAGGGCTTCTCGCTGGCCACCGACATCGCCGAGTGGCTGGTCCGGCAGGGCACCCCTTTCCGGATCGCGCACGAGCTCGCCGGTGCCTGCGTGCAGGCGGCGGAGAAGCGCGGCGTGGAGCTGGACGCGCTCACCGACGAGGAGTTCGCCACGATCTCGCCGGCGCTCACCCCTGACGTACGCCTGGTGCTGACGATCGAAGGCTCGGTCGCCTCGCGTGACGGCCGTGGTGGCACGGCTCCCGATCGCGTCGTCGAGCAGCTTGCCGAGCTCCGGGCCGAGGCGGCCGGGTTCCGTCCGTCCTAGTGCTCGCGAGCCTGTTGAACCAGCGCCCCGAGGAGACCGCTCCGCGGCTCCTCGGGGCGACCCTGTCCTTCGACGGGGTCAAGGTGCGGCTCACCGAGGTGGAGGCGTACGCGGCCGACGATCCCGGCTCGCACGCCTTCCGGGGCGAGACGAACCGCAATCGGGTCATGTTCGGACCGCCCGGGCGGCTCTACGTCTACTTCACCTACGGGATGCACCACTGCGCAAACCTCGTGTGCCACCCCGACGGCGAGCCCGGAGGGATCCTGCTGCGGGCCGGCGAGATCGTCGAGGGGATCGAGATCGCCCGGGAGCGACGCGGACCGGTACGCGACGTCGATCTCGCCCGCGGACCGGCGCGGCTCGCCTCGTCGCTCGGGATCGACCTCGCCATGAACGGGACCCGCGACTTCGAGCTGCACCTGGCGCCGGCCGAGACGTGGGCGGCGATCGAGGTGGCCACCGGGCCGCGGGTCGGGCTGCGGCTCGCGCCGGAGCGGCCCTGGAGGTTCTGGGTGTCGGGTGACCCGACGGTCTCGCCCTACCGACCGGCGAAAGCCCGCTGAGAGCTGCCCGGACGGGCCGATGACCGTCCACAGGCTCGGTTCGGACCTCGGTTTTCCACAGGCCGCGTAGGGCCGGGCGGAACTGTCGGTGCCCCCGATCAGGATGATGGTCGGAGGTGATCGAGATGACGGTCGCAAGAGTGGAGAAGGAGCCATCACCGGACGATGGCGAGCGGATGGCGCCGGCCGGTGGGCTGGCGACGGTCAACGAGGTGCGGTTGATCGGTCGGCTCTCACTGGCCGCGGAGGAGAAGAAGCTGCCGAGCGGAGATCAGCTGACCGCGTTCCGGGTGGTCGTCAACAGGCCACGCGACAAACGCCGGGGGAGCCGGGTGCAGATCGACGCGCTCGAGTGTCACACCTGGGTCGCCCGGGTTCGCCGGGCGGCAAGCACCTGGCAGGTCGGCGACGTCATCGAGGTCAACGGCTCCCTGCGCCGCCGATTCTTCAAGACCGGTGGCCGGCTGCAGTCGATGACCGAGGTGGAGGTCTCCTCGGCCCGACGGGTGAGCAGAGCGGCCGCCGCGACCAGGCAGGCCAGTTAGGGCGTGTCTCCCAAATCCACGCCCGCTACGCGACGTTTCGCATCCGATCTGGCCGCGTTGGCGCCGCTCGACAGCCAGCCAGGCTGTCTTCGCAGCGCCGCCTTGCCAGATCGGCCCGAAACGCCGCTCGCGGCCGCCGTGTCTTTGAGAGCCACGCCCTAATGGCGCGACTTCTCCAGCCGCGCCGAGTCCAGGAGACGGATGAGCACGCCCGGGTGCGGCTTGGGCTGGAAGGAGGTCGCCTTCTCCGGGAGCAGCTCGCCGATCGCGGCGGAGGAGAGGATGGTGTCGAAGGTCGGCGCCGCCAGCAAAACCGCGACGTCACGCCCCGGACGGGCCCGCTTCAGCGCGGCGTCGACCTGGTGGGCGTGCAGCACCCGCGACGGTTGCCGGCGCAGCTCCGGAAGGACACGGTCGTGCAGATAGCCGACATCGCCGGTGATCGGGCTGTTGGCGCTGTCGACATCGAGCGTGGCCCAGCCGCGGCCGTCGCTGAGCACGATCACACCGGGGCCGAGCCGGCTCAGGGCGGCGTCGCGGCCGCCGGCGGTCCACTCGGCGCCGACGGACTCGGCCGCGGCCCGTAGATCACGCAGGTTCACCCCGGCCAGCACCCGATGGATCGCGCCGAGCTGTAGCGGTGTGTCGTCCTGGTCGATGAGCATCGCCAGCCCGAAGTCGGTCGCGGCGCCGTCACCTGGCTCGGCGAGACCCTGGAGCGCGGCGTAGGCCGCGTAGCGGTGGTGTCCGTCGGCGATCAGCGCCTGCTGGGTCGCCCAGGCCGTGCGCAGCTGTCCGATGAGGGCCTCGTCGGTGATCGCCCAGACACGGTGGTGCTGGCCGCCGTGGTCGTCGTACTGCTCCTCGGGAGTGCCGCTCTGCACCCGGTCGAGCAGCGCCGCGACTCCGTCGGGTGCGTGGTAGGTGAGCAGGATCGGCGCCGGGTGCACCCGCATCTGCCGCATCCGGGAGGCGAGCTGCTCGGCCTGGGCGGCGCGTACGCCCTCGTGGGGGATGACCGCGGCCTCACCGGGGTCGTCGGTGCGGTGCGAGACGTCGAGGATCCCGACGACGCCACGCACGGTGATCCCGGCAGCGGTGTACTCGTGGAGGTAGAGCGCGAGGTCCTGGTGCTCACGCAGATCGCCACGCGCCAGCCACGAGCTGATCCGGGAGGCGACGCCCCGATAGGGGCGGGAGTAGAGCCGCGCCGAGGTCGGGTCTCCGATCCGTGACGGGGCCAACGAGAGCGCTCGAAATGGCTCCAGGCGCAGCGGACGCCCGAGGTACGGCGCCCTGACCACACCCGTATCGTCCATCCGCACATCGTAGGGTCACACTGGTGCCATTCGCCGAACCCCCGACCCAGAGAAGGAACTTCGTGTGCTGACCGGCCATCAGTTGAAGGGCTCAACCCAGCCGCTCGCCGCCGCCCATGACGTGGCGATGCTCGACCTCGACGGTGTGGTCTACATCGGCGGCACAGCGGTCCGACGCGCCCCGGAGTCGCTCGCCGCCGCACGCGAGGTCGGGCTCAAGCTGGCGTTCATCACCAACAACGCGGCCCGGACTCCGGCCAAGGTCGCCGAGAACATCCGCAACCTGGGGATCGAGGCGACCGCCGAGGACGTGGTCACCTCGGCGCAGGCCGCCGCGCATGTCCTCGCCGAGCGGCTCGCCCCTGGCGCGAAGGTCGTCAACCTGGGTGCTGCTGGCCTGCGCGAGCCGCTCGAGGCCGCGGGCCTGGTGCCGGTGGCCGTCGACGAGGAGGCCGAGGCGATCGTCACCGGCTACAACCCCGAGCTGCTGTGGAAGGACATCCTCCGTGCGGCCGTACGGATCAAGGACGGGCTCTTCTGGGTCGCCAGCAACACCGACATGACGTTTCCGGCCGCCTACGGGATCGCGCCGGGGCACGGGGTCCTGGTCGACACCCTGCGCCGCTTCTCGGGCGTCGAGCCGGTCGTGGCCGGCAAGCCTTCGCGACCGCTGCTGGAGGAGACGATCCGGCGCACCGGGGCCGATCATCCGCTGATGGTCGGCGACCGGCTCGACACCGACATCGAGGGCGGCCGCAACGTCGGCATCGACACGCTGCTGGTGCTCACCGGGGTGACCGGGCTCGAGGACCTGGTCGCGGCCGAGCCGCAGCGTCGGCCGTCCTACATCTCCGCCGACCTGGGCGGGTTGCTGGAGGCTCACCCAGCGCCGGAGACCGACGGCACGACCGTGCGGCTCGGCGGCTGGACGGCGGAGGTACGCGACGGCGAGCTGCAGGTCACCGGTGACGGGAGCACCGACGACTGGTGGCGGGCGGCCGCGGCCGGCGCCTGGGCGCACCTGGACGCCACCGGGTCGGTGGCCACGATCGGCACACAGGCCGTGCCGCCCTTCGACAGGCTCAGGACATCGCCTCGCCCGGATGCCGGCGACGGGACGGTAGTCTCGCCCTCATGAGCGAGGAGCATTTCGAGGAGACTCCGGCCCCGGCCGGGATGGGTGGGGCCGACACGGCGCCGCACACCGGTGTCGCCCGCGTCGACGCGGTGCTCGAGACGCTGGACCGGCTCGACGAGCTGCCGCTGACCGAGCACGTCGGCGTCTTCGAGGCCGCTCACACCGAGCTGCGTCGTGCCCTGGACCCCGAGACCGGCGCACCGGACGCGATGTCCCGGATCGCCGCGGCGTCCGGCGAGCCCCAGCCGACCAACCAGCCCTGAGAGGCGAGCGGATGCCTCCTCGTCGCCTGCGCCTCGACGCCGAGCTGGTCCGGCGCAAGCTGGCCCGCTCCCGCGAGCACGCCAGCGAGCTGATCGCCGCCGGGCGGGTCACGGTCTCGGGAAACCGTGCCACCAAGCCGGCCACGGGCGTCACCACCGACGTCGCGATCGTGGTCACCGAGGACCCTGACCGTCCCGACTTCGTCTCCCGCGGCGGCCACAAGCTCGCCGGCGCACTCGCGGCGTTCGAACCGCTGGGACTCTCGGTCAAGGGCCGCCGCTGCCTCGACGCCGGCGCGTCGACGGGCGGGTTCACCGACGTACTGCTGCGCAACGAGGCCCGAGAGGTCGTGGCCGTCGACGTCGGCTACGGCCAGCTCGCCTGGCGGCTGCAGCAGGACGAGCGGGTGATCGTCCACGACCGCACCAACATCCGCGACCTCTCCCTCGACATCGTCGGCGAACCCGTCGACGTCGTCGTCGGCGATCTCTCCTTCATCTCCCTCGAGCTCGTGCTGGACGCGCTGATCCGGGTCACCAGCCCCGAGGGCGACCTGGCGTTGATGGTCAAGCCCCAGTTCGAGGTCGGCAAGGACCGGGTCGGGAAGGGTGGCGTGGTCCGCGACCCCGTGCTGCGCGCCGAGGCCGTCAACGCCGTCGCCGCGGCCGCCGCGAGCCGCGGCTGGGGCGCCCGCGCGGTCACGACCAGCCCGCTCCCGGGCCCGTCGGGCAACGTCGAGTTCTTCCTGTGGCTGCGACGTGGGGAGGCCACCGTCACCGAGGCGGAGATCGAGGAGGCCGTGCGCGAGCAGCGCGGCCTGGAGAGCCCCGCCGCCGGGGATGTGTCGGTGCCGTCTGAGAAGGTTGATCCGTGATCGACGCCGAAGCCTCTGCTGTGGACCCAGCGCCTTTGGACCCAGCGACTGCGGACCCAGCCGAGGTCCGGCGCGTCCTCATGCTCATCCACACCGGGCGCGAGGAGGCCCGCGAGGTCGGCCTCGCCTGTGCCAAGTCGCTCGCGGTCCACGGCATCGTGGTCCGGGTGCTGGCGAGCGAGGCCGCCGACCTGGGCATCGACCCGGCGGCGTACGAACCGAAGCTCGAGCTCGCCGCCGACGAGGACGACGCGAGCCGTGACTGCGAGCTGGCGCTGGTCATCGGTGGCGACGGCACCATCCTGCGTGCGGCCGAGCTGGTCCAGCCCCACCGCACCCCGGTGCTCGGGGTCAACCTCGGCCATGTCGGGTTCCTGGCGGAGGCGGAGTACGACGATGTCGAGTCGACGATCGAGGCGATCGTGCAACGTCGCTACACCTCCGAGGACCGCCTCGCGCTCGACGTCAGCGTCTTCGAGGACGGTGAGAAGGTCTTCCGTACGTTCGCGGTCAACGAGGCGAGTGTCGAGAAGGCCGCGCGCGAGCGGATGCTCGAGGTCGTCGTCGAGATCGACGGCCGGCCGCTGTCGAGGTGGGGCTGCGACGGTGTCGTCTGCGCGACCCCGACCGGCTCGACGGCCTACAACTTCTCTGCCGGGGGCCCGGTCGTGTGGCCGGGTGTCGAGGCGCTGCTGCTGACCCCGATCAGCGCCCACGCCCTCTTCGCCAGGCCGATGGTGGTGGCGCCGACCTCGGTGCTGGCCGTCGAGGTCATCTCGCGCGCCGACGGTGTCGGCGTGCTCTGGTGCGACGGCCGGCGTTCCTACGACCTGGGCCCGGGGGCCCGGATCGAGGTCACCCGGGGGGTGGAGCCTGTCAGACTCGTTCGCCTGCACCAGGCCCCGTTCACGGATCGTCTGGTGCGGAAGTTCGGACTGTCTGTGGAGGGATGGCGAGGCGCCGCGGAACGGCGTCCGTTCAGGATGAACGGAGGCGAGAATGCTTGAGGAGATCAGGATCTCCGGACTCGGGATCATCGAGTCCTCGACCCTGGAGCTCGGACCAGGGCTGACCGTGGTGACCGGTGAGACCGGTGCGGGCAAGACCATGATCGTGACCGCTCTCGGGCTGCTGCTCGGTGGTCGCGGTGACGCCGGCTCGGTCCGCAAGGGCAAGAAGGCGGCCCGGGTCGAGGGCGTCATCGACGCCCGCTCCCTGCCCGCCGTCGTGGAGGCGACCGAGGAGGCCGGGGGAGAGGTCGAGGAGGGCCGCGTCCTGGTGGCCCGCACGGTCGCCGCCGAAGGCCGCGCGAGGGCGTACGTCGGGGGAGCGACCGTCCCGGTCGCGACCCTCGGCTCGGTGACCTCGCCGCTGGTCGCGGTCCACGGCCAGTCCGACCAGCACCGGCTGCTGCAGCCGCGCGCCCAGCGCGACTCGCTGGACCGCTTCGGCGGCGACGCGGTCGCCAAGCTCATCGCGGCCTACGCCGACATCCATGCCGAGCTCCACAAGGTCGAGCGCGAGCTCGACGAGGTCACCACCCACGCCCGTGAGCGGGCGCAGGAGGCCGATCTGCTCCGTTTCGGTCTCGGTGAGGTCGAGGAGGTCTCACCGGAGTCCGGCGAAGACGTCACCCTGGCCCAGGAGGAAGAGAAGCTCGGCTACGCCGACACGCTGCGCACCGCCGCGGAGCACGCTCGTGAGGCGCTCTCCTCGGAGATCGACGCCCCCGACGCGCTGGGCGCCATCTCGGCCGCGCGCCAGGCCCTCGACGGCGTGCGCGAGCACGACCCCGACGCCGCTTCTCTGGCCGACCGCCTCGCGGAGGTCTCCTACCTGCTCTCCGACCTCGCCGCCGACGTCGCCTCCTACGCGACCGCGATCGAGACCGACCCGGCCCGGCTCGCGGTGGTCTCCGAGCGCCGCGCAGCCCTGACCGCGCTGACCAGGAGGTACGGCGAGACCATCGACGAGGTGCTCGCCTGGGCCGAGACCGGCGCCAAGCGGCTGCTCGAGCTCGACTCCGACGACGACCGGATCGAGGAGCTCCGCGGGGAGCGTACGCGTCTGCGTGCCGCCCTCGCCGATGCCGGCCTGGCGCTGTCGGCCGCCCGCACCGACGCCGCCGGCGCGCTGGCCGAGGCGGTCAGCGACGAGCTCACCGGACTGGCCATGCCGCACGCGCGGCTGGTGGTCGACGTACGCCAGAAGGAGGCCGACGCGCCCGCGTCGGAGGACGAGTCACACGCACCGCTGAAGGTCGGTTCGGGCAGGACCCAGCGCTGGCTGCGCTACGGCTCCAACGGCCTCGACGAGGTCGAGCTGCTGCTGGCCGCCAACACCGGCTCGGAGCCTCGCCCGCTCCACAAGGGAGCCTCCGGTGGTGAGCTCTCCCGGGTGATGCTGGCGATCGAGGTGGTCCTGGCGGCCACCAGCCCGGTCCCGACCTTCGTCTTCGACGAGGTCGACGCCGGCGTCGGTGGCACCGCCGCCGTGGAGATCGGCCGCCGGCTCGCCCACCTGGCCCGCACCGCGCAGGTCCTGGTCGTCACCCACCTGCCCCAAGTCGCCGCCTTCGCCGACCATCACGTCGCCGTCGAGAAGACCAGCGACGGCGTGGTCACCAGCTCCGGTCTCACCGTCCTCGACGACGAGTCCCGCGAGCGGGAGCTCTCTCGCATGCTGGCCGGTCTGACGGCCTCCGACACCGCCATCGCGCACGCCCGCGAGCTCCTCGAGGTGGCTCGCTCCGCCAAGGCCTGATCACGCCGAAACCGCGGTTCTGGCGCCCCGAATCGGTTGTTGTGGCGAACGACACACGCCATAACGACCGATTCGACCGCCAAACGTCCGCATCCGGCCGCCACGACGTCCGACTCGCCGGATAGGAGATCCGGGGACGCGCCGTGGCGCCGGGGGAGGATTGGTGAGCCATGAGACTGCCTACTCGCCAGATTCCCTCCGTACTTCCGGGCATCCGCGGCACGCTCCGCTCGGGGCGGCCGACCCGGGCGCTGATCCCGCGACTCAAAGAGGGCGACATCGCGGTCATCGACCATGTCGACTTGGACCGGAGCACTGCGCTGGCGATCGTCGCCACGGGCGTGATCGCCGTGGTCAACGTCCAGCCGATGGTCTCGGGCCGCTACCCGAACCGGGGCCCGCAGACGCTGGCCGACGCGGGGATCGAGCTGATCGACAAGATCGGCGAGGCGGGGCTGGGGAAGCTGGTCGACGGCCGGAAGGCACGGATCCTCGACGGCGAGATCTTCGACGGTGAGCAGCTGCTGACCTCGGGCAGGGCGCTCGATCAGGAGTCGCTCGAGAAGGACCTCGAGGACGCCAAGCGGGGCCTGAGCTCCCATCTGGACCTCTTCACCCACAACAGCAGCGAGCTCCTCAAGCGCGAGGAGGAGGTGCTGCTGCACGGCAACGGCGTACCTGCTCTGGACACCCCGCTCGCCGGGCGTCCTGTCGTGGTGGTCGCCGACCATCCCGACCTCGACCGCTACCTCGGCGACCTCGCCGGCTTCCTGCGCGAGCAGCGCCCGGCCATCATCGCGGTGGGCCCCGCGGCGAAGAGGCTGACCAAGAAGCAGCTTCGCCACGCGGTGGTCGTCCTGGGCCCCGACACCGACACCTACCCCGAACCGAAGGTGCTCACCAGCGCCGCCGAGATCGTCCTCGCGCCCGGCGCCTCCGCGAGCGAGACCGCCACCGAGCTCCTCGACCGGATCGGCGTGCAGCCGAAGCGGTTCGAGTCGGCTCTCGCCCCCGAGGACGCGGCGCTCCTGGTGGCCTATGCCCAGCATCCCTCGCTGGTGGTCGGGGCCGGGCTGAGCACCACCCTGACCGACTTCCTCGAGGACCAGCGCCCCGGCCTGGCCGGCACCTACCTGACCCGGCTCGCCCTCGGCCCGACGCTGATCGATGCGTCCGCGATCCCGGCCGTGCGGCGCAAGGAGCCCCGTAGCCGCCGGCTCGTTCTTCCGGTCCTGGCCGCGGTGACGGCGCTGGCGGTCGGTGTACCCGCCGGCATCTGGGCCGCGGACCACGATCTCACCGCGATCGGCACGGGAATCGTGAGCCGGGCCGGCGACGGTGCCGCGGCGAGCCCCACCTCCGGCCGGAGCGAGACGAAGGGCGCCGAGGACCCACAGCAGAGCGCCGAGGCCCAGTTCGTCGCCGAGGCCGGCGACGCGCTCCTGCCCGGCACGCTCACCGGCCGGAAGGTCGCTGTCCTCACCCTCCCCGGCGCGGACCAGAAGACCGTCGCCGCGCTCACCGGCAAGATCGAGAAGGCCGGCGGCGAGACGACGGGGGTGCTCGACGTACGACCGAATCTGCTGGACCCCGACCGCAAGCAGTACGTCGACAGCCTGGCCACCCAGCTGATCAAGCAGCTGGGCCGCGGCGACGCGAAGCAGGCGACGTATCAGCGGATGGGCCAGGTGATCGGGGAGACCTACGCCGGCACGAAGCCGCCGACGGCGTTCGACCAGCCCGCCAAGACCGCCGCTGTGGCGTTGCTCACCGGCGATCTGGTCAAGGCACAGGGACGGCCGACCGGGCCGGCCGGCCTCGTCCTGGTCGTCCTCGGTGACGACAGCGCGGACACGACCGCGGTCGAGGGCCTGGTCGAGGGGCTCGGTGCGAGCACGAAAGGCCTGGTCGTGACGGCACCCACGGGCTCCGAGGACCTCGAGACGCTCCGCGCCAACGACTGGCCGGGCTGGTTCGCGTCGGTCGACGGCATCGAGACCACCACCGGTCAGGTCGCCGCTCCGCTCGCGCTGGCTCGCCAGACCGATCAACAAGGTGGCGATTTCGGTGCGTCAGGTTTCGGTGGCCTGCTGAAGCATTGATAGGATTGAGGCCCATGAAGTCGGCGAGCTTGACCAAGCACATTTTTGTCACCGGGGGCGTCGCCTCCTCATTGGGAAAGGGACTGACGGCATCGTCCCTCGGCCGTCTTCTCCGTTCGCGTGGCCTGAGCGTGACCATGCAGAAGCTGGACCCGTATCTCAACGTGGACCCCGGCACCATGAACCCGTTCCAGCACGGTGAGGTCTTCGTGACCAACGACGGTGCCGAGACGGACCTCGACATCGGCCACTACGAGCGCTTCCTCGACACCGACCTGGTCGGCCACGCCAACGTGACCACCGGGCAGGTCTACTCCAACGTGATCGCCAAGGAGCGCCGCGGCGACTACCTCGGCGAGACGGTCCAGGTGATCCCGCACATCACCGACGAGATCTCCGAGCGGGTCCTGGCCATGCACGGTCCCGAGATCGATGTCGTGATCACCGAGATCGGCGGCACCGTCGGCGACATCGAGTCGCTGCCGTTCCTCGAGGCCGCCCGCCAGGTGCGCCAGCTCGTCGGCCGCGACAACGTCTTCTTCGTGCACGTCTCCCTGGTGCCCTACATCGGCCCCTCCAAGGAGCTCAAGACGAAGCCGACCCAGCACTCGGTGATGGCGCTGCGCCAGATCGGCATCCAGCCCGACGCCATCGTGTGCCGCGCCGACCGCGAGCTGCCCGAGGGCATCAAGCGCAAGATCGCGCTCATGTGCGACGTCGACGAGGACGCCGTGGTGACCGCCGCCGACGCGCCGAGCATCTACGACATCCCGAAGGTGCTCCACCGCGAGGGTCTGGACGCCTATGTCGTGCGCAAGCTCGACCTGCCCTTCCGCGACGTCGACTGGGCGCTGTGGGAGGACCTGCTCCGCCGGGTCCACCACCCCAAGGAAGAGCTCACCATCGGCCTGGTCGGGAAGTACATCGACCTCCCCGACGCCTACCTGAGCGTCGGCGAGGCGCTGCGCGCCGGCGGGTTCGCCAACGAGGCAAAGGTCAACATCCGCTGGATCCCCTCCGACGAGTGCGAGACCCCCGAGGGCGCCGCCAAGAACCTCCACGACGTCGACGCCGTCTGCGTCCCCGGCGGCTTCGGCATCCGCGGCCTGGAGGGCAAGCTCGGCGCGCTGACCTACACCCGCACCCACCAAATCCCCACGCTCGGCCTGTGCCTGGGCCTGCAGTGCATGGTCATCGAGTACGCCCGCAACGTGCTCGGCCTGGAGAAGGCCGACTCCACGGAGTTCGACGCCGAGACCCCCGAGCCCGTCATCGCGACGATGGAGGAGCAGAAGGCGTACGTCGAGGGTGCCGGTGACCTCGGTGGCACCATGCGCCTGGGGCTCTACCCGGCCGAGCTCAAGAAGGGCTCGATCGCGGCCGAGGTCTACGGCGAGACCTCCATCGAGGAGCGTCACCGCCACCGCTACGAGGTCAACAACTCCTACCGCGACCAGCTCGAGGACGCCGGCCTGGTCTTCTCCGGCCTCTCGCCCGACAACCAGCTCGTCGAGTTCGTCGAGCTGCCCCGCGACGTACACCCCTACTACGTCTCCACCCAGGCCCACCCCGAGCTCCGCTCGCGGCCGACCCGCCCGCACCCGCTCTTCGCCGGGCTGGTGAAGGCGGCCCTCGACCGGCAGAAGGAGCAGCGGTTCCCGATCGACGAGACCAACCTGCGTCGCGAGGTCAGCGACATCAGCGACGTCGAGCTGCCAGAGTCCGAGCCTGCGTCGATGTGAGGAACGAACATCGGCGCAACGCGAGGAGGTCGAGCAAGCGCAGCGGGTGAGCTTGCGAACCCGCGAAGCGGGTCGAGACACAATGCCGAGGCCTGAGCATTCGACTGAGGAGGCCCCTGGGACCGGCGCTCGCCGGGCCCAGGGGCCTCCTGGTCTGTGTGTTCTAGCGACGTGTTCTAGCGACGTACCTCGCCGGTCGGCTTCACCTCGCCGCGCCAGGCACCGGTCTCGGTGCCGCGATGTTCGATGAAGTCCTTGAACCGCTCGAGGTCGCCCTTGGCCCGCGTGCCGACGAGCTTGAGCACGTCACCGACCTTCTCGACGGCGCCCTCGGGCTCGTACTCCAGGCGGAGCGTCACTTGGGTCGACGTCGCCATCTGGTCCGGGGTGAAGGACACCGTGCCCTTGTTCTTGGCGCCCTCCACGGCGCGCCAGGTGATGCGCTCGTCGGGAACCTGGTCGACGATCTCGGCGTCCCACTCGCGGGTCACACCGCCGATCTCGGCCTTCCAGTGCAGGTGCTTGTCATCGAGCTGCTGGACCGACTCGACGCCCTCCATGAACTGGGGGAACGACTCGAACTGGGTCCACTGGTCGTACGCGGTGCTGACCGGGACTGCGACCTGGACGCTCTTCTCGATGGTGCTCATGTCGTAACTCCTTCTCGGTTGCGTACGACAAAACGGGTACCCGCCGCTCTCGGCGGCCATACCTGCTGTGCTCACAACGCGCGAGCCGCCACCTGCCGCGAGTGCACGTCGGCCATGCGGATGATCGTCTGCCGGACGAAGGGGACCAGTGCATCGCCCTCACAGGCGGCGCGTGCGGCGGCGGCGACGTCCTCGCCGGCCTGTGCCGGGTAGAAGCGGAGCTGGAGCCCGTAGGCGAGCAGCCCGCCACCCCTGATGGCGGCGACCGCGTCGAGATAGCGCTGGGCGTACGGAGCCAGGATCTCCTCCTGGCCGGGCCGCCAGAACGCCGAGCTCAGCGCGTAGGCGCTGTCTGTGCGCGGAAGCCGGCGCTCGATCATGGTCACCTGCCAGGCCTCCTCCTTGGCCTCCGCGAGCGGCCGCGCGGTGCGTACGCCCAAGGCACTGACCCAGGACTCGGGGTCGGGGTCGCGTGCTTCGAGCGCCGCCACCGCCTGGGCGTCGTAGTCGCCCGTCTCGGCCCGACGGCCGAGCAGCCGCCAGGCCACCTGTACGTCCTCCGCCGCCCCTTCCTCGGCCAGCGCGAGCTGCTCGGGCGTGGAGGCGTGCGAGGCCACGACGCGGAGAGCGGTGTCGCGGTTGGCCGGGTCCTCGGCGAGCGCCGCGGCCGCTCCGGCGACCAGCGCCCGCTGCTCAGCGACCCGTTCGGGCGCCGTCCACAGCTCGGCAGCGGTGACGGCCATGGCCAGGAACTCGCCCGTGACCTGCGGGTTGCGCTCACGCTCGAGGACGGAGAGGACCCGCGAGACCACCTCGGGGCCGGCGATCTCGCCGCGGAACAGGGCGGTCCAGGCGCTGTTGACCGCGACCGCCCGGGCCACCGCGTCGGGCAGCAGGCCGGCGTTCTGGCCGAGCCAGGCCTCGCTGGCCGCGTCCGAGCGCACCGCCGCGAAGGTCACGTCGGTCGCGTTGACCAGGTGCGCGGCGGCGTCGGGGAGCGAGACCGCGACGGGCTCACCTGCCACGGTGACCGGCGTGGTCGCGAGGAGCGCCCCCGAGGAGTCGTAGGAGGCGATGTCGAGCCGGTGCGGGCGTACGGTCCCGTCGGGGCTGGTGATCGACACCTTGCCGTCGGCGAGGGTGATCACGTCGGTGCCGGCGTGGTCGAGCCAGGCGGTGGTCCAGGCGGAGAGGTCCTTGCCCGCGGCCGTGCCGAAGGCGCTCATCAGGTCGTCGAGGACGGTGTTGCCGTAGGCGTGCTCGGCGAAGTAGGACTGCAGCCCGGCGAGGTAGGCCTCTTCGCCGATGTAGGCGTGCAGCTGCTGCAGCACGGCCTGACCCTTCATGTAGGTGATCGCGTCGAAGTTGGCCATCGCGACGTCGACGCTGGGCACCACGCCGCGGATCGGGTGGGTGGCGGGCGTCGCGTCGATGTCGTAGCCCGCCTTCTTCTCGGTCAGCGCGATCGAGGCCCACACGTCGGCGTAGTCGGGGAGCGCGGCCGAGGCCCACACGGCGGCCCACGAGGCGAAGGCCTCGTTGAGCCACAGGTCGTCCCACCAGCGCATCGTGACCAGGTCGCCGAACCACATGTGCGCCATCTCGTGCAGGATCACGTTGGTGCGCTCGGTGCGGTCGGCGTGGGTCGGTGCCGTGCGGTAGAGGAACATGTCGCTGTGGGTGACCGCGCCCCAGTTCTCCATCGCGCCGCCCATGTCGGGAACGAAGATCTGGTCGTAGCGACGCTGCGGGAACGGCATCCCGAACTTGGTGCCGAACCAGGCCAGCCCGTGGGCGGTGACGTCGAGGATCTCCTCGCGGTCCCGCTCGAGCTGGCTCGCCAGCGACTGACGGGCGTAGAGCCCCAGGTCGTAGCCGCCCCGCTCCTCGCGGACCTCTACGAACGGGCCGGCGTTGACCACCACGACGTACGTCGAGAGCGGGGGAGTGTCCTCGAAGACCCAGGTCCGCGCGCCGGCGGTCGCGTCCGAGACGCTCGCGGGTGCGCAGTTGGACAGCACGGTCCACTGCTCGGGCGCGGTCACGGTGAACCCGTGCACGGCCTTGAGGTCGGGCTGGTCGAAGCAGGCCCACAGTCGGCGGGCGTCGTCGGGCTCGAAGGAGGTCCATACGTAGACGTTGCCGTCGGAGGGGTCGACGGTGCGCAGCACGCCCTCGGAGGAGGCGGTGTCGGACTGGGAGGCGGTCACGACCAGGGTGTTGGTCTCGGCGAGGTTCTCGAGCGGGATCCTGCCGGCGCTGATCGTGGCGAGGTCGAGCTCGGTGCCGTTGAGCGTGGCCGCGTTGACCTCGGCCACGCAGTCGACGAACGTGCTCGAGCCGGGGGAGGCGGAGAAGGTGATCGTGGAGACGCTCGAGAGCGTCTCGCCCTCCAGCAGGCCGGTCATGTCGAGAGCGATGTCGTAGCGCTCGACGGTGATCGTGGCGGCCCGCGCAGCCGCCTCCTCCTGGGTGAGTGAGGCAGGGGCGGCGGGGGAGGTGTCAGACATGAGCCGAGGGTAGCCTCGGGCCATGACATCGGACGCACGAATTTCCGACTCCGCGGGCCCGCTGGATCATGGTCCACTCACCGAGTGGGACGTCCCGGAGAGCTGGCCGGTCGCCTCGAGCGAGGACCTCCACCGTGACGGCTGGGTGGTCGCGCTGCGTGCGGACCGGATCAACCGTCCCGGCCACGAGGACGAGGAGCCGTTCCGCCGCCTGGTGCTCGAGCACCCGGGCGCCGCCGTCGTGCTGGCGCTGGACGAGGAGGAACGTGCCCTGGTCATCACCCAGTACCGCCATCCCGCCAGGCGGCGCTTCGTGGAGCTCCCCGCCGGCCTGATCGACTACCCTGGCGAGGACCCGCTGGACGTGGCCGTGCGCGAGCTGCGCGAGGAGGTGGCCCACGAGGCCGCCGAGTGGACGCCGCTGCTCTCGACCTACACCTCGCCCGGGATCTCCGAGGAGATCCACCACTTCTTCCTCGCCCGCGGCCTGACCGCGAGCGACCGCGACGGCTTCGAGCTGGAGCACGAGGAGGCCGAGATGAGCATCCACTGGGTGCCCTTCGAGGAGCTCCTGAACGCCGTGCTGAGCGGCCGGGCGACCGACGCGCCGGTCGTCCAGGCCGTGCTTGCGTACGCCGCGCTCAAATCGCGTGGCAGAGTCTGATCAGGCGCCTGGTCGAGGACCGAACGACGTGGTTTTGGTGACTTGCGCCACACCGGGTTAGACATGCCGCATCAGGCGGCGAACATCCGGCTGACCCGTAACCCACGGACCACCACATTCAGGGGAGAGACATGAGAGTCGGCGTACCCAAGGAAGTCAAGAACCACGAGTACCGGGTGGCGATCACCCCCTCGGGCGTCCACGAGCTGGTGGCCAACGGCCACGAGGTCTTCGTGCAGGCCGGAGCCGGAGTCGGCTCCTCGATCTCGGACGCCGAGTACGCCGCGGTCGGCGCCAAGATCCTCGGCGACGCCGACGAGACCTGGGGCAACGCCGACCTGGTGCTCAAGGTCAAGGAGCCGGTCGCGGAGGAGTACCACCGCCTGCGCGAGGGCCTGACCCTGTTCACCTACCTCCACCTGGCCGCCGACAAGCCGCTGACGCAGGAGCTGCTGGCCAAGAAGGTCACCGCGATCGCGTACGAGACCGTCGAGCTGCCCAACCGGGCGCTGCCGCTGCTCTACCCGATGTCGGAGGTCGCCGGCTGCCTGGCGCCCCAGGTCGGTGCGTACAACCTGCTCAAGGCCCAGGGCGGCCGCGGCACGCTGATGGGTGGTGTCGGCGGCGTCGCCAACGCCAAGGTCGTCATCATCGGTGCCGGCGTCTCGGGGCAGAACGCCGCCAACATCGCGCTCGGGATGGGCGCCGACGTCACGCTGCTCGACACCGACCTGGAGAAGCTGCGGATGTCGTTCTGGCGCTACTCCAACCAGGTCCACGGGCTCGCGTCGAACAAGCTGGCGCTCGAGGAGCAGGTGCTCCAGGCCGACCTGGTGATCGGCGCCGTGCTGATCCCCGGCGCGGCCGCGCCGAAGCTGGTCACCAACGACCTGGTCTCGCGGATGAAGCCCGGCTCGGTGCTCGTCGACATCGCCATCGACCAGGGCGGCTGCTTCGAGGACTCCCACGCGACGACCCACGACGACCCGACCTACCAGGTCCACGACTCGACCTTCTACTGCGTCGCCAACATGCCCGGCGCGGTGCCCAACACCTCCACCTACGCGCTCACGAACGCGACGATGCCGTACGCCGTCGCCGTGGCCAACAAGGGCTGGAAGCAGGCGCTGCGCGAGGACGCCGCGCTCGCCAAGGGCCTCAACACCCACGCCGGCGAGCTGACCAACGCCCCTGTCGGCGAGGCCGTCGGCATCGACGCGGTCGCGCTCGACACCGTCCTGGCCTGACATCTGAACCCGCCGAGTCGGCTCGTCATAACGAGCCGACTCGGCGGCATTTCTGGTCAAGATGAGCCGACTCGGCGGTGTTTTCGGTCAAGATGAGCCGACTCGGCTGGTTGGATGGATACGTGACGGCTGCATCGGTTGCTTCGGGGTCCGCTTCAGCGGTGGAGCATGCGATGCGTACGTATCTCGACCACCTCACGGTCGAACGCGGTCTCGCGGCCAACACGCTGTCGTCCTACCGCCGCGACTTGCGGAGGTACGCCGAGTTCCTGGCGCAACGAGATGTCGATGACCTCGCCGGGGTCTCGGAGGCGACCGTGTCGGGGTTCCTGGCACACCTGCGCGAGGGCAGCGAGGAGCATCCGGCGCTCAGTGCGACCTCGGCGGCGCGTACGGTCGTCGCGGTGCGTGGGTTCCACAAGTTCGCGGTGGCCGACGGGCTGGTGGAGGCCAACCCGGCCGGCCATGTGAAGCCGCCGCGGGCGGAGAAGCGGCTCCCGAAGGCGCTCCCGCTGGCCGACGTGGAGGCGATCCTGGAGGCGGCGGGCGCCCCGGGGACGCCGCTCGCGTTGCGCGATCGGGCTCTCCTGGAGGTCCTCTACGGCACGGGCGCCCGGATCTCTGAGGCGGTCGGCCTCGACGTCGACGACCTCGACCGGGTCGACCACGTCGTT
This sequence comes from Nocardioides sp. NPDC047086, assembly GCF_040643685.1. Classification (NCBI taxonomy): domain Bacteria; kingdom Bacillati; phylum Actinomycetota; class Actinomycetes; order Propionibacteriales; family Nocardioidaceae; genus Nocardioides; species Nocardioides sp. NPDC047086. The sequence goes on from NZ_JBEYUV010000042.1 coordinate 36,781, forward strand.
CTGCTGCGAGGCAAGGGCGGCAAGGAGCGGATCGTCCCGGTCGGGTCCTACGCCATCGAGGCGGTCGAGGCCTATCTGACCCGGGCCCGCCCCGATCTCACCTCCGCCCGCTCGGGCGGCGCGCTCTTCCTCAACGCACGTGGCGGCCGGCTCTCCCGCCAGTCGGCCTGGACCGTCCTGACCCGCGCCGCCCAGCGCGCCGGGATCGACAAGGACGTCTCGCCGCACACCCTGCGCCATTCCTTCGCCACCCACCTGCTGGACGGTGGCGCCGACGTCCGTGTCGTGCAGGAGCTGCTGGGCCATGCATCGGTGACCACGACGCAGATCTACACTCTTGTCACCGTGGACAATCTCCGAGAGGTCTTTGCGACCGCACACCCGAGGGCCCTGTGACCCCGTCGACGAATTCGACCAGACCCGGCGACTGGATCCCCAAGGTCGGAGCGAGTCCCGACGACGTCTACGAGGCGGTCGTGGCGTGGGCCGAGGGGAGCGGCCGCAGCCTCTACCCCCACCAGGACGAGGCGATCATGTCCATCCTGGCCGGCGACAACGTCATCCTGGCGACGCCGACCGGCTCGGGGAAGTCGCTGGTCGCGGCGGGCGCGCACGCCGCGGCACTGGCCGAGGACAAGGTCTCCTTCTACACCGCGCCGATCAAGGCCCTGGTCAGCGAGAAGTTCTTCGACCTGGTCGAGACCTTCGGCGCCGAGAACGTCGGCATGCTCACCGGTGACGCGTCGGTCAACGCCGACGCCCCGATCATCTGCTGCACCGCCGAGGTGCTCGCCAACCTGGCGCTGCGCGAGGGCAGTCATGCCGACGTCGGGCTCGTCATCATGGACGAGTTCCACTACTACGGCGAGCCCGACCGCGGCTGGGCGTGGCAGGTGCCGCTGCTCGAGCTCCCGCAGGCACAGTTCCTGCTGCTGAGCGCGACCCTCGGTGACACCAGCGCCCTCGCCAAGGACATGACCAGGCGAAACGGCCGCGACACCGTCCTCGTCGACCAGGCGGAACGACCGGTTCCGCTCACCTTCGACTGGCGCCTCACCCCGCTCCAGGAGACCCTCGAGGAGCTCGTCACCACCGGTCAGGCGCCGGTCTACGTCGTGCACTTCACCCAGAAGGACGCCGTCACCCACGGCACCTCGCTGCTCAACGCGAGCTGGCTGAAGCTCTCCACCGAGGAGAAGGACCAGATCGCCAAGCGGCTAGAGCCGGTCCGCTTCGCCGCCGGCTTCGGCAAGACGCTCTCGAAGCTGCTGCGCAAGGGCATCGGCGTCCACCACGCCGGCATGCTGCCCCGCTACCGGCGACTGGTGGAGCAGCTCGCCCAGGCCGGGCTCCTCAAGGTCATCGCCGGCACCGACACCCTCGGCGTCGGCATCAACGTCCCGATCCGCACCGTGCTCTTCACCGGCCTGGCCAAGTTCGACGGCCGCCGCCAGCGCATCCTCCGCACCAGGGAGTTCCTGCAGATCGCCGGAAGAGCCGGCCGGGCGGGCTTCGACACCCAGGGCTACGTCGTCGTCCAGGCCCCCGAGCACATCATCGAGAACGAGAAGGCCAAGGCGAAGTCCGAGGAGCGCCGCAAGGCCGGCAAGAAGAACTCCAAGGCCCAGCTCAAGAAGCCTCCCGAGGGTACGGTCGTGTGGACCGAGGCGACCTTCACCAAGCTCGTCGACGGCGCCCCGGAGCCGCTGCAGAGCCGGATGAAGGTCGACAACTCGATGATCCTCAACGTCGTCGCGCGCGACGAGGACGCCTTCGAGGTGATGCGCCGGATCACCATGGACAATCATGAGGAGCGGCGCACCCAGCTCAAGCTCGCCCGCCGGGCCCTGCGCCTGACCCGGTCCCTGGTCCACAGCGGGGTCCTGACCAGGCTCGCCGAGCCCGATGCGTACGGGCGGCGCTACGTCCTGACCGAGGCCCTTCCTGCCGACTTCGCGCTCAACCAGCCGCTGGCGCACTTCGCCCTCGCCGCCCTCGACACGCTCGATCCGGATTCGCCCGAGCACACCCTCGAGATCGTCTCGGTGATCGAGTCCGTGCTCGAGCCCCCACGCCAGATCCTCTTCGCCCAGCAGCACGAGGCCCGTGGCAAGGCGATCGAGAACATGAAGGCCGACGGCGTCGAGTACGACGAGCGGATGGCCCTCATCGAGGAGATCACCTGGCCCAAGCCGATGGCCGAGCGGCTCGAGGCGCTCTTCGAGGTCTACCGCGGCACCCACCCGTGGCTGCCCGAGGACGCCCTCGACCCCAAGTCGATCCTGCGCGAGATGTACGAGCAGGGGATGACCTTCACCGACGTCGTACGCCGCTACCAGCTCGCCCGCTCCGAAGGCCTGGTGCTGCGCTACCTGACCGACGCCTACCGCACCTTCCGGCACACTGTTCCCGAGAGCCACAAGAGTCCCGAGATCGAGGACCTGATCGAGTGGCTGGGGGAGACGATCCGACAGACCGACTCGAGCCTCCTGGACGAGTGGGAGGCGCTCTCCGACCCCGAGCACATCCCGTCCGCCGTCGCCCACCACGAGGCTCCTCCGCCGCCGCGGTCCCTGTCGCAGCAGACCCGTGCCTTCGAGATCATGGTCCGCAACGCGATGTGGGCCCGGGGCGACGCCGTCTCGCGCGACGACCTCGACGGCCTGATGCGTCTCGAGCGCGCGGCCGCCGACCGCTTCGACCCGGCCCGCGACGTCGTGATGACGAGATCTCGCTGGGACGACGCCCTGGAGGCCTACTTCGCCGAGCACGACGACGTGGGCATCTCCGCGGACTCGCGCTCGCCCAAGCTGCTCACCTGGACGGCCGAGCGCGGCGCGCCGGCAGGGGTGGACGAGGAGGACGAGGCGTACGACTCGACCCGGGTCTGGCGGATCACCCAGACCCTGGACGACCCGGCCGGCGACCACGACTGGGTGATCGAGGCGGTGGCAGATCTGGACGCGAGCGACGAGGCCGGGGAGCTGGTCCTGGCGACGGTGGCGATGCGTCGGCTGTGACGGGTTGCCCGGTTCCGCTAGCGTTGGGGCGTGCGCAAGCTACTGAAGAACCCCGTCGTCGTCGCGGCCATCGCCAAGATCGCCAACGAGGCTCGCAAGCCCGAGAACCAGAAGAAGATCAAGGACGCCGCGGGCAAGGCCTACGACCAGCTCCAGAAGCGCCGCCGGTCGCGCTGAGACCGGCAGATCGGTCGGAGATTCATCCACAGATTTCTCCACATCGAGTGCCTGTCCTGTGGGGCTCACGCGGGGCCAGGTCCACGGGTCGTCAACAGATTCGGGTCGCGTAGCAGAATCACCCAGATTTGCCTTGTGACACGCCCGGCGCGGCTCCTACAGTCGCGCAGATCTGGGTCATACAGTCGCCGTGTCGACATATAGACCCGCACGCCGCGATCGTCCTAGGGCCGCGGCAACTGAACCGGGGGTGGAGGAATGGAAGACAGCTATTTCGGAGCAGGTGGCGCGACCGCGCCGCAGATGCCTCCGCAGACTCCGGCAGCACCGCCGCCGGCCTATCCGCCCTCGGCCCGGCTGCGCGCCGACGCCCCCGAGCCCGACGCGGGTTCCTTCGACTCCCCGGGCAAGAACAAGATGGGTCCGACCGGTCGCCCCTGGCCCCACCTCCCCGAGCCGGGACGCGCCACCGGCGGCCCCGCGCGCACGGTGGCGATGGTCAACCAGAAGGGTGGCGTCGGCAAGACCACGACGACCATCAACCTGGGTGCTGCGCTGGCCGAGCACGGCCGCAAGGTGCTGATGGTCGACTTCGACCCGCAGGGATCGCTCTCGGTCGGTCTGGGGCTCCAGCCAAACGAGATCGAGCTGACCGTCTACAACCTGCTGATGGAGCGTGACATCACGCTCGAGGACGTCGTCGTCCCCTCCGGCATCGACGGTGTCGACCTGCTCCCGGCCAACATCGACCTCTCCGCCGCCGAGGTGCAGCTGGTCCAGGAGGTCGCCCGCGAGCAGACCCTGGCCCGCGCCCTGGCTCCGGCCGTCGCCAACTACGACGTGATCCTCATCGACTGCCAGCCGAGCCTGGGCCTGCTGACCGTCAACGCGCTCACCGCCTCCGACTCCGTGGTCGTCCCGCTGGAGTGCGAATACTTCGCCCTGCGCGGCGTCGCCCTGCTCAAGGACACAATCGACAAGGTTCAGGAGCGGCTCAACCCGCGCCTGAAGATCGACGGAATACTGGGCACGATGTACGACAGCCGCACCATGCACAGCCGCGAGGTCATGGAGACCCTGGTCAACGGCTGGGGCGACCGTGTCTTCCACAGCGTCATCCGCCGCACCGTGAAGTTCGCCGACTCCACCGTGGTCGGCGAGCCGATCACCGAGTACGCCTCCAGCTCCACCGGCGCCGACTCCTACCGGATGCTCGCCAAGGAGGTGCTGGCCCGATGGCAACGAGGCGAGTGAGGGTTCCCGCCGCTGACGACCTGTTCCGGCGTACGTCGGACGGCGCCGCGGGCGCTGAGGCCAAGACCCGGCCGGTGCACGCCGTGCCCGAGCCGGCCGAGGAGACGCCGGCCGCCAAGAAGCGGTCCAGCGGGCGCGTACGTCATGACGAGAAGATGACGGTCTACATCACCTCTGAGGAGCTGCTCGACCTCGAGCACGCCCGGCTCAACCTGCGGGCCAAGCACAGCATCGCCGTCGACCGCGGCCGGCTGGTGCGCGAGGCGCTCGCGATCGTGCTGGCCGACCTCGAGGAGTACGGGGACGACAGCGCCCTCGTGCACCGGCTCGCTGACCCACGGTGACGGCCGCGCAGATGACACCAGCCCCGGACGGGGTCGAGGAACAGGAGCCGAGCGGCGCCGGGGGATTCGAGGTGCGCCTCGACAACTTCGAGGGTCCCTTCGACCTGCTGCTCAGCCTGATCGCCAAGCACAAGCTCGACATCACCGAGGTCTCTCTGGCCACCGTGACCGACGAGTTCATCGCCTTCGTCAAGAAGGGCGCGGGGGAGAAGGGCACCTGGGACCTCGAGCAGACCTCCAACTTCCTGTTGGTCGCGAGCACGCTGCTCGACCTGAAGGCGGCCCGGCTGCTGCCGCAGGGTGACGTCGAGGACGAGGAGGACCTCGCGCTGCTCGAGGCGCGCGACCTCCTCTTCGCGCGGCTGCTGCAGTACAAGGCGTTCAAGCAGGTCGCGGCCGTCTTCGGCGAGCGGCTGGCGAAGGAGTCCAAGCGACACCCGCGCTCGGTCCAGCTCGAGCCGCGCTACGCCGGCCTGCTGCCGGAGGTGCTGATCGGGATCGGGCTGGACCAGTTCGCCCAGCTGGCCGCTGCCGCGATGGCGCCCAAGCCGGGGCCACCCGAGATCGGGCTGGCCCACATCCACGGCTCGAAGGTGTCGGTCAAGGAGCAGGCGGCGCTGGTCATCGAGCGGCTGCGCGCCTCGGGACAGGTCACCTTCCGTAGCCTGTGCTCCGACTCGCCGGACACCCTGACCACGGTGGCCCGGTTCCTCTCGCTGCTGGAGCTCTTCCGCGAGGGTGCGGTCGCCTTCGACCAGGTCACCGCGCTGGGCGAGCTGACCGTACGCTGGACCGGCGATGAGGCGCTCGATGTCGACGAGCTGATCCAGGACGAGTTCGAGGGGCAGCCGCCCGCGGAGGGCGGCGCCGATGATGGGGAGAAGGACGATGACTGAGGCCTCTGACGATACGCTCGCGATCGATTTCGCCGACCTGCGCCCGGCGCTCGAGGCCGTGCTGATGGTCGCCGACGAGCCGCTCGAGGCGGCCGCGCTGGCCTCGGCCGTGGGCCACCCGACCGCGTCGGTGGTCGACGCTCTGGCGGGCCTGTCCACCGAGTACACCGAGCAGGGCCGCGGCTTCGACCTGCGCAACGTCGCCGGTGGCTGGCGGTTCTACACTCGCGAGGCCTACGCCGAGGTCGTCGGAGGCTTCGTGCTCGAGGGGCAGCAGGCGAGGCTGACCCAGGCGGCGCTGGAGACGCTCGCGGTGGTCGCCTACAAGCAGCCCGTCTCGCGTGCCCGGGTCTCCGCGATCCGTGGCGTCAACGTCGACGGCGTGATGCGTACGCTGCTCACCCGCGGCCTCGTCGAGGAGGCCGGCCAGGACCACGAGACCGGCGCCAACCTCTACCGCACCACCGGCTACTTCCTGGAACGGATCGGCATCACCGACCTCGGCGAGCTGCCCGAGCTGGCGCCCTACCTGCCCGACCTCGCCGACATGGAGGAGGAGCTGACCGAGCAGGTCAGCCAGGAGGCGCTCGCCGCGCAGCCCGAGGAGCCTGCGGCGAATGGGTCCGATCCTGAGGATGCGGGAGAATCGAAACCGTGAGTGACCTTCCTGAGCGAGACGATCTTCCGCTGGACGACGAGGGCCTGATCCGGCTCCAGAAGCTGCTGGCCCTGGCCGGCATCGCCTCGCGGCGCGGCAGCGAGATCCTGATGCTCAACGGCTCCGTCGAGGTCAACGGCGAGGTGGTCACCCGCCTCGGCACCAAGGTCGACCCCGGCAAGGACGTCGTACGCGTCGACGGCAAGCGGCTCCCGCCGATCTCCGGCAAGGTCTACCTGGCCCTCAACAAGCCCCGTGGCGTGGTCTCGACGATGAGCGACCCCGAGGGCCGCCGCAACCTCTCCGACCTGGTCGCCGAACGTCCGGAGCGCCTCTTCCACGTCGGGCGTCTCGACACCGACACCGAGGGCCTGATCATCCTCACCAACGACGGTGACTTCGCGCACCGGCTGGCCCACCCCAGCTACGAGGTCGACAAGACCTACGTCGCCGAGGTCACCGGCGAGATCTTCCCGAACGTACGCAAGCGGCTCCTCGCCGGCGTCACTCTCGAGGACGGCCCGGTGACCGTGACCAAGGCCCGGATCATGGAGACCCGCAAGGACAAGTCGATCATCGAGCTGGTCATCCACGAAGGACGCAACCGAATCGTGCGCCGCCTGCTGGACCACCTCGGTCACCCGGTCACGCGGCTGACCCGCACCCGGATCGGCCCGGTACGGCTGGGCACCATGAAGCCCGGCGAGATGCGCGACCTCTCCCGCGAGGAGCTCGGCGAGCTCCTCGACACCACCGAGCTCTGAGGCTCGGAAACTCGAGTGCGTACGTCGCCCTCGAGCCGCTAGGGTGAGTGCCATGCAGCAGCGCGCGATGAGCACGACGACGCCGGACCCACTCCGGCGCTGACCTGCTGTCCACTTTTCGCAGACCGCCCCGGAGCATTGATCCGGGGCGGTTCTCGTCTCTGGTGACCGTGCTCCGGGCCCATTCCCAAGGAGCACCTACCGATGAATTCCGCTGACTCTCCCGAGCCCCGTCTCGACCATCGTGAGCTCAACCGCGACCTCGCCGTCTTCGCCACCGACCCGCTGGCCGGCTCCGGGCTGCCGCTCTGGCTGCCCGACGGAGCCGTCATCTTCGCCGAGCTCGAACGGCTCGCCGCCGACCTCGCCCGGGCTGATGGCTGCGTACCGGTCAAGACCCCGGTGCTCGGAAAACGCGCGCTCTTCGAACGCTCGGGTCACTGGGCGAAGTTCGCCGAGGACATGTTCCCGCCGATGGCCATGGGGTCGGGTTCGGCGGGGGAGAGCGGCGACGAGCTCGTGCTGCGTCCCGCGAACTGTCCCCATCATGCGCTGGTCTACAAGGCGCGACCGCACTCCTACCGCGAGCTCCCGATCCGGCTGCACGAGCTCGCTCCGATGTTCCGTGCCGAACGCTCCGGGGTGCTCTCGGGGCTGAGCCGGGTGCGCCAGATCAACCTGGACGACACCCATGTCTTCTGCCGTCCCGACCAGGTGGCGGACGAGGCGGCGAAGGCGCTGCGCTCAGCGCTCGAAGCCCAGCGGATCCTCGGTCTGCGGGTCGACTACGTACGCCTCTCCCTCCGTGACGCCTCCCCGTCCTACCTCGGCTCAGCCGAGCAGTGGGACGGTGCCGAGGAGGCGCTGAGGAAGGCAGCGGCCGGGGCGGGCGTCGAGGTCGTGGTGGCACCGGGCGAGGCCGCCTTCTACGGACCCAAGCTCGATCTGCAGGTCCTCGACCCCGGCGGTCACGAGGAGACCATCGCCACCGTCCAGATCGACTTCAACCAGCCCGAGCGCTTCGATCTCACCTACGACGCCGCCGACGGCTCCCGGCAGCGGGTCGTGATGGTCCATCGCGGCACCCTCGGGTCCATGGAGCGTGTCACCGCGGCCGTGCTCGAGCACTACCAGGGTCGCCTCCCGCTGTGGCTCGCACCGACCCAGATCGCCATCCTCCCGGTCTCCCCGTCCCAGGACCCCGCCGCCCGCGCCCTCGCCGACGCGCTCGTCGCCGAGGGCCTCCGTCCGCGCCTGGACCCGGATGGCTCCCTCGGCGCCAGGATCCGTGAGTCTCGGCGCCGGCGTGAGCCGCTGATCGCGGTCATCGGGTCTGTCGAGGCGGAGGCGGGGAAGGTCCAGGTACGTGATGTCTCGGCGGGGGTCGAGCACCGTGTCGGTGTCGCTGATCTGGTGAGCTTGATGAAGGCGGCGTATGTTGCGCGGGCGGGTGAGGTCTCCTGGTGAGATCTCGACGCCGGTGGTCGGGCTTGTCGAGACCACCCTGTGCGTAACCGTTCTTCGGGGCTGGTCTGGGCCGCCGACCCTGTTTGGAGGGTCTTCTCGATCTGGTCCGGCGTCAAGGACGCCCTGCGGGCGCCGGCTTCGCCGGCCGCCTTCGGCGGTCCTGGACTCCGGACCAGAT
>NZ_JBEYUV010000043.1:0-43356 GCF_040643685.1 Nocardioides sp. NPDC047086
CGGCAGGGAGTTCTCGGCAGACTCGATCAGCCGAGGAACTGTGTTGGTCTCGACACGCCTCCGCCTAGCGGCTCCGGCGGCTCGACCAGCGGGGCTGGGTGGTCTCGACAAGCTCGACCACCGAAGCAACAGCAGAACCCGACGTACGACCAGAATCCCCTGACCAACCCCACAGCCTCAGCTACGGTCCAAGGCCATGAAACCCCTCGGCGACGTCCCCTGGCCCCCAGAACAGATCGTCACCGACCGCCTGATTCTCCGCGAGACGAAGACAGCAGACAGGAAAGGCCTGGCCGAGCTGCTCTCGGACGAGACCGTGCAGGCCTTCCTCGGCGGACCGCAGCACACCCGAGAAGAGCTGGAGCAGCTGATCCCGGAGGATCCGAACACCAGGCCCGGAATCTTCGCCGTCGAGCACGCCGGCGAGTTCATCGGGAGGATCACGGTCCAGCGGCGCGATCGGGCCTGGGCGCACCACGTACGCGAGGAGGGCGACGAGGTCGAGATCGGCTACGAGTTTCTCCCGACCACCTGGGGCAGGGGCATCGCGACCGAGGCGACCCGGGCGGCTCTCGGCTGGATCGAGAGGACGCTCCCTGGCGAGCCGGTGGTCCTCACCACCCAGGTGGCCAACGAACGCTCCCTGCGCCTGGCCCGGAAGCTCGGGTTCGTCGAGGTCGAACGGTTCGAGGCCTATGGCGCCGAGCAGTGGTTCGGCGTGCTCGAGACCGGCTAGCGCGGCGGCGCCTCACTCCTCAGGAGTACCGAGGTAGGCGACCAGGGCCAGGTGGTCGGAGCCCGGCACCTCGACGGTCTCAGTCGCGAGCGCGACCAGCGCGTCCCCGATCAGCACATGGTCGATCGCGGTCGAAGGCGGAAGAGGTACGCCGGCGAACCCCTCGGTCGGCCAGGTGGGCTGCCATCCGGCGTTGCTGGCCCGGGCCGCGTCCTGCACCTCTGCGGCGTCGAGCAGCCGCCGGACCGTGTGGTGGTCGAGCGAGGCGTTCAGGTCGCCCAGGACGAGGTCGGGCTTCTCCGCGGCCGCCTCCTCGATCATCAGCTCCTGCTCGGCCGGCCACGATGCGAGCGTGGGCGGCGCCGGATGGGCGACGACGACCCGCCACTCCCCCACGTCGGCGACCCACGACCCCATCGACGTCGCGATCCGGCGCGACTTGGTGATCGGCTGGTCGGCGAAGATCATCGTGCCCTTGGTGCCGGGGGCGGCCTCACCGATCCGGTAGGGCAGCTGCTCGCGCAGCGTCTTCGACAGCTTCACGAACGCCTCCGGGGTGATCTCCTGGATGGCGAGCACGTTGACCTTGTGCGCGCGCACCGCCTCGACCACGGCGTCGGTGTCGCCCTTGCCCTCGAAGAGATTGGTGGTCATCACGGTCAACGGCTCACCGGCGCTGGTCGCCCGGGACCCGGCGTAGAGCGGTGCCTGCCAGGCCACGTGCACGGCCAGCAGCAGCGCGACGACCCCGGCGAGGACCGCGAGCCGCATCCGCCCTGGACCGGTGGCCAGCCAGACCAGCACCAGGACCGCGATCAGGCACAGGGCGTAGAGCCCGACGCCGAAGGGCGCGAACGCGGCCATCCGCACCGCCCGCAGGTCCGTGCTCGCCAGGGCGCGGGAGAACGTGATCGCCAACGCGGGCAGGCCACAGACGACCAGCACTCCCCACGCCAGCGCCAGCGGCACCCACCGGGCTCTGCTCACAGGACGACCAGGTCGTCGCGGTGGATGACCTCCCGCGCGTACGCAGCCCCCAGGTTGGCCTCGAGATAGCCGGAGGAGCGCCCGGCCAGTCGCGGGATCTCGTCGGCGTCGTAGTTCACCAGCCCGCGCGCGACGGCCACGCCCGACGGGTCGAGGACGTCGACCGGGTCACCGGCATGGAACGCCCCGGAGGAGCCGGTGACGCCCGCCGCCAGCAGCGACGCGCCCCGCTTGCTGATCGCGGTGACCGCACCGGCGTCGACGGTGATCGAGCCGACCGGCTCGGTGGCGTGCTGGAGCCACAGCAGTCGCGCCGGGCGCCGCTTGCCGACGGCATGGAACAGGGTGCCGACCGCCTCGCCCGCGAGCGCGGCCTGAGCCTGAGCCGCCGAGGTCAGCACGACCGGAACACCGTCGTCGACGGCGATCCGGGCGGCCTCCAGCTTGGTCACCATCCCCCCGGTGCCCACTCCGGCGGCACCCGCCTTGCCGATGGTCACCCCGGCGAGGTCGTCCAGCGAGGCGACCTCGTCGATCCGCTGCGAGCCGGGCTGGGACGGCGGTGCGTCGTAGAGCGCGTCGACGTCGCTGAGCAGCACGAGCAGGTCGGCCTTGACCAGGTGGGCCACCAGCGCCGCGAGCCGGTCGTTGTCGCCGAACCGGATCTCGGAGGTGGCCACCGTGTCGTTCTCGTTGACGATCGGAAGAACGCCCAGGTCGAGCAGCTTCGACAGCGTCGCGTCGGCGTTGCGGTAGTGCGCGCGCCGGTTCAGGTCATCGACCGTGAGCAGCACCTGACCGGCGATGATACCGTGCCGGGCGAGCTCGTCGGTGTAGCGGTGAACGAGCAGCCCCTGCCCGACGCTCGCCGCCGCCTGCTGCTTGGCCAGCGCCCTGGGACGCTTGGCCAGGCCCAGCGGCGACAGCCCGGCCGCGATCGCTCCTGAGGAGACCAGCACGACCTCGGCGCCGGCGGCCCGGGTCTTGGCGAGCACGTCGACCAGCGCGCTGACCCGGTCGGGGTCGATGCCTCCCGCGGCCGTCGTCAGTGACGACGACCCGACCTTGACCACCACCCGGCGTGCCCCGGTCACGACCTCGCGCTGCACCGATCCCCCTCGTACGTCAGCCTGCACTCTCCGCTGCGCCGGATCCTACCGGCGCCCACGCCGGTCGAGCCGCACGTTTCCGCTGGTCGAGCGGGCGCTACCGCTCCGAGTCCACCGACGGGTCGTCCTCGGCCCAGTCGGCGTCGGGGTCGTCCTCGCCTCCGATCTCGTACGCCACCGGGCCGGCCCCGTCGCGCAGCCGGCGAGCGACGTCGGCGCGGGCCTCGTACTCTTCCTTGGTCTCCATGCCGGCGTCGATCTCGCGTCGCCTGGCGGCAGCGGGGCGCTCCTCGTAGAAGCGCTGGTCCTCGCCGCGGCGGCCGAGCATCTCGGCGCCGGTCTCGATCGAGGGGCGGAAGTCGAAGACGACCGCGTTGGCCGGGTCACCGATGATGACGGTGTCGCCCTCCTGGGCCCCGAGCTCGACCAGGCGCATCTCGACGCCGAGCCGGTTGAGACGGTCGGCGAGGTAGCCGACGGCCTCCTCGTTCTCGAAGTCGGTCTGGCGCACCCAGCGCTCGGGCTGCGGGCCGCGGACGAGGTATTCGCCGTTCTTGGACACCTTGACCGTGAAGCCGTTCTTGCCCTCCGCACCCTCGGGGCGCAGCACGATCCGGGTCGGCGCGACCACGGGGACGTCCTTGCGGGAGGCAGCCACCAACTCAGCCATCGCGTAGATCAGCTGCTGGGTGCCCTCCCCGGAGGCCGCGGAGATCTCGAAGACCTTCATCCCGCGCTTCTCGAACTCGCCGATGGTCATCTCTGCGATCTCACGGCCGTCGGGGACGTCGACCTTGTTCAGGGCGACCAGGCGGGGCCGGTCCTCGAGGCCGCCGTGGCGGGAGAGCTCGTTCTCGATGACGTCGAGGTCATCGATCGGGTTGCGGCCCGGCTCGATGCTCGCGGTGTCGATGACGTGGACGAGCGCGGCGCAGCGCTCGATGTGGCGCAGGAACTCGTGGCCGAGGCCGCGGCCGTCGGCGGCGCCCTCGATCAGGCCCGGCACGTCGGCGACGGTGAAGGTGATCTCGCCGCCCTTCACGACGCCGAGGTTCGGCACCAGCGTGGTGAACGGGTAGTCGGCGATCTTCGGCCTGGCTCGCGAGATCGCCGCGATCAGGGACGACTTGCCCGCGCTCGGGAACCCGACCAGGCCGATGTCGGCGACGACCTTGAGCTCCAGCCCGATCTCTCGCGCCTCGCCCGGCTCCCCGAGGAGCGCGAAGCCGGGAGCCTTGCGCTTGGAGGAGGCCAGCGCGGCGTTGCCGAGCCCGCCACGGCCGCCCTCGGCGATGACCAGCTCGGAGCCCGGGCCGACCAGGTCGGCGAGGACGTTGCCGCTCATGTCGGTCACCACGGTGCCGTCGGGGACGGAGAGCACCATGTCCTCGCCGTGGGCGCCGTTCTTGTGGTCACCGGCGCCCTGGCCGCCATTGGGGGCCTTGCGCTTGGGACTGTGGTGGTAGTCGATCAGGGTGGTCACGTCGGGGTCGACGCGCAGGATGATGGATCCGCCCGGACCACCGTTGCCGCCGTCGGGGCCGCCGAGCGGCTTGAACTTCTCACGGTGCACCGACGCCACCCCGTGTCCGCCGCGACCGGCCTCGACGTGGAGGGTGACGCGGTCGACGAAGGTGGGTACAGCCATGGCTCCAGCCTACCGACGGCACGCTCTACACCTGCTATCCGCGCGACGTGCCGCGGCCTCGGGTGCAGACTGTGCGCATGCGAGTAGGAACGGTGATGTGGCCGATCGAGGACTGGCCGGCGATGGGCGAGCGCTGGGTGCAGGCCGAGCAGCTCGGGTTCGAGACGGCGTGGGTCTACGACCACCTGGCCTGGCGCGGGCACAGCCCGTGGGAGGAGGCGTTCACGTCGATGGCCGCCGCGGCCGCCCTCACCTCCACGATCCGGCTCGGCACGCTGGTGACCACCCCGAACTTCCGTACGCCGATCCCGACCGCCGCCGCGATCCGCAGCCTCGACCGGATCTCCGGCGGGCGCATCACCATCGGCATCGGCGCGGGCGGCGACGACCACACCTCCGACGGCGACGTGCTCGGTCGGACGTTCACGCCTCGCGAGCGCGCCGACCGGTTCGCGGAGTGGACCCGCACCGTCGACCGGCTGCTGCGCGACTCACCGGTGACGATCGAGGGCGAGCACTGGCAGACCCACGAGGTCACCGTCTCCCCCGGTCAGGTGCAGCAGCCCCGCACCCCGCTGTGGCTGGCCGGCAACGGCCCGCGCGGCATCCGGCTCGCGGCCGAGATCGGTGACGGCTGGATCGCCAACCCGCACGGCGAGGACCCGAAGGAGTTCGTCGCCCAGCGGCTCGGACGACTTCGCGAGGAGTGCGAGAAGGCCGGTCGTGACTACGACGCGATGCCGAAGCTGTTCATGTCCGGCTTCACCGACGAGCCGTGGACCGAGTCTGCCGATGCGTTCGAGGACCTCGCCGGCTCCTACGCCGAGATCGGGATCACCGACATCGCGATCCACTGGCCCCGCTCCGGGACCCGCTGGGAGGTCCCGTGGGACACCTTCGAGGCGATCGCTGCTCGTGCGGCGTACGTCTGAATGTTCGTCTAGGTATGCAGCCCAACCGCCACTTCCCGGGTGGAGTTCCACGTGGGAAGTGAGTGTTCGGCTGCATACCTAGACGAACCGCCACCCCCACCCGAAACGCCGAAGGGCCCTCTCCGAATCGGAGAGGGCCCTTCGAAAGCGTTGCTCAGGCGTCGCCCGGGACGATGTTGATCACCCGGCGGCCGCGGCGCTTGCCGAACTCGACCGCGCCCGGCTGCAGGGCGAACAGGGTGTCGTCGCCGCCACGGCCGACGTTGGTGCCGGGGTGGAAGTGGGTGCCACGCTGGCGGACGATGATCTCGCCGGCGTTGACGAGCTGACCACCGAAGCGCTTGACGCCGAGGCGCTGGGCGTTGGAGTCGCGACCGTTCTTGGTGCTTGCTGCACCCTTCTTGTGTGCCATCTTCTCAGTCCTTCAAGTATCTCTAGAACGCCGGAATCAGGCGTTGATCGCGGTGACCTTGACCTGGGTGTACTTCTGACGGTGACCCTGGCGCTTCTTGTAGCCGGTCTTGTTCTTGTACTTCTGGATGATGATCTTCGGGCCCTTGGAGGCACCGACGATCTCAGCCGCAACCGAAGCCTTGTCGAGGCCGGTCGAGGTCACGTTCTCGCCGTCGACCAGGAGGACCACGGGCAGCGAGACGGCCGAGCCGTTCTCGCCGTCGAGGCGGTCGATCTCGATGACGTCGCCGACAACGACCTTCTGCTGCTTGCTGCCAGCCTTCACGATCGCGTACACCGCGGTCTCCTTCATTGCTCCGAACTCAAAGTCTTGTGTCGACCCGCGGCAAGGCAGACCGGACCCCGAAGCGATAGGTGCCAGCAGATGCCTGCAGGAACGGCGCACTGCGCACGCCGAGATTCAATCTTACGTACGCGGCGGGGTAGCCGCAAAACGCCGCGGCACCGTCCGCCCGACAGTGTCACCAGAGGGTGCCGGTGACATGGTGCACCAGAACGCCCCGATCATGCCAACCGGGCGCCCGGTTCGGCCGCACCCCTACGAACCGGGCACGATTCCGGGCATGATGACGCCATGACGTCGACCGAACCGTCGCTCGCGAACGAGTCCCGGCAGGAGCAGATCCTGGCCCGCGCACGTACGACCGGCCGGGTGTCGGTGACCGACCTCGCACCCGAGCTCGGGGTGAGCGTCGAGACGATCCGGCGCGACCTCAAGGTGCTCGCCGACCGCGGCGTCGTCGAGCGGGTCTACGGCGGCGCGGTCGCCCTGGAGAGCGGCAGCTTCGAGACCTCGCTCGAGTTCCGGGCCGGCCGCGACGTCGACGAGAAGCACCGGATCGCCCGGGCCGCCCTGCAGCACCGGCACGGTGCCGAGACGATCTACATCGACGAGGGCACCATGCCGCAGTTCCTGGCCGAGGAGCTCTTCGGCCAGGGACCGGCGACGATCATCACGCCCTCGCTCCCAGTGGCCACCCGCCTCTCCGCGGATCCGGAGCTCACCGTGATCGTGCTGGGCGGGCGCGTCCGCACCATCACCCGGGGCGTCGTGGACCAGTGGGCGACCCGGATGCTGGCCGACCTGGTGATCGACCTGGCCTACATCGGCGCCAACGGGATCTCGCGCGAGCAGGGCCTGACCACCCAGGACCCGTCGGTGGCCGCGGTCAAGAGGGCCGCCATCGAGCGCTCCAGGCGGCGGGTCTTCTTCGGCGCCCACACCAAGTTCGGGGCCTCCAGCCTGTGCCGTTTCGCCGGCGTACGCGACTTCGAGCTGCTCATCACCGGCACCGAGCTCCCGGCCAGTGAGGCCCGCCGGTTCTCGGCACTCGGACCTAGGGTCATTCGGGCCTGAGAACGGGCAGCAACCGGGCGTTCCGGGCGCATCGACCGGGCTAGGGGGTCCGGGCCGAATTACGCCATCGTGGTCGGTGACGACAGTCACACTGCGAGGAGGCAGATCGATGCGGGCACGGAGACGGACCTCCGCAGCGCTGACAGCGCTATCACTGACGACGGTGATGTTGACGGCATGTGGGACCGGCGGCCTGGGAGCCGGCGGGACGAGCGCGGGTGAGCACAGCATCACGGTGCTGATGGTGAACAACCCCCAGATGCTCGAGCTCCAGGAGCTCACCGCTGAGCATTTCACCGAGGAGACCGGGATCGAGGTCAACTTCGTGGTCAAGGTCGAGCAGGACATGCGCGACACCGCGAGCACCGAGTTCGCCAACCAGTCCGGGATCTACGACGTGGCGACGCTGTCCAACTTCGAGATCCCCTACTACGCCGAGGCCGGCTGGATCTCGGACATGGAGAGCATCGCGAACGACCCCGAGTTCGACCAGGACGACATCCTGCCGCCGATGACCGAGGCGCTCTCGGCGGGAGGCAAGGTCTATGGCCAGCCGTTCTACGGCGAGTCCTCCTTCCTGATGTACCGCAAGGACCTGTTCGAGAAGCACGGCATCGAGATGCCGGCCAACCCGACCTGGGAGCAGGTCGCCGGCTTCGCGGCCGAGATCGACGAGGCCGAGGCCGACATGCGCGGCATCTGCCTGCGTGGCCTGGCCGGCTGGGGCGACAACCTCGCCTCGATCACCACCGTGGTCAACACCATGGGCGGCACCTGGTTCGACGAGGGCTGGAACGCCCAGGTCGACAAGGGCGGTTTCAAGAAGGCCGCGAACTTCTACGTCGACCTGGTCCACGAGCACGGCGAGGCCGGTGCTGCGACCTTCAGCTTCCCGCAGTGCCTCAACGCCATGCAGCAGGGCAAGGTGGCGATGTGGTACGACGCCACCTCCGGTGCCGGGCCGCTCGAGGCGGCCGACTCGCCGGTCAAGGGCAAGGTCGGCTACGTCGCCGCCCCGCACGACCAGACCGAGAACGCAGGCTGGCTCTACACCTGGGCGTGGGCGATCCAGAAGGCGTCCCGGCACCAGGAGGACGCCAAGGAGTTCGTCGCCTGGGCCTCCAGCAAGGAGTACGAGCAGCTGGTGATGGCCGACACCGAGCACGACACCGGCGGGCCGACCAACGTGCCCGCCGGCAAGCGGGCCTCGACCTATGAGAACCCCGAGTACCTCGAGGTCGCCGGCTCCTTCGCGACCCCGACCATGAACGCGATCAAGAACGCCCAGGCCGACAACCCCGGCGTCCAGAAGCGGCCCTACAACGGCATCCAGTTCGTCGGGGTCCCGAGCTTCACCGACTTCGGCACCGAGTGCGCCAAACAGCTCAGCAGCGCCATCTCGGGCTCGAAGACCACCGACGCGGCACTCGACCGCTGTCAGTCGCTCGCCCAGGCGTACGGCGACGTCCAGAAGGAGAAGCAGTGATGGCCTCCGTGACCGCACCACCACGAACAAGAACCGAGCCGGCGGCGACCCGGCCGCCCGCGGCGTACAAGAAATGGGGCCGGGAGTCGTGGAAGCTGCGTGCGCCGCTGCTGCCCGCGCTGGTCTTCCTGATCGTGGTGACCCAGCTGCCGTTCGTGGCGACGCTGGTGATGTCGTTCATGAACTGGAGCGCCCAGCCGGACGCGGAAGGACGCAGCTTCGCCGGCCTCGACAACTTCAAGACCGTGTTCACCACGCCGGCCTACCGTACGGCCGTCCTGAACACCATCGAGATGACCGTGGTCGTCGTCGGGGTCAGCGCCGTGCTCGCCCTCGGGATCGCGCTGCTGCTCAACCACGCCTTCATCGGCCGTGGCCTGGTGCGCACGATGATGATCGCGCCGTTCCTGATCGTGCCGATCGCGGCCGCGGTCTTCTGGGGGAACGGCATCCTGATGACCGGGTTCGGCCTGGTCGACGGTGTGCTCGGTCAGCTCGGCGTGCCCGGCGCCCAGGACATCGCCTTTCTCACCGACCATCCCAAGCTCGCCATCGAGATCGAACTGATCTGGCAGTGGACGCCGTTCATGATGCTGATCCTGCTCGCCGGCCTGCAGTCGCAGGATCCCGAGGTGCTGGAGGCGGCGAGCATCGACGGCTGCAACGGGTGGCAGACGTTCGTGCACATGACGCTCCCCCACGTACGCCGCTATCTCGAGCTCTCGATCGTGCTCGGCACGATCTTCATCGTCCAGAACTTCGACTCGGTCCTGGGCATGACCGGTGGGCTGAACTCCACCAACATCCCCTACGCCGTCTACGAGACGTTCTACTCGGCCAAGGACTACGGGGTCGCCTCCGCACTGGGCGTCGTCGTGGTCATCGGCTCACTGATCATCGCGACCTTCGCGCTGCGCGTCGTGTCGTCCCTGCTGACCGACGAGGAGGCAAGCCGATGAGAAATTGGAATCGGCAACGGGTGGCGAAGATCGTCATCCCGATCGCAGCATGGCTGATCGGCATCATCTTCGTGATCCCGATCCTCTACATGGTCCTGACCTCGCTGCACGCACCCCAGGACGCCCAGACCTACCCGCCCAGCTGGGGCGCACCGCTGACGCTGGAGAACTACAGCAGCCTGTTCACCTCCGCGAACCCGATCACCCCGGCGCTGATCAACTCCGTGATCACCAGCGTGATCTCGACCCTGCTCGTGCTCGCCCTGGCCATCCCGGCGGCGTACGCCCTGGCGATCAAGCCGGTGAAGAAGTGGTCGGACGCGATGTTCTTCTTCCTGTCGACGAAGATGCTGCCGATGGTCGCGGGGATCCTGCCGATCTACCTCTTCACGACCCAGGTCATCAACATGCCTGACAACGTGATCGTCCTGATCCTGCTCTACACCGCGATGAACCTGCCGATCGCGGTCTGGATGATGCGCTCGTTCCTGGCCGAGGTGCCGCCCGCGATCATCGAGGCGGCCTCGATCGACGGCGCGTCGACGCTCAGGATCCTGACCCGCATCGTGGCGCCGATCTCGATGCCCGGCGTCGCGGCCACCTCGCTGATCTGCTTCATCTTCGCGTGGAACGAGCAGCTCTACGCCAAGGTGCTGACGTCGGTCGCCGCGCAGACCGGACCGGTCTTCGTGAACACGCTGATCCAGACCGAGCACGCCTACCTCGCCGAGCTGGCCGCCGGGGCGACGCTGATCTCGCTGCCCGTGCTCATCGCCGGGTTCGCCGCTCAGGACAAGCTGGTGCAGGGACTCTCCCTCGGGGCGGTCAAGTGACCTACCCACGACTCACGACCGCTCGGCTCGGCGAGCTCTCCGCGTCCGTTGCCGTACCGGCCTACGACCGCTCCGCCGTCACCCCCGGGATCGTGCATCTCGGGGTCGGTGGCTTCCACCGCGCCCACCAGGCGCGCTATGTCGACGACCTGCTCGCCACGGGCATCACCGACTGGGGCATCGTCGGGGTGGGGCTGATGCCCCAGGACGTACGCATGCGGGATGCTCTCGCCGCGCAGGACCATCTCTACACGCTCGTCGAGCGGGCACCGGACGGCGGCGTGAAGGGGCGGGTGATCGGCTCGATCATCGACTACCTCTTCGCCCCCGACTCCCCCGAGGACGTGCTGGCGCTGCTCACCGACCCGCGGATCCGGATCGTGTCGCTGACCATCACCGAGGGCGGCTACCACGTCAACCAGGCGACCGGCGGCTTCGACGCCTCCGACCCCGCGATCCAGGAGGACCTGCGGCCGGGTGCGGTGCCCTCGACGGCGTTCGGCTACGTCGTGGAGGCGCTGGCTCGCCGTCGAGCCGCCGGGGTGGCACCGTTCACGGTCATGTCGTGCGACAACATCGCCGGCAACGGCGAGGTCGCCCGCGCGATGCTGTCGGCGTTCGCGTCCCTGCGCGACCCGGATCTGGGTGACTGGATCGGGTCCGAGGTGGCCTTCCCGAGCTCGATGGTGGACCGGATCACCCCGGCCACCACCGACGCCGACGTCGAGGAGGTCGGCTGGCGGTTCGGGATCGGCGATGCCTGGCCGGTGGTCAGCGAGCCGTTCTCCCAGTGGGTGCTCGAGGACCGCTTCCCGCAGGGACGGCCACCGTTCGAGCAGGCGGGTGTCGAGATGGTGCCTGATGTCGAGCCGTACGAGCTGATGAAGCTTCGGCTCCTCAACGCCAGCCACCAGGCGCTGTGCTACCTCGGCTATCTGTCCGGCTACCGCTACGCCCACGAGGTCTGCACGGACCCGCTGTTCGTCGACTTCCTGCTCGGCTACATGTCGCAGGAGGGCGCACCGACCCTGCCGCAGGTCCCCGGGGTCGACCTGCCGGGTTATCAGCGGGAGCTGATCTCCCGGTTCGCCAACCCCTACATCCGCGACACCCTGGCGCGGCTGTGCGCGGAGAGCTCCGACCGGATCCCCAAGTGGCTGGTGCCGGTCATCACCGCTCAACTGGGTCGTGGTGGCTCGGTGCGTCGATCTGCGCTGGTCGTCGCCTCTTGGGCC
Organism: Nocardioides sp. NPDC047086; assembly: GCF_040643685.1. Classification (NCBI taxonomy): domain Bacteria; kingdom Bacillati; phylum Actinomycetota; class Actinomycetes; order Propionibacteriales; family Nocardioidaceae; genus Nocardioides; species Nocardioides sp. NPDC047086. The sequence continues at coordinate 11,757 of NZ_JBEYUV010000043.1, forward strand.
CGTTACGCCGAGGGCGTCGACGAGCAGGGCGCGCCGATCGACATCGTGGACCGGCGCCGGGCCGACGTGACCGCCCGCGCGATCGCGCAGCGCGAGGACCCGCTCGCCTTCCTCCGCGACCCGGACCTCTTCGGCGACCTCGTCGACACCCCTGAGTTCACCGGGCCGTACGCCGAGGCGCTGGCGTCGCTGCACGCGGTCGGGGCGCGGAAGACTCTTGAGTCCTGGGAGGTCTGACACACGGTTCGTTCGTTCTGGGCGAGTCGGCGGAGATATGAGGTTGAACCGTGTGCATCGATGCACCAGGTTGATCCCATTCGGACAGCCGACCTGGCCAGACGTCGAACCTCGAGGTGAACTGTGTGCGCCGCGCCCTCTCTGACAGACGTCCTCCGCGTACGCGGCGGGGCCACCACCCGAAAGGAGTTGCTCGACCTGGGGCTCCGCGACGAACTCGACGCTGCTCTGTATGCCGGGAAGGCCGTCGCGCTCACCGGCGCTCGCGTCTCACTTCCCGGGCTCCCCGAAGACAAGTCGGCGGCACTCGCAATCGGTGGAGTCGTCTCCGGGCTCAGCGCCGCGCGCGTGTGGGGTTGGTCGCTGAAGCACGAGCCCACGAAGATCGAGGTGACCGTGCCGCGCAACAGCTCGCGCAAGGCGCGACCAGGTGTGGTCGTACGCCGTCGGGATCTGCCCGGCGGCGCAGGCTCGACCGGAGCCATCACGTCGCGGGCGCAGACGGTGGTCGATTGCGCTCGTGACCTTCCCTTCGACGAGGCGCTGTGCATCGCCGACTCGGCGCTGCGCGACGGGCTGGTCACCGGGCTGACCCGTGAGGATCTGGTCGCCGCAGTCGAGGCCCTGCCCCGCACCGGACGTCGGCGCGCCTTCGATGTGATCGCCGCCGCCGACCGGCGAGCGGCGAACGCGTTCGAGTGGGCGACCAGAGCTATCGTGCTCCCGATCGCAGGTCTCTCCGTCGACCCCCAAGGCGACCTGGGATTCAGCGAATCAGGTGCGGAGCAGTACGGCGACCTGGTCGACGCGCGCCTGAAGCTTCTCATCGAGTGCGAATCCTGGGCCTACCACTCCGGCGAGGAGCCGTTCCGGCGCGACGTCCGCCGCTACACCGACCTGGTCGCCCTGGGCTGGACCGTTCTCCGTTTCGTCTGGGAGGACGTGATGCAGCGGCCTGACTACGTACGCCGCCAGGTCGAACGAGTCGTCGAACGCCTCGGGCGTCAGCCCGGACCGACAAGCCAGCCGTTTTCCACCGATCCCGCAGCGTGAACCTTCTCATCGGTCCAAGACTCCGTCTTTCGTCCGCCAGAACTCAGATCTCGGCCACCACTTCTGGCTTCTCGGCGAGGACGGCGAAGCCCCGGCTACCGCGGTGCGGTAGCCGGGGCTTCGTGGCGTGGGTCAGCTGTCGTCCGACGACGTGGTGTCGCGGCTGGCGCCACCGCGGGTGCGGGTCACGACCTTCGGTGCCGGGGTCGACGCGGTGCCGTTGCTGACGGTCGGCGCCTCCGACTTGGTCGCGGTCATCACTGCGCCCTCACCGGTGCTCACGACCTCGCGGCGGGCGCCGCGGCGCTGCCGGGTGACCACCTTGGGCTTGGAGTCGACCGGCTCGGCTGCAACCGGCTCGGTCGCCTCCGGCTCAATCGCCTCGGGCTCGGCCACCTCGGGCTCGACGGCCGGGGCCACGGGAGCGGGCTCCGCCGCGGCGGCCGGCTCGGTCGCTGCCGGCTCCGGCTTCGACTCGGTCGAGCTGCCGACGACGGCGGCTAGGACCGGACGGCCGGTCGTGCCGGACCGACGGGTACGCGTACGCGTGGTGACCTTCGGAGCCTCCGGCTCGGCCGGAGTCTCGACGACCGGAGTCTCACTGACCGCGGTCTCGGCCGGGGTATCGGCGGGGGTCTCGACCGGCTCAGCCACCGGGGCCGACGCCTTGGACCGACGCGACCGCGTACGGGTCGTGACCTTCGGAGCCTCGACCGGCGCCGCCTCGGAGGCGGACTCGACGGGCTCGGCGGCCTTGGGCTCGGCGGCCTTGGGCTCGGCGGCCTTGGGCTCGGCGACCGTGGGCTCGGCGGGGGTCTCGACCGGCTCGGCCACCGGGGCCGACGCCTTGGAGCGACGTGACCGCGTGCGGGTCGTGACCTTGGGCGCCTCGGCAGGCTCGGCGGGCGTCGCGACGGGCTCGACGACCTCAGCAGCCGGCTCGTCGGCCTGCTCCGCGCTGCGCGCGGGCGCTGCCTCGCTCGTCTCGCTCTGTCCGGCCATGGCGGCGAACTCGGCAGGCGTGGGGGTCTTGGCGGACTCCTCGACGGGCTCGGCGCGGTGCTCGGTGCCGACCTCGTCCTTGCCCTTGCCGCGACCACCGCGACCGCCACGACGACGCGAACGCGGCTCGTCAGGGGCGACGCCCGAGGACTTGCCGGCCTCGACGGGGTGCTCGTGGATCACCAGGCCGCGGCCGCCACAGGCGTCGCAGGTCTCGGAGAACGCCTCGAGCAGGCCGGTGCCGATCCGCTTACGGGTCATCTGCACCAGGCCGAGCGAGGTGACCTCGGCGACCTGGTGACGCGTACGGTCGCGGCCCAGGCACTCGACCAGGCGACGCAGCACCAGGTCACGGTTGGACTCCAGGACCATGTCGATGAAGTCGACGACGATGATGCCGCCGATGTCGCGCAGCCGGAGCTGGCGCACGATCTCCTCGGCGGCCTCGAGGTTGTTCTTGGTGACCGTCTCCTCCAGGTTGCCCCCGGAGCCGGTGAACTTGCCGGTGTTGACGTCGACGACGGTCATCGCCTCGGTGCGGTCGATGATCAGCGAGCCACCGGAGGGCAGCCAGACCTTGCGGTCCAGGCCCTTCGCGATCTGCTCGTCGATGCGGTACGCGGCGAAGGCGTCGGCCTCCCCGTCGTACTTCTCCACGCGCTCCTCGAGATCGGGGGCCACCGACTGGACGTAGTCCTTGACGGTCTCCCACGACGAGTCGCCGGAGATGACCAGCTTGGCGAAGTCCTCGGTGAACAGGTCGCGGACGACCTTGAGGGTCAGGTCGGGCTCGCCGTAGAGCAGCTGCGGGGCGTTGCCGTTGGCCTTCTTCTCGATGTCCTCCCAGCGCGCCTTGAGCCGCTCGACGTCACGCGTGAGCTCGTCCTCGGCGGCACCCTCGGCGGCGGTGCGTACGATCACGCCGGCCGTGTCGGGGACGATCTCCTTGAGGAGGCTCTTGAGACGGTTGCGCTCGGTGTCGGGCAGCTTGCGGGAGATGCCGGAGGTGGTGCCGTCGGGCACGTAGACCAGGAAGCGGCCGGCCAGCGAGATCTGCGAGGTCAGGCGGGCGCCCTTGTGGCCGATCGGGTCCTTCGTCACCTGGACGAGCACCTTCTGGCCGGAGGTCAGCACCGACTCGATCTTGCGGGGCTGGCCCTCCTTCCAGCCGAGCGAGGCCCAGTTGACCTCACCGGCGTAGAGGACCGCGTTGCGGCCCTTGCCGATGTCGATGAACGCGGCCTCCATGCTCGGCAGCACGTTCTGGACGCGGCCCAGGTAGACGTTGCCGATCAGGCTGGTCTGGGACTCGCGGGCGACGTAGTGCTCGACGAGGACCTTGTCCTCGAGCACGGCGATCTGGGTGAGGTCCTCACGCTCGCGGATGACCATGACGCGCTCGACCGACTCGCGGCGGGCGAGGAACTCGGCCTCGCTCACGATCGGGGCACGACGACGGCCTGCCTCGCGGCCCTCGCGGCGGCGCTGCTTCTTGGCCTCCAGGCGGGTCGAGCCGGACAGCGCGGTGATCTGGTCGTCGCCGGTGCGGCTCTGGCGGACCTTGGTGACGGTGTTCTCCGGGTCGTCCCCGGCGTCTCCGGAGGCCTCGCCCGCCCGGCGGCGGCGACGGCGACGGCGCGAGGAGCTGCCGCCCTCGCCCTGCTCGGCGTCGGCGTCCTTGCCTGCCTCGTCGCTGTCGGTCTCGGCGTCCTCCGACTTGTCCTCGGCGTCGGACGCCTCGGAGCCGTCGGCGTCGCCGTTGGCACCCTTGCGCCGGCGACGGCCGCCACGGCGGCGACGACGACGGCCGTTGCCGCCACCCTCACCGTCGTCGGCCGAGCCCTCGTCGGACTCGTTGCCGGAATCGGTCTCGGACTCGGTGTCGGTGGCCTCGGGCTGCTCCTCGCCGGCGGCCTTCTCCTCGACCGGGGCGGCACTGCGCGCGTTGCGCCTGCGGGTCCGGGTCGGGGCCTCCTCCTTCGCCGCCTCGACGGCGGGCTCAACAGCGGGCTCGACGGTGGTCTCCGCGGCCTGCGGCTCGTCCTCTGCGGGCGTCTCGACAGCGGCCTCGACGGGCTTCGGGTCGGCCGTCTTGCGCGTACGCCGGCGGGTGGTGGTCTTGGTCGGCGCCTGGAACAGCACCGCGGGAGCCACCGGACCGGCCTGCTCGGCCTCGGTCTCTTCGTCAGTCTCGTCGATGACCTTCTCGGCGGGGGTCTCGACGGGCTCCACCGGAGCGGCCGCCTTCTTGGCAGCCGCCTTCTTCGCGGTGGTCCTCTTGGCGGCGGTCTTCTTCGCCGCCGTCTTCTTGGCCGGAGCCTCGACGGTCTCGGCGGGAGTCTCGGGGGTCTCGCCCTCCGGCGCGGCGGCCTCGGCAACCGCGGGGACCTCGGTGGTCTCGACCTCGGCCGGCGCCGCGGCGGCAGCCTTCTTGGTCGTACGCTTCCGGGTCGTCTTCTTCGCCGCCGTCTTCTTGGCGGGGGCCTCGGCGGCCTCAGCAGCCTCGGCGGTCTCGGCGGCGGGGGCCTCGACAGCCTCGGCCGGGGCCGCGGCGGCGGCCTTCTTGGTGGTGCGCTTGCGCGTGGTCTTCTTCGCCGCGGTCTTCTTCGCGGGAGTGCTCTCGACGGTCGCTTCCGCGTCGGTCGTGGGGGCGTCGGTCACCGGAGCCTGCGCCGTTTCAGCGCCGTTCTCGGTGTTCTCGACAGTGGTCTCGTCGGCCATGCCGTTCTCCTCATCCAGGACCTTCACAGGTGCCGGATAGTCAGGTGCCGGGAAACGGGCGCTGCGCAGTATCGAACTTTTCCACGTAGCAGCCGCGTCGCGGCGCAAAGCTTGTCAGGGCGGCGGCATCCTCCGCAGCGGTGCGTCACAAGCAGCGGTTCGTCACCTGCCGCGGTCGCTCGGCCGTCCGGGACCTTCCCGGGCGAGTCGCTCTCACTGACCTGCTAGGCCTGCGTCGCGGTCTGGTGACGCCCTACCTCCTGTGTGCCGGAGTACGGCCCCGAAGGACCCACGCCGGCGAGGCGTCGTCGGACTGTCCATTCCTCGGGCCGGGCCCGATTGTTTGAGCAGTCGTCTCGGAGTATCGCATACACCCTGTCAACAGACCGATATCCGGACACCAACGAAACTCAGGGAAGCTTGGCTTCCTTCATCTGGCGAGTCTTGTAGACGTTCACGATCACCACTCCGTCGAGCCACTCTGTGAGCCGCGCGGCCTCGGCCGCCAGGGCGCTGCGCCCGTCCTCACCGATGTCGTGGCGCACGATCGGGTGCACCCGGCCCTCCTCGTCCTGCGCCCAGGCCCCCACGATCCGGCCGTCCCACCAGGCGGTGTTGCCGGCGTTGCCGTTGGAGTCGAAGAGGTACGCCACGTCCTCGGCATCCAGGTAGAACCCGCGTTCCTTCCAGCCCATCACGGTGGGGTCGAGGGTGGGCAGCAGCGCGGCCCAGGGCTCGATCTCGGGCTCCAGCGAGGTGGTGATCGGGTCGTCCGGGAGCACCCAGCCGGTGCCGCCGCCCTCGAGCCCGATCTCCACGGCACCGACCGCGGCGAGCGCGGACCGCACCGCCGACTTGGTGGATCCGAGCCACCAGACCAGGTCGGCCTCGGTGCCCGGGCCGAAGGTGCCCAACCAACGGCGGACGAGGGCTGCGTACCCCTCCGCGGCGGGAAGCGGATCCGGCACCTCGCCGAGCCACGACTCGGTGAGCGTCCAGGCCGGCTTGTTCAGCCGCCAGTGGCCGAGGTTGTTCGCCCGCATCAGGCGTCCCTGCGCGGCGAGGGTGCCGATCACCCAGCGCCCGATCGCGAACTCACCGCCCCACTTCTTGTCCGGCGCGCCCATCCGGAACCGGACATCGAGCTCCGGCACCAGCTCCCGCAGTTGGGTGGTCGTCCGTGGCTCGCCGTCGGCCAGCGCCCCCAGTGTTGCCGTGTACGCCTTCTCGATCCAGCCGTCCTGGTCCTCGTCGATGCCGCCCGCGGTCAGCCACTTGTGAAGGTTCTTCTCCTCCCCGGCCGCCACCCGGGCCGAGGCGCTGCCCCAGGCCGCCGGGACCAGCTCGCGCGGGAAGGCGAAGAGCGTACGCCGCATCGCCAGCTGCTTGACCAGCGAGCGCTCCTCGTAGAGCGCCCGTTCCACGTCCTCGATCCGGAGATCGTGGACACGCGCGTGCAGCGCGAGGTGGACGGTGGCGGCCTCGGTCGCATGCCAGGCGGTCATCGCCTGCGTCGCGGCGGCCACGTCGGCGTACCTGTGGGCGGGGGCGAGCCCGTGTCCGCGGGCCAGCCTGGCCCGACGCTCGCGATCGGTGACCGTTCTCATCGGCAGAGCCTCATCAGCCGCACGTTAGTGGAGCGGGTCGCCGATCGTGCCGGAATCCTCGTCGAAGACGCCTTGGCTGAGCCGGGTCAGCAGCGGCAGCCCACCGTGCTCGGGACCCACCTTCAGACCACCGATGCGCTCCAGACCGGTGACGACATCGTCGGGACGTACGGTCGGGGTGCCGTGCTTGAGCAGGAGCTCCAGCCGGGAGCCGCCCTCGCGGGGCGCCGAGGCGAGGCGTACGACCGCGCCTCGGGCATCGAACTCACGCAGGCCCTTCTTGGTCATCCGGGACACGATGACCTCCTCGGCGCCGAGGAACGCCTCGACCGCCGCAGCGGCCTCCTCCGGCGCCGTCGGGAGGTCGATGATCCACTCGCTGCCGGTGAGCAGATCGGCCAGCGCCCCCTTGGGCGAGGTGGCGGTGTCCACCACATCGAGCAGGTCGAGGCCATCTGGCATGACCTCGTCCAGAGCAGCCTTGGTCGCGGCCGGGTCGACCGTCTCGCGCAGGCCCAGCTCGACGTACTCGGCCTCGCTCGCCGCGCCGGTCGGCGCCGCACCGGCGTAGGAGATCCGCGGGTGCGGGTTGAAGCCCGAGGAGTAGGCCACCGGGATCCGGGCGCGCGCGACCGCGCGCTCGAAGGCGCGGCTGAAGTCGCGGTGGCTGGTGAACCGGAGCCGGCCGCGCTTCGCGTAACGGATGCGGAGACGCTGGACCGGAGGGGCCTGCTGTTCGGGCTGTTGACGCACGAGGTCGATTATGTCGGTCCTGGGGCAGGATGACCCATCCGGCGAATGGGAAGCCAACGGAATGTAACGACTTGCCTACGAAAAATGGGAGACTCGCGCGGTGAGCCACCACAGAAGCAGGAAGTTCTCGGTACGCCTCCAAGAGCTGCTGCCGATCTTCGCGGTGGTCCTCACGGTCGGCGCCATCGCCGCTCTGACCGTCCTCGCCCCCAGGCTGAGCGACTCCAGGCAGGCCTCGGCGGACGCCTCCTCCTCGCCGAGCCCCGAACCCGGCGCGACCAGTCCGTCGGCCTCCGCCTCCGCCTCGGCGCCGTCGGAGCCGCTACCGAAGTTCAAGACGCTCGAGGCGCCGCCGGCGATCGACAAGGCCCCGAAGAAGCCGAAGATCGACCCGTGCGCGGTTCCGCGCAACCTCACCGTGATGACCTTCAACATCAAGGGTGGCCGGGTTTCCCCCGGCGAGCTCGGCGGTATCGCGAGCGTGATCAGGGCCTCCGGCGCCGACGTCGTACTCCTCCAGGAGGTCGACCAGAACCGCCGCCGCTCCGGCAACGTGGACCAGGCGGCGATCATCGCCTCGCACCTGGGGATGCAGTCCGTCTTCGGCGCCAACGACTACATCACCGACCGCGGTGGCTACGGCACCGCGATCCTGTCGCGCTTCCCGATCGACGGCTACGACAACACCCACCTGCCCAACCGTGACGGCAAGGAGCAGCGCGGCGTACTGCGGGCCAACGTCATCGTCGAGGGCCAGCGCCTGGTCGTCTTCAACACCCACCTCGACCACACCTCCGACTCGCTGCGACAGTCCCAGATCGGCGCGGTCATGGCCAAGGTCAGCGCCTACGACGGAGCCAAGCTCCTCGGCGGCGACCTCAACGCCGGTGACGGCTCCGGCGTCCTCGGCACCGCCCTGGCCACGCTGTCCGACGCCGGTGCCGCGTTGGGCGCCAGCCACGACGGCGGCGGTCGTGTCGACTACCTGCTCCCCAACTCCTGGCTCGCCGCCGGCGACGGCAACGTCACCCCGACCGGCCTCTCCGACCACCACGCCGTCAGCATCGACTTCTCGATGCGCGGCGCCGCGGACTGCTGAGTCGCTCCCCGTCGTACCCCGTGGTTGCGTGAGACTTCCGGCCGTGATCGAACTCCGGCCTGCCGTTCTCGCCGATGTCCCTGGGCTTCTGGAGCTGTGGGAGGTGGCGGCGGAGAACGACGCGCGGCCGACCGACTCCGCCGCGAAGGTCGAGGCGCTGATCGCGCGCGACCCCGACGCCTGCACGGTCGCGGTGACCGAAGGCGGCCGGATCGTCGGCTCTCTGATCTCCGGCTGGGACGGCTGGCGCGCCCATCTCTACCGGTTGGCGGTCCACCCCGACGTACGCCGCCAGGGGCTCGCCCGCCGCCTCCTGGACCACGCCGAGGCCCGCCTCCTGGAGCTCGGCGCGAGCCGGATCGACGCGATGGTCCTGGAGGGCAACGACCTCGGCCAGTCGCTGTGGACGAGCTCCGGCTACGAGTCGCAGGCCGAGTGGCGCCGTTGGGTCCGACCGGTCGGCTGAGCAGCCGGTAACCGGTCGCCAAAGGGACCGAGTCGGGTCTACCTTTCGGCGGGTGGATTTCCTGACCCCCGAAGACCTTCCCGCACCCGCCGGCTACAGCCATGCCGTGATCACCGACCCCTGCGCCCGGCTGGTCGTGACCTCCGGCCAGGTCGGCATCACCGCCGACGGTGTCGTGGCCGACGGCTGGGAGGCGCAGACCCGGCAGACCTTCGTCAACCTCGGCGTGGCCCTGGCCGCCGCGGGTGCGGCCTGGACGGACGTGGTGAAGCTGACCTACTTCGTCGTCGCCACCGACGAGCTCCCGCTGATCCGGTCGGTGCGCGACGAGTTCGTCGACCTCGCGCACCCGCCCGCCAGCTCGTTGGTGCAGGTCGCCGGCCTCTTCCGCCCCGATGTACTCATCGAGATCGAGGCCACCGCAGCCATCGAGCCATCGTGACTGCCCAGGCGGCTGGGGCATTCCGACGAACGGCCATCGAGCGATCGGACCAGCGGGTCTCATGGGACCGAACCGATCAGGCCTTCTTTGCGTCGGGGGCCTGCCACATCCTGGCTTGGACCTGCCGCGCACGCTTTCCCGAGCACTCGATCCGGATCGTCGGGATGCGGTTCCAGGGCGAGGTCCAGGTTTTCCACGTGTATGCAAGCTGGAGCACCTGGGCCTTCGACCACTCCGGCTGGAGCGACGAGACGGATCTGCTCTCCGCCAACGCTGACTTCGAGGGTCGCCCCGTCGAACGGATCGAGATCACCTCGACGTTGGCGGCGTTCTGCGCCGGCCACGCCCATCGGATGCCCGGTCAGTTCTGGCAAGACCCGGTGCCACGGGCGATCCGGTACCTCGATCGCCACACCCCACCCTGGCTCATCCCATGACGTGGGAGTCGCGAAGTCACCAGGTGACCCCACGGCTCCCACGTCGACGAGATCGAGACGCGGAGATCCGGCAGGGAAAGCAGTCGCCGACAACGCATCAAGGTGCCACACCCTCGCGGCTTGGCAGTCACAAGCCCACATGTGCGGGGTAATGGCAGCTGACATCTTGCCTGCGGGCGCCATTTCCGCGCACGTGCGGGAAATTGACGGTTACCCGCCGGATATCCCCCTCCCCAGCGGACATGGGACGGCACCGAGGGTTGGTACGTCAGGGCACTCTGCACATGCCCTGACCAACATGCCATCAGGCCCGGGTACAACGAGGTCGAAGACCGCACCTATGCGTCGTGTCGCGTGACATTCGCCCGACTCACGGCCGACAGCAACGATGGACTCTCGCTGTCCACCTACAGTTTCGCGCCCACGAAGGAAGAATGGAATGCCGGCGACCACTACGCGACCTGCATAGCGGGCAACGTCTTTCCCTCCACCGGTTCGATCAGCGACTGATCCGACAAGAAACCGACTACACGACCGAGAGCGGTAGGAGCTTCTGGCCCGTCGGGCCGATCTGGATCTCGGTGTTCATCTCCGGGCAGACGCCACAGTCGTAGCAGGGGGTCCAGCGGCAGTCCTCGACCTCGATGTCCTCACCGTCGGCGACGGCGAGGGCGTCCTCCCAGTCGGCCCAGAGCCAGTCCTTGTCGAGGCCGGAGTCGAGGTGGTCCCAGGGAAGGATCTCGTCGTACTCACGCTCGCGGGTGGTGTACCAGTCGAGGTCGACGCCGGTGCCGGCGAGACCGGTCTCGGCGGCGGCCATCCAGCGGTCGTAGGAGAAGTGCTCGCTCCAGCCGTCGAACCGGCCGCCGTCGCGCCAGACCTGCTCGATGATCGCGCCGACGCGGCGGTCGCCGCGAGAGAGCAGGCCCTCGACGATGCCGGGCTTGCCGTCGTGGTAGCGGAAGCCGATCGCACGGCCGAACTTCTTGTCGGAGCGGACCACGTCGCGCAGCTTCTGCAGCCGCTCGTCGGTGGTCTCGTGGTCGAGCTGGGAGGCCCACTGGAAGGGGGTGTGCGGCTTGGGTACGAAGCCACCGATCGAGACGGTGCAGCGGATGTCGTTGCGGCCCGAGACCTCGCGACCCTTGGCGATGACCTTCTTGGCCAGCTCGGCGATCTGGAGGACGTCCTCGTCGGTCTCGGTCGGCAGGCCGCACATGAAGTAGAGCTTCACCTGGCGCCAGCCGTGGGAGTAGGCCGCACCGACGGTGCGGATCAGGTCCTCCTCGGTCACCATCTTGTTGATGACCTTCCGCATCCGCTCGGAGCCGCCCTCGGGAGCGAAGGTCAGACCGGAGCGACGGCCGTTGCGGGAGAACTCGTTGGCCAGGGTGATGTTGAAGGCGTCCACGCGCGTCGACGGCAGCGACAAGGACACGTTGGTGCCCTCGTAGCGGTCGGCCAGGCCGGTGGCGACGTCACCGATCTCGGTGTGGTCGGCAGAGGACAGCGAGAGGAGCCCGACCTCCTCGAAACCGGACTTCCGGATGCCGTTCTCGACCATGTCACCGATGGTGGTGATGGAGCGCTCGCGCACCGGGCGGGTGATCATCCCCGCCTGGCAGAAGCGGCAGCCGCGGGTGCAGCCGCGGAAGATCTCCACCGAGAACCGCTCGTGAACGGTCTCGGCCAGGGGCACCAACGGATTGCGCGGGTAGGGCCAGGCGTCGAGGTCCATCAGGGTGTGCTTGCGCACCCGCCACGGGATGTCGGGCCGGTTGGGCACGACGGCCTCGATCTGGCCGTCGGCGGCGTAGTTCACGTCGTAGAACTTCGGCACGTAGACGGCCCCGGAGACGGCCAGGCGCCGCAGCAGCTCGTCGCGACCGCCGGGGCGACGGTCCTGCTTCCACTCGCGCACGACCTCGGAGATCTTGAGCACGACCTCCTCACCGTCGCCGAGCACGGCGGCGTCGAGGAAGTCGGCGATCGGCTCGGGGTTGAACGCGGCGTGGCCGCCGGCGAGCACGATCGGGTCGTCGTCGCCACGGTCGACCGCGTGCAGCGGGATCTGCGCGAGCGACAGCGCGTTGAGCATGTTGGTGTAGCCGAGCTCGGTCGAGAACGAGAGCCCGAACACGTCGAACGCCTTCACCGGACGGTGGGCGTCGACGGTGAACTGCGGGATCGGCCCGTGCTCGTCGCCCTCGCGCATGATCTTCTCGAGGTCGGGCCACACGGCGTAGGTGCGCTCGGCGGCGATCCAGTCACGCTCGTTCAGCACCTCGTAGAGGATCTGGACGCCCTGGTTGGGCAGGCCGACCTCGTAGGCGTCGGGGTACATCAGCGCCCACCGCACCTCGACCTCGTCCCACTTCTTGACGGTCGAGTTGAGCTCCCCACCGACGTACTGGATCGGCTTGGACACCAGCGCCAGGCGCGGCTCCAGCCGAGGAAAGACAGAATCAGGAACGAGGTCGCTCTGGGCGACGGTCACGATGGGCACCTCAAAGCTCGGGAACGATCAACCCCAAGCGTACGCCGCCTCGCGACTCCCCGACCAAACCTCGCGCCGTGGGGCCACCGCGACCGAACCGGCGTAGCGGGGTGGAAATAGGCGTTGGGGCCGCCCCTCCCGGACGGACCCAACGACGTCAGCTCTGAGCTTCCACTCAGAACACCGTGGTGAGCAGCAGGTTCGGGGAACCGGTGCCCGGGTTGGTGATCACGTCGGGGATGGCGGCGCCGGTCAGGCCCGTGGCGACGTCGGCCGGGGTGGCCGTCGGGTTCGCCTCGAGGAAGAGCGCGGCGGCACCGGCGACGTGGGGGGTCGCCATCGACGTACCGGAGATGGTGTTGGTCGAGCCGTCGTTCCAGGCCGAGGTGATGTCGACGCCCGGAGCGAAGATGTCGAGGCACTCACCGGTGTTGGAGAAGTCCGCGGCGGCGTCGGTGTCGTCGGTGGCACCGACGGTGATCGCCTCCGGAACGGCCGCCGGCGAGGAACCGCAGGCGTCAGAGCTCTCGTTGCCGGCGGCGACGGCGTAGGTCACGCCGTCGGCGATGGAGGCCTGAACGGCGGCGTCGAGAGCGGCGTCGTTGCCGCCACCGAGCGACATGTTGGCGACGGCCGGGCCGTCGGTGTGGTTCTCGGTGACCCACTCGATGCCCGCGACGACACCCTCGGTGGTGCCGGAGCCCTGGTCGTCGAGGACGCGGACCGGAACGATCGTGGCCTCCTTGGCCAGACCGTAGGTGGTGCCGGCGACGGTGCCCGCGACATGGGTGCCGTGGCCGTTGCCGTCGGTCGGGTCGCTGTCGCCGTCGACTGCGTCGAAGCCCTCGCCGATCCGGCCGCTGAACTCCGAGTGGTCGGTCGCGACACCGGTGTCGATGATGTAGGCGGTCACGCCCTTGCCGGTCTGCTCGTAGTGGTAGTTCTTGTCGAGCGGCAGCGCGGCCTGGTCGACCCGGTCCAGGCCCCAGGTCGGGTCGGCCTGGTCGCCCTGGGTGGTGTAGCGGTGGTTGGCCTGCACGTAGGCGACGTCCGGGTTGGAGCGGACCTCGGCGAGCGCGTCCTTGTCGAGCGAGGCCGAGAAGCCGTTGAACGCCGTGTTGAAGACCTCCCGTACGTCTCCACCGGCGTCGCGGGCGTCGCTGCGGACCGACTTGGCCTCGGACCTGGCCATGTCGCTGGCGCCCTGCCTCTCCATCACGACGATGTACTGACCCTCGATCGCGGTCGAGGCGTCCGCGCCGCGCAGCGGCGCCGGACTGTCCGCGGCTCCCGCCGGGACGGTGAAGGCGATCGCCGATGCTGCTGCTCCGACGGCGACGGCGGAGATGACCGCCGGCGCCTTGATGGCACGGTTCTTCATGGTTCGGAACACGTTCTGACTCCCGTCATCGTACGGCCCTGTAGGACCGCGACGAACGCCCTGCGCCCTCCCTGTGGCCGCAGCCCGAAGCGTTCGGCCAACCACGTAATCACGTTACGTGATGCGCGTAACGACCCAACTCTTCGCATTGCAGCAACGTGCAGACAGCGAAGGTGAACACCTGTAAACAGTCCATAAACAGGGCGGGAAACGTGTCCCTTCAACAGCACACCGGGCCGCCCGCGTTACGCGAGCGGCCCGGTGGAGCCGAGGACGGTCGGTCGGATCAGGCGATGGAGGTGTCGTCGATCAGGAAGCTGGTCCCGAGCGAGGAGTCCTCGGTGCCGGTGAAGGTCAGCGTGACGGTGCTGCCGGCGAAGGACCCGAGCGAGAACGACTTCAACGAGTACGACGAGCTCGCGTTCAGGTTGGAGTACGTCGCCAGCGTCGTCGACCCGACCTTGACGGTCAGCTTGTCGTAGGCCGTCGAGGTGGTCGTCTCATTGGTGATCACCCGCAGGTAGAACGACAGCGTCTTGCCGGTCGTCGGCAGGGTGACCGACTGCGAGAGCGTGTCGGTGTGGGTCGAGCCGTAGCCGTTCAGCCACGCCTTGTAGGAGCCCGAACGGGCCGGGGCGCTGCTCGAGCTGTCGATCACGCCGGAGGAGGAGCTCCAGCCGGTCGCGCCCGACTCGAAGCCCGGGTTGGTCAACAGGTTGCCCGTGGTCGGCGGGTCCGTGGGGTCCGTGCCGCCGCTCCACAGCGAGTAGAGGAGGCGGTTGGGGGAACCGGTCCCCGGCGAGGTGACCACGCCGGTGGTGGCGTTGGAGTTGATCGCCGAGGCGACGGCGGAGGCCGAGGCCGTCGGGTTCGCCTGCAGGTAGAGCGCGGCCACTCCGGCGACGTGCGGGGTCGCCATCGACGTACCGGAGATCGTGTTGGTCGCGGTGTTGGAGGTGTGCCACGCCGAGGTGATCGAGGAGCCCGGGGCGAACAGGTCGACGCACGAGCCGATGTTGGAGAAGCTCGACCGGGCGTCGGTGTTGGTCGTCGACCCGACGGTCAGGGCTGCGGCCACCCGGGCGGGCGAGCCGTTGCACGCGTTCGCACCGGAGTCGTTGCCCGCGGCCACGGCGTAGGTGACGCCGTCCGCGATCGAGCTGGAGACCGCGGAGTCGAGGGTCGAGGAGACCCCGCCACCGAGCGACATGTTGGCGACCGCCGGACCGGAGGTGTGGTTGGAGGTCACCCAGTTCACCCCCGCGATCACGCCGGCGGTCGTGCCGGACCCGGAGGCGTCGAGCACGCGGACGGGCACGAGCGTGACGCTCTTGGCGACCCCGTACGTCGTCCCGCCGACGGTGCCGGCGACGTGGGTGCCGTGGCCGTTCTCGTCCTCGGTGCTGGACCCGATGGCGGTGTAGCCGGAGGTCACCCGGCCACCGAACTCCGCGTGCGCGGAACGGATGCCGGTGTCGATGATGTACGCCTTCACACCCGAGCCGGTGTAGTCGTAGTGGTAGTTCGAGTTGAGCGGGAGGTTGCGCTGGTCGATCCGGTTGAGCCCCCAGGTGGGGTTGGCCTGGTCGCCGCTGGCCTTCACGACCTGGTTGGCCTCGATGTAGTCCACATCGGGGTCGCTGCGGAGTGCGTCGAGCGCGTCGGTGTCGAGCGTGGCGGAGAATCCGGTGATCGCCTTGTCGTAGGCGTACTTCACCGAGCCGCCCTTCTCCTTGGCGAGCGCCCGGGCGTCGGCGGCGTTGGCCTTGGCCGCCGCACCGTTGCCCTTCATCACGACGATGTAGGAGTTGTCGATGGCCGTCGACTTCTCGGCACCGATCAGCGGTGCCGGAGTGTCGGCTGCGCCGGCGGGACCGGACATGGCCAGGATGGTGCCGGCGGCACCGACGGCGGTGACCGTCGCTGCCGCGAGTGCGCCGAGGCGCTGCATGCTGCCGAAGCGGAGCCCGAGACTACGAACTCTGTGGGGTCGGTTCACGATTACTGCTCCCGTCGTCAAGCAGCCTCAGGATGAGGGCTGCAAGGGGTCACAGATGCCCTGTAGGGCAACCGGGACGGAACGTAATCGAGTTTACCGACGATGAAACGCGACATCTTTTCGCACTGCAGCAACCTGCAGGCGGTCGCGCGAGCGGAGGTCCTGAAGTGGTCCGGACCGGTCCAGACCGGTGCGCCGCGAGCGGGCCGAGATGCCCAGCAGCAGACCCACCGCCAGCAGCGCCGCGATCATCGAGGAACCGCCGTAGGAGATCAGCGGTAGCGGCACCCCGGTGACCGGCATGATGCCCAGGCACATGCCGATGTTCTGGAAGCTCTGGATGCCGAGCCAGCACACGATCCCGGCCGCTGCCACGCGCCCGAAGAGGTCGTCGGTGCGCGCCGCGATCCGGAGTCCGCGCCACAGCACGACACCGATCAGCCCGATCACCACCAGCGAGCCGACCAGCCCGAGCTCCTCCCCCACGACCGTGAAGATGAAGTCGGTGTGCTGCTCGGGGACGAAGCCCGCACGAGCCTGCGAGCCCTGGAACAGACCCTGCCCGAAGATGCCGCCGTCGCCGATCGCGATCCGCGCCTGCTGGACGTTGTAACCGGCCCCGCGAGGATCCAGGGACGGATCGGTGAACGCCATGAACCGGTTGATCTGGTACTGCTTCAGCACCCCGGTCGCGACCACCGTCGTGGCCACCGCCAGACCGCTCAACGCCAGCAGCGCCAGCCATCGCCTCGGCGTCCCCGCCGCGGCGAGCACGCAGAAGACCGTCACACCGAGCACCAGCGTGGTGCCGAGGTCGGGCTGGAGCAGGACCAGGACGATCGGCACCGCCGCGACCAGGATCATCGCAACCACGTCACCCAGCGACACGCGGGCCCGCCAGCGGCCCTCGCTGCGCTCGGCGAGAACCAGCGCCATCGCGATGACCACGGCCAGCTTGGCCAGCTCCGAGGGCTGGACCTGCACCGGGCCGAGGTTGACCCACGACTTCGAGCCATTGACCGTGGAGCCCATCACGAGCACGAGCACCAGCCCGATCACCGCAGCCAGATAGACCACGGGGGTCAGGAGCCGGACCCAGCGGTGGTTGGTCGCGACAACGCCCACCATCAGCACCAGACCGGCGGCCACGTTGATCGCCTGTTTGCGCAGGTAGGCGGTGGTGTCACCACCGGTGATCGCGTCCCGGTGGATGGTCGCGGACCAGACCAGCAGCACCGACAGCGACACCAGGACCAGCACCGCGCCCAGGAGGACCAGGTCGATGCGGCGTACGAAGGCCATCACGTCGTTCTTCATGCTCTGCCCCTCACCCTCAGCCCGTCGGGGCGACGATCGAGCCGTCGGCACCGAACGCCGGCAGGTTCCGGGGCGGGTCGATGCCCGTGATCGCGGCCTTGCCGGGCCGCACCTCGGAGCCGCCCTCCTCGATCCCGTAGAGCGTCTCCCACAGCTTGCGTACGGAATCACCCACCGCCCCGGAGCCGGTGCCACCCTGGGAGACGGTCATGATGACGACGTACTTCTTGTTGTACGTCGCGACCCAGCCGGTCGTCTGCTTGCCGGTGACCTCGGCGGTGCCGGTCTTGCCGCGCACCTTGACCTCATCGAGCGGGAAGCCGCCGAACTTCCACGCCAGCGATCCGCTGACCGGGGTGCCGAGGAGCGCCTCGTTGACGTAGTCGATGCTCTTGGCCGACATCTTGACCTTGCCCGCGACTTTGGGGTCGATCTTCTCGACCACGGTGCCGTCGCCGCTCACGATCGCCTTCCCGATCCTGGGCTCGAACAGGGTGCCGCCGTTGGCCAGCGAGGCGTAGGCGCGGGCCAGCTGGATCGGGGTGACCATCGTGTCGCCCTGACCGATCGAGAAGTTCACCGCGTCACCGGTGCGGTAGTAGTTGCCCTCGATGCAGAACTCATGGGCGAACAGCTGCAGGAACGAGCTCGGCGCGTTCTTCTTCTCGTCCATCCGGCAGTAGTAGTCCTTCATGGCCTCGTAGTACTCGGCCTTCCACTTCCGGTCCGCGATCCGGCCCGACGACTCCCCCGGCAGGTCGATGCCGGTGCGCTTGCCGAAGCCGAACGCCTTGGCGGTCTCGACCAGCGGGTCCTTGGCGTTGACGTCGGCCGGGTTCGAGCCGTACTTCCTCCAGTAGTCAACCGCGACCCGGTAGAAGAACGTGTTGCAGGAGACCTGGAGCGCCTTGGCGAAGTCGATGGAGCCGTAGGGGGCCGACTCGTAGTTCTTGAACCAGCGGTTGCCGACCTGGAGCCCGCTGGAGCAGTCGAGGTGGCTGTCGCGGTTGTAGCCGTTGTTGAGCGCGCCGACCGTCATGAACGGCTTCCACGTCGAGCCGGGCGCGAACTGACCCTGCGTCGCCCGCGGAAGCAGCGGATAGCCGGCCTTCTCGGAGTAGAGCCGGTCGAGCTGCTTCTGGGTGATCCCGCCGACCCACTCCTCGGGGTCGTACGTCGGCTGGTTCGCCATCGCGACCAGCCGGCCCGTCTGGGCCTCCATGACCACGACCGAGCCGGAGTCGGCCTCGAAGTTGCGACCGGAGATCTTGTCGAAGGTGTTGCGGGCGGTCTCGATCGACTCGGCGAGCAGCTTCTCCGCGCGGCCCTGCACCTTGGCGTCGATGGTGGTCACCAGCGTGTCGCCGGGCTGGGACGCCACCGAGTCGCCGCGCCCGATCTCACGGCCGAGCGAGTCGACGGTGACGGTGTCGTAGCCGGGCA
Source organism: Nocardioides sp. NPDC047086 (assembly GCF_040643685.1). Lineage (NCBI taxonomy): Bacteria > Bacillati > Actinomycetota > Actinomycetes > Propionibacteriales > Nocardioidaceae > Nocardioides > Nocardioides sp. NPDC047086. The sequence continues at coordinate 30,211 of NZ_JBEYUV010000043.1, forward strand.
TCCCGCGCAGCCACTGGTCGTACTCCTTCTCGACGCCGGAGCGACCCACCATCGAGGTGATGTTGAGCGACTCGTCGCCGCGCTCCTTCGCGTTGTCGTTCTCGTCCTCGGTGATCGGGGAGAGATAGCCGAGCACGCCGGCGGCGTTGATGCCGAAGGGGCTCGGGTAGGAGCGCAGCGTCTGCTTCTCCGCGACCACCCCGGGGAAGTCCTCCGGCTGCTCGAGGATGCGCAACGCGGTCGACTCGGAGACGTCGGTGGCGATCGGGACCGGCTGGTAGCGGGTGCCGGACCAGTTGGCCATCGCCTCGTTCTGCTTCTTCGGGGACACGTCGACGGCCTTGGCGACGCGCTTCATCAGCGTCACCTTGTCCTCGTCGTCCAGCCCGTCGAGCACGCCCTGGTCGAGGCTGACCACCCAGGCGGAGCGGTTGGTCACCAGCGGCCGGCCCTGGGCGTCTACGATGATGCCGCGCACCGGCTGGCGCACGATCTCGCGCTTGGACTGGGAGGCGGCGGCAGCCTGATAGGCGTCGCCGTGGCGTACCTGCAGGTAGAAGAGCCGGACCCCGAGCGTGGCCAGCAGCGAGAAGACGAGCGCCTGGATCACGATCAGCCGCAGCCGGCTGACCTGGGCGGTGGAGAGCCTGCTCGGCACTAGAGATCTCCCTTGCCGATCAGCCACAGCAGCGCCGGGATCAGCAACGGCGCCAGCAGCAGGTCGTAGCCCACGCTGATCGCCACGGTCGGCAGCAGCGTCAACGGCGCCTCACCGAGGATCAGGCCGCTGACCGCGAAGATGCTGACCCCGATGAACGCGCAGGTGGCCACCGTGGCCATCACGGTCAGCGCGTTGGGGCGACCCTGGCCACCGAGGCTGCGGCCCTCGTCGACGCTGCCCTCGCGTACGCGGCCGGCGACGTAACCCACGATCAGCAGCGCGAGCGCCCACCGGCCCGCGGTGTGATCGGCGGGAGGCGCCAGGTCGAGGAGTACGCCGGCGGCGAACCCGGTCACCAGACCGGCCTGCCCACCGCGGGTGAGCGCGACCGCCAGCACGACCAGGAGCGCCAGGTCGGGCGTGATCCCGCGGATGGCGAACGCAGGCGCCACGCTCAGCTGGAGGACGACGGCGATGACGACCAGCATGCCGACCAGGACGTTGCGCAGCACCGGAGCGGCGCTCGAGGCACAGCCTTCCATCTCGCTCATCGCAAGTCTCCTTCCGGCGTGACGACGGCACGGTCGCTCATCGTGTCGCCCGGCACCACCACACCGACGACGTCGAGCGAGCCGAAATCGACGTACGGCTTGATCCGCACCGTCCGCGAGGAGTCACGCACGCTGGCGAAGGTGTCGGTCACCTCGCCGATCGGCAGCCCGGAGACGTAGGGGGCGGCCCGGCCGTCACCCCAGGTGATGACCGTGTCGCCCTTGAGCGGGGCTGCGGTCTGGTCGACGAGGTCGAGGGTCAGCAGACCCGAGTCGGCGCCTCCGGCGACCACGCCGGAGCCGCGGACCATGCCGACCTGGCCCGACCTCTTGCCGCTGCGGTCGGCGCCGCCGACGCGGCCGCCGACGACCGAGGCGGCGTCGACGATCAGCAGGACGGTGGCGCTGGTCTTGGTCACCCGCAGCACCCGGCCGACCAGGCCGTCGCCGGTCACGACCGACATGTCGGACCTGATCCCGGCGGCGCTGCCGGCGTCGATGGTGACGGTGCGGTTGAAGGTCTGCGCGGGGCCGTAGGCGGTGACCCGCGCGGGCACCAGGGCGTAGCCGAGGTCCTCGGCGGCGCGGGTGATCGACTCGTACTCGGCCAGCTTGGCGCGGCCGTAGTCGGTGACCTCGACCTGGCGGCGCAGCGTGGAGTTCTCGGCCTCGAGCTTCGCGACCCGGTCGCGCAGGTCGTCACGGGTGTCGAACCACTCCGGGATGCCGGTGAACGGACGGCCCACCAGGGCCGCGCCGGTCTCGAGCGGCGAGATCACCTCGCCCACCGCAGCGCGCGCCGGCTCCAGGACGGGCGTCTGGTCGAGCGTGGCCAGCGTCGCGCAGCACAGGATCAGCGCGACCAGCCAGGAGCGCTTCGGACCACCGCCGCCGGCCTTCGTCTCGAGGCTGCCGCGGCGGTTGAGCCTCTCCCGCGGCGTACGGACCATGGGTTTGGAGCCTTTGCGCTGTTCCAGCCCTTTGCGCAGACGTTCGCTGGGGCGGGGGCTCAGCAACGACACGTCACCATCTCCTGTTCTCGTTCACCAGGACCGGGCGGAGCACGTCGTAGTCCTCGACGCAGCGGCCGGCGCCCATCGCGACCGAGGTCAGCGGGGACTCGGCGATGTGGACGGGCATGCCGGTCTCGTGGCGCAGGCGCTCGTCGAGCCCGCGGAGGAGGGCACCGCCGCCGGTGAGCACGATGCCGCGGTCCATGATGTCTCCGGCCAGCTCGGGCGGCGTCTGGTCGAGCGTGGAGCGGACCGCGTCGAAGATGTCGTGCAGCGGCTCCTCGATCGCCTTGCGCACCTCGGCGCTGGAGACGCTGACGGTGCGCGGCAGGCCGCTGACCAGGTCTCGTCCACGGATCTCGGCCTCGGGCTCGTTGGGCAGCGGCCACACCGACCCGAGGGTCATCTTGACCTCCTCGGCGGTGCGCTCGCCCAGCAGCAGGGCGTGCTCCTTCTTCAGCCAGGTCATGATCGCGTTGTCGAGCTGATGGCCGGCGGTCCGGATCGACTGGCTCGTCACGATCCCGCCGAGGCTGATCACCGCGACCTCGGTGGTGCCGCCGCCGATGTCGACGACCATGTTGCCGGTCGGCAGGTGCACCGGGAGCCCGGCGCCGATCGCGGCCGCCATCGGCTCCTCGATGATGTTCACCATCCGGGCGCCGGACTGGTAGCCGGCCTCCTTCACCGCGCGGATCTCGACCGCGGTGATCCCGGACGGGACGCAGATGACCATCCGCGGCTTGGCGAAGTAGCGGCGGCGGTGGACCTGCTGGATGAAGTAGCGGAGCATCTGCTCGGTCGCCTCGAAGTCGGCGATCACGCCGTCCTTCAGCGGCCGCAGCGCGACGATGTCGTCGGGCGTACGTCCCAGCATCTTCTTGGCCTCATGGCCGACGGCGACCATCTCGCCGGTGTTCTTGTTGAGCGCGACCACGCTCGGCTCATCGACAAGGACACCCTTGCCGCGGACGTAGACGAGGGTGTTTGCGGTGCCGAGGTCCACCGCCATGTCACGTCCAATGATGCTCGCCATACGTCCTCGCGTTCCCGGGGCGCCGCGTCGGGGATCCGTGATGCAGGATGCGGGCCCTGCCGACGAGGCTACGAAGGTACGAGCCTCATTCCCAAGAGGCTCGCCGAAACCGCAACGATACGGGGTACGTCCGTGGTCTCGAAGCAGGGGATGCCACTCTTGGCCGGGTGTTGCCGGACGGCTCACGACGACCGCGGAAGGCGGTCTCGGCGGGCACGTGCGCACCGCCGCGCGGTCGCCTTCTCCACGGCGAAATGAAGGATCGCGCCGGTGGGTCCACCGGCGCGATCTCGGAGTCTCAGAGGCTCCGGTCGGTCAGGCTCCGAACCAGAGCTTGATCTCGCGATCGGCCGACTCGGGCGAGTCGGAGCCGTGGACGAGGTTCTCTCGGTTGGAGAGGGAGAAGTCGCCGCGGATGGTGCCCGGGGCGGCCTTGCGGCCGTCGGTGGCACCGTTGAGCGCGCGGACGACCTCGATCGCCTCGTCGCCCTCGAGGACGGCGGCGACGAGCGGCCCGGAGGTGACGAAGTCACGCAGCGGCGGGTACCACGGCTGCTCGACGTGCTCGGCGTAGTGCTCGTCGGCCATGCCCGCGTCGATGGTGCGGTGCTCCAGTTTCACGATCGAGAGGCCCTTGGCCTCGTAGCGGGACAGGATCTCTCCCACCAGGCCCCGGCGGACGGCGTCGGGCTTCAGGATCACGAACGTGCGCTGCGTCATGGGGCCGAGCGTATCGGGGCGGGCCGGTCCCGGCACGTTCGGGCCGGTCACGGCTGTGCCTCGTCGGCCTTGTTGAAACCATGTCGGTGGGATGCGGCAGGATGGCGCTCCGTGACGACAACCCCTTCAGCTCCGACGCTCGCAGACTCGATGGCCGCCATCCCGGCCCGCATCGCCGAAGATCTCGGGGTGCGCCCCGCGCAGGTGACCGCCGCGGTCGCCCTGCTCGACGAGGGCTCGACGGTGCCGTTCATCGCGCGCTACCGCAAGGAGGTGACCGGCGGCCTCGACGACGCCCAGCTGCGTACGTTGGAGGAGCGCCTCGGCTACCTGCGCGACCTGGAGGAGCGGCGTGCCGCCGTGCTCGCCGAGATCGCGAAGCAGGACAAGCTCACCCCCGAACTGCAGGCCTCGATCCTCGCCGCCGACACCAAGGCGCGGCTGGAGGACATCTACCTGCCGTTCAAGCCGAAGCGGCGCACCAAGGCGATGATCGCCCGCGAGAACGGTCTGGAGCCGCTGGCCGACGGGCTGCTGGCCGACCCGTCGCTGGACCCGGTCGCGGAGGCTTCGACCTACCTCGGGGAGCAGGTTCCCGACGCCAAGGCCGCGCTGGACGGCGCCCGCGCGATCCTGGTCGAGCGGTTCGGCGAGGACGCCGACCTGATCGGCACGCTGCGCGAGCGGATGTGGAAGCAGGGCCGCCTGGTAACCCGGGTCCGCGAGGGTCGCGAGAACGACCCGGCCGCGGCGAAGTTCTCCGACTACTTCGAGTTCTCGGAGGCGTACGCGTCGCTGCCGTCGCACCGCACCCTGGCCGTTCTCCGCGCGGAGAAGGAGGAGGTGCTCGACGTCACCCTCTCCCCCTACGCCGAGGAGCCGGAGCCCGGGGTCGTCACCGACTACGAGCGCTCGATCGCGGCGCGTTTCGGGATCGTCGACTCCGGCCGTCCCGCCGACAAGTGGCTCGCCGAGACGGTGCGGTGGGCGTGGCGTACGCGGATCCTCTTCCGCCTCGAGCTCGACATGCGCACCCGGATCCGCACCGCTGCCGAGGAGGCCGCGATCGCGGTCTTCGCCGACAACCTGCGCGACCTGCTGCTGGCCGCGCCGGCCGGCACCCGGGCGACGATGGGCCTCGACCCGGGCATCCGGACGGGCGTGAAGGTGGCCGTCGTGGACGCGACCGGGAAGGTCGTCGACACCTCGACGGTCTACCCGCACGAGCCGCGGCGCGACTGGGACGGATCGCTGGCGACGCTGGCGAAGCTGGCGAAGAAGCACTCGGTCGACCTGATCGCGATCGGCAACGGCACCGCCTCGCGCGAGACCGACAAGCTCGCCGCCGACCTGCTCAAGCTGCTGCCCGACCTGAAGATGACCAAGGTGATGGTCTCCGAGGCGGGTGCCTCGGTCTACTCCGCCTCGGCCTATGCCTCCGCCGAGCTTCCGGAGCTCGACGTGTCGCTGCGTGGCGCGGTGTCGATCGCGCGCCGTCTGCAGGACCCGCTGGCCGAGCTGGTCAAGATCGAGCCGAAGTCGATCGGCGTCGGGCAGTACCAGCACGACCTGCCCGAGTACGGGCTCTCCAAGTCCTTGGACGCGGTCGTCGAGGACTGCGTGAACGGCGTCGGCGTCGACCTCAACACCGCCTCGGCTCCGCTGCTGCGCCGGGTCTCGGGAATCACCGAGTCGCTCGCCTCGGCGATCGTCGCGCACCGCGACGCCAACGGCCCCTTCCGGACCCGTCGCGAGCTCACCAAGGTGGCGCGCCTCGGCCCGAAGGCGTTCGAGCAGGCTGCCGGGTTCCTCCGGATCCGCGGCGGCGACGACCCGCTCGACCTCTCCGGTGTGCACCCGGAGTCCTACCCGGTGGTCAACCGGATCCTCGCCTCCACCTCGACCGACATCGGGTCGCTGATCGGCAACTCCGGTGTGCTCAAGTCCCTCAAGGCCTCCGCCTTCGTCGACGAGACGTTCGGTCTGCCGACGGTCACCGACATCCTCGCCGAGCTCGAGAAGCCTGGCCGCGACCCGCGGCCGGAGTTCCGCACGGCGACCTTCTCCGAGTCGGTGCACGTGATCGCCGACCTGCGTCCCGGCATGGTCCTGGAGGGCACCGTCACCAACGTGGCCGCCTTCGGGGCGTTCGTCGACATCGGCGTCCACCAGGACGGCCTGGTCCACATCTCCGCGATGTCGGACAAGTTCGTCGAGGACCCGCGCGACGTGGTCCGCTCCGGTGACGTGGTGCGCGTCAAGGTCCTGGAGGTCGACGAGGCCCGCAAGCGGATCTCGCTCACCCTCCGGCTCAACGACGACGCGCCCGCGGGCGCTCCCGCCAAGGGCGAGTCCGGCGACCGCTCGGGTCGCCCCGGCGGTGGCCAGCGTGGCCAGGGCAAGGGCGGACCCAAGGGCGACGGCAAGGGCGGCGGCAAGGGCGGCGGGCGTCCGGGTGGCAACCGTGGCGGCCAGGGCGGCGGCCGCGGCTCGTCCGCTCCGGCCAACAGCGCCATGGCCGACGCGCTGCGGCGTGCCGGGCTCAGCTGAGCCCTCGGTTCCTTCGTCAAGGTATGCAGGTCAAGGCTCACATCCCCAGCGGAGCTCCGCGGGGGATGTGAGCCTTCGGCTACATACCCTTCGACAGGCTCAGGACAGCGCCTTGATGGAGGTTCACCGGCGCGCCGAGGTCCGCTGAGCCCGTTCGTTCACCGAGTTACCTCGGTCAAATGACGCCTCCTTCGTGGAACTCCACGAAGGAGGCGTGCGCCGACCGAGTTAGCTCGGTGAGCATCCCGCGGCCCCGAGCGCTGCGGCGCGGCGTACGACATCCTCGGGTGCCGGACCGGTCGCGTCCTCGGCGGTGACCGGGGCACCGGCGACACGGTGGATCGGGATCACCCCGGCCCAGGTGCCGGACTCGATGTCGCCGGGGTCGTCGACCGGACCCTCGGCGCGCGCCTTCATCGACGCCTCGACGAGCGGTAGGGCGAGGACGGCGGTCGCGGCGAGCTCCTTGCGGGTCGCCGGGCGCAGGGTCTCCCAGCGGCCGGGGATCATCTGGTCGACGACCAGCGCGAGCGCACGTTCGCGCTCGTCGGGATCCGCCACGAGGCGGGCGCGGCCGATGACTACGGCCGAGCGGTAGTTCATCGAGTGGTGGAACCCGCTGCGCGCCGCGACCAGGCCGTCGAGCTCGGTGATCGTGACGCACACGTCGCGCTCCAGCGCTCGCGCGAGCCAGCCCGCGGCGACCGAGCCGTGCAGGTAGAGGGACCCGCCGGCGTCCGGGCCGTCGAGATCGAAGCCGTACGCCGTGGGCAGCACGACCGGGTGGGCGTCCTCGCCCGACCCGACGGTGACGCCCAGGTGGGCGATGAGCGCCTCACCGAGGAAGGTGTGCAGGCGTTCGCGGTCGGGGACGGCGCGGTTCTTCCCGCGGCTGACCCGGGTGCGTGGGGTGGGTGACAACGTCGTGCTCATGGCACCATCCTGGTAGCGAAGTGGCCTGCACACACGGGCCAATTCTGACCCACTCTGACAGGCCATTCGAACGATGCTCCCCGTGATTCTCGACCGCTCCTCCGGCGAACCTCTCCCCGCTCAGCTCGCCGGCCAGATCCGCGCCCTGGTCCTCTCCGGCACCCTCGGGACCGGTGACCGGCTGCCCTCGAGCCGCGCGCTCGCGGCAGATCTGGGCGTCTCGCGCGCTGTGACCGAGCAGGCCTACGACCAGCTCACCGCCGAGGGCTGGCTCGAGGCGCGCCGTGGGTCCGGGACGTACGTCACGGCGACTCACCCGACGGGAGCGACGTCTCGACCGACGGGGCCGACGTCTCGACCGACGGGGCCGACGTCTCGACCGACGGGGCCGACGTCTCGACCGACGGGGCCGACGTCTCGGCTGGACACGGGCACGCCGTTCTTCGATCCGCGGCTGGAGCCTGGGTGGCGGCGGGCGTGGCGGGAAGTATCGGTGGCCGCTCCCCCACGCGGCTACGACGACCCGCGGGGCCTGGCGGAGCTGCGCGAGGCACTGGCGGCGCGGCTCGGACGTACGCGCGGCCTGGACCTCCACCCGGACGAGATCATCGTGACCGCGGGCACCACCGACGGGCTCCGCGCGGTCCTTCCCGAGCTGCGCCCCGGGCCGGTCGCCGTGGAGGATCCGGGATATCGGGCCGCGGCCGAGACTGTGCTCAGCTACGGACGCGAGGTCATCGACCTACCTGCCGTGGAGCAGATCGCCGGCCTGGGGCCGGCGGTCGCGGCGTACGTCACTCCGGCCCACCAGCACCCCCTGGGCAGGGTCATGCCGGCCGCCGACCGGCTGAGCCTCCTCGAGGCGGCCCGGAGGGCCGACGCGGTGGTGATCGAGGACGACTACGACTCCGAGTTCCGGTACGACGTCGCGCCGGTGCCCGCGATGGCGACGCTGGACCGCGGCCGGGTGGTCTATCTCGGCACCGCGGCGAAGTCGGTGGTCCCGACGCTGCGCCTGGGCTGGCTGGTCGCGCCGCCCGACCTGCACGAACACATCCTGCACCGCCGCACGATCACCCACTCCGGAGCCGCGTGGCCCTCGCAGCGCGCGCTCCTCACGCTGCTCCGCGACGGCTGGCTGGACAGGGCGGTGCGATCAGCGCGCCGGGTCTATGCCGAGCGCGCCCCGAGGGTGGCCGAGGCGATGACTCCCCACGCAGAGCTGGCCGGCCCGCTGGCCGGCATGTACTCGACCTGGCTGCTGCCCGAGCCGGACGCACGTAGAGCCCGCGACGCCGCCAGGGCCGCCGGCTTCGAGATCAACCTGCTCTCCACCTACGCCCGAACCAGCGGACTGACCGGCCTGGTGATCGGTTTCGGCGGAGTGAGCGACGCGGAGCTCGAGCAGGCGCTCGCCGCGATCACCGGCGCGCTCGGAGCCTAGCGACCCGGTGCGTCGTCCTCGATCAGGTCGAAGAGGTTTTCCAGGCTGTCCGGGTCGTCCTCACCGCCGCCGACGGCCCACCCGGAGCTGGTACGCCGCAGCTGCGCGCCCACGAGCCGGCACGACTCCCCGGCCTTGTGCGCGTAGTGAGCCGTACGCGTCCGCGGCCGCCGCAGGACCAGCGCGTTCCCGCACGCCGGGCACAGTGCCCAGTCGGTCGCCGTCTCGTCCGTCGCCATCTGCAGCTCGTCGCGCTCCTCCACGGCAGCCAACCTACCTGGGCTCGGCCTCTTCCCCGGTCACTTCCTCGGCGGCGATCCGGTCGAACGCCTCGAAGGCCGCGGCACGCTCGCTCTCGATCTTGCGACCGAGGATGTCTGCCATCCCCCACAGGACCGCGAAGATCACGCCGACCACGAACATGATCGAGATCAGGAAGCCCATCGCGATCGCGACGACCTGCAGCGCCCAGCCGACCCAGTAGGCCCACGGGCGGCGCAGCATGCCGGCGACCACGATGCAGGCCACGAAGAACCCGAGGCCCAGCGGCAGCGCCAGCCCGGCGGAGACCCCGCCGATCGAGATCATCACCGGCGCGGCCAGCGCGACCGCGAGCCCTTCCATCGACACGATCGCGGCGCACATCCCGCGCCGCGGCGACTTCTCCCGCTCACTCGCCATCTGCGTCCGCCTCCAGATAGGCCTCCAGCTCGGGGTCGGAGGTCGGCACGACCCGCGCGGTCGCGGCCGACCCGGCGGCCGGGCCACGGGAGCCCAGCAGCGTACGCGCCTCCCCGGCGGTCACCACCGAGCCGCTCACCAGGACCGCACCCTCGGAGATCGAACCGCCGCCGGAGGACTCCGAGAGACCGATCGCGGCGTCGATGGCGTCGGCGAGACGCGGGACCACCGAGACCCGGTCCTCGCCGTAGAGGTCGACGGCGATCTTCGCGAGCTCGATGGCCGGAAGGGCGCGCTCGGTGGAGTTCTGGGTGACCACGAGATGCTCGAGGTGGGGCTCGAAGGCGGCGAGCAGACCCTCGACGTCCTTGTCGCCCATCACCCCGATGACACCGACGACACCGGAGAACGAGAAGGAGTCCTCGAGGGCGACGACCGTCGCCTCGGCACCGGCCGGGTTGTGGGCGGCGTCGATGAGGACCGTCGGCGAGGACCGCACGATCTCCAGCCGTGCCGGCGAGTCGACCTTGGCGAACGCGTCACGCACGAGCTCGTCGGCCAGCACGGTGTCACCGAGGAACGCCTCGACCGCGGCCAGGGCTGCCGCCGCGTTCTGCGCCTGGTGGGCGCCGTAGAGAGGCAGGAAGAGATCCTCGTACGTCCCCCGCAACCCGCGCAGCGTGAGGATCTGTCCGCCCACGGCCGGGGTGCGGGACACCACCGCGAAGTCGGTGCCCTCCCACAGCAGCCGCGCGCCGACCTCGGCGGCACGCTCGTCGAGCACGGCGGCGACCTCGACGGACTGCTCGGCGATCACGGCGACCGCACCGGGCTTGATGATCCCGGCCTTCTCGCGGGCGATCGCGACCGGCGTGTCACCGAGGTACTTCGCGTGGTCGACCGCGATCGGGGTCACCACGGCGACGTCGGCGTCCGCGACGTTGGTCGCGTCCCAGCCACCGCCCAGCCCGACCTCGACCACGGCCACGTCGACCGGAGCCTCGGCGAACTTGGCGTAGGCCATCGCGACCATGGACTCGAAGAACGACAGCGGGTGCGGCTGGTCGTCGTCGACCATGCCGAGGTAGTGGGCGACGTCGTTGAACGCGGCCACGAACTCGTCGTCGGTCAGGGGCTCGCCGTCGATCGAGATCCGCTCGTTGATCCGCTCCACGTGCGGCGAGGTGAACCGCCCCACGCGCAGGTCGAGGGACCGCAGCAGCGTGTCGATCATCCGGGAGGTGGAGGTCTTGCCGTTGGTGCCGGTCAGCTGGATGATCCGGAACGCGTTCTGCGGATCACCGAGGATCTCGAGCAGGGCACGGATCCGGTCCAGGGACGGCTCGAGCCGGGTCTCGGGCCAGCGCGACTGCAGCGCTTCCCAGACCTCCTCGATCGTGGCCGCCAGACGCGGCGCGGGAGTCTCACTCATCGGGGTCGAGTCTAAGGTGTGGTCGCTTCCCAGCGAATCGCCGGACCGGCTACCCTCCCACTGATCTCGGACTGAACCCATCCCCCCACAAGGTCCACCATTCATGCGTACGCTCCGGGCCGCTCTCGCGGTCGCGTTCCTGGCCGTTGCCTACCTCCTGGCCGCCGTCGTGCTGGTCGGTCGGCAGATGGCCCCGCGGCAGCGCCCCCGGACCTCGAGCGACCCCGGCGGACTCGTCCTCACCGAGCACGACCAACCCGGGCTGTGGGCGGAGGTCCGCGCGCTGGCCGCGACCACCGGGACGCGCGCTCCCGACGAGATCCGCCTGGTGCCCGAGGTCAACGCGGCGGTCAGCGAGGAGACCAGCCTGCTCGGGCTGCGGACCGGGACCCGGCGCATGTTCCTCGGCGTACCTCTCCTCCAGGGCCTCTCCCGCAACCAGCTCCATGCGGTGCTCGCCCATGAGCTCGGCCACCACAGCACCACCCGCAACCGGCTCGGCGCCCTCGTCCACCGGAGCCGGCTGGCGATCGCCGAGGTGGCCGCCGGCCTCTCCAACCCGCTGGTGAAGCGGCCGTTCCGGACGTACGCCTGGCTATTCTTCTCGCTCACCCGCCCGCTCGCGCACGCCCATGAGATCGAGGCCGACCGGCTCAGCGCGACGGTCGCCGGGCCGCGCACCGCGGCCATCACGCTGCGCACCCTCCCCGCGCTCGATGCCGCCTGGCACATCTACCTGGAGCAGTACGTCGAGGCCGGCACCCACTACGGGCTGCGGCCCACGCGCTTCTTCGACAACTTCACCAACCTGATGAGCGACCCCGGGCGGCTCGAGGAGCTCGCCCGGATCAGCGCGGCACCACCCGAGGTGAAGGCGTCGGCCTACGACTCGCACCCGCCGCTGTCCGAGCGGATCGAGCGGCTGGAGGCGATGGCCTCCGCGGACGAGACCGACCGGGCGACCCAGGCGACCCAGGCGGACCGGACCGACAAGTCCGGCAACGCCGCCAGCATCCTGCGCTACCCGTCACAGAACTTCCTCGCCCTCGAGGACAAGACATTCGCGGGCTCGGGCCTGACCCCGGCGCCGATGGCCAAGATCGTGAGCGTCGCCGGCGCCCGTGCCGCGGCGATCAACGCCGAGACGCTCCTGAACGCGATGCAGGAGAACCAGATCGTGCCGGCCACCGTCCGCGGCGCCCTCGACCTGATCGCCTCCGGCAGCCTCGACAGACTCCTGGACCTGGTCGAGGTCGATCCCACGACCGCCGAGGAGGACGCCGCGGAACACACCGAGGCGAGGCGGAAGGTCATCGCCCGGCTCCTCGGCGCGGCGATCGCCCACGAGCTGGTCGGCGAGGACAAGGCACGCTACGAGCTCAGCTGGGCCGGCCCGTGGCGGCTGGTCGACATCGCCGGCCAGGAGGTCGACCCCGAGGAGCTCGCCTACGAGGCCCTCGGCTCCCCCGGCTACGCCGCCGCGCTGCGCGCCTGGGTGCACCAGCTCGACGCGCAGGCCGGCACCGAGACGCAGGCCCAGACCGACGAGACGTCGGCGCCGCCCGACGGCTACATCGGCGCCTTGGCCCCGATCTCCGGCGACGGCTTCCGTACGCTCCTGGTGACCGGCACCGGCCTGATGCTGCTCAAGCCCTCCGGCACCGACCGCCTCGCCACCGGCCTGGCCTCGGTCACCTCCGGCTCGCCCGGCAGGAAGCTGATCCAGCGCGCCCTGGACCGGCCACCCGCCGAGCTGGCCACCGCGCCCAACGCCGCCTACATCCCCTGGGACCAGATCCGCGCCCTCCACCTCAAGCAGAGCAGCAACGGCCGCCGCTCCGCCGACATCACCACCGCCACCGGCAGTGGCTGGTCCCTGCACTGGACCAACGCCGCCGAGTCGGAAGGCCAGATCTGGCCCGCCGTCGACCACTACCTCGGCCGCCGCTTCACCGTCGACTGAAGACGCCGAGTCGGCTCATCTTGACCAAGAATGGCGTCGAGTCGGCTCATCTTGACCAAGACCCCCGCCCAGGTCGAGCGGCTCGCCGGACAGGAACCACTTCAATACCGCACCGGCACGCCGCTCGGCCTGTGGGTGCGAGGCCCGCTCCTGCTCAGCGAC
>NZ_JBEYUV010000044.1:0-41544 GCF_040643685.1 Nocardioides sp. NPDC047086
ACGCCGCCGAAGCCAAAGCCCTGCAGCGCGAGGAAGAACACGCCCAACGGCGCACCTTCTTCTCCACCCGCGACAACGGCGACGGCACCATCGACGTTCACGCAAGGGTCTCCCGCGCGGTCGGGATGCGGCTGCGCACGATCTTGGATTCCCTGGCCCAGCCGCGGAAGTTGACCGTGGAGAACCGGGGCCGCAAAGCACCCTACGACCGGCTCCTGGGCCAGGCGTTCGCGCGGGTCGTCGAGACCTACGACGTGGACCCGCTCCCCAGGCATGGCGGGCATGCGACCACGGTGTTCATCACGATGAGCATCGACCAGCTCCGTGCCGACCTCGGCACCGCCGCATTGGGGTTCGACGGGGACCAGATCACCGCCGCCGAAGCCCGCAAGATGGCCTGCAACGCCGACCTCATCCCCGTCGTCCTCGGCACCGACTCTGAGATCCTCGACCTCGGCCGCACCGCCCGGTTGGCCTACCCGGTCCAACACCGCGCCCTGCGGCTCCGCGACAAGTGCTGCCAAGCCGAGGACTGCGATGCCCCGGCTGCCTGGACCGAGGCCCACCACCTCAAACCGTGGTCCGAAGGCGGCCGCACCAACCTCGCGAACATGGTGTTGCTGTGTCCCAGCGACCATCGCCGCATCCACGACCCCAACTACACGCATGAGCGGCTCCCGGATGGGCAGATCCGGTTCACTCGGGGCGCCCGGACCGGCTGACACGGCTGACCCGGCTGAACCGGCTGACCGGGCTGACACGGCACGCTCGGACCCACTGGTCCGCGGCCAGTTCGGGTCGCCGTGTCGATAACCCTGCGAGTCCCGCCGGGCTGCTGGCTGATCGGTGTCCTCGCACCCCGCCGTGCTTGCGCCCACTCCCGCCCAGCAGCCGACGCGGCCTAGTCGTCATCCGGTGGACAGAGCTGATCGAGCTAGCGCTGGATCTGGCGGTGCCACTGGGGCACGGCGCATCGCACCAACCGCCTGCCCGGCCCACCCACCTGGCTCGTCTGCTCGGCCTGTCCGCTCGGCCTGTCCGCTCGGCCTGTCCGCTCGGCCCGTCCGCCCGGCCCGTCCGCCCGGGTGGACGCCTGACCAGCACGGTCCGCAGCCGGTTGAGGCAGCACCTTCCAGCCTGCCGAGGTCGTCATCGGTGCCCGGGCTGACCGCCGTGCTTGTGAACCGTTCACAAGGTGTCATCGTCTTGTAAAAGCACCGCGGACAGGCAACCTCGACCCGGGATCCCAAGCCCGTGCCCAACCCAAGGAACTCCGCACCAAACCCCGCCGCCGACCCGATAACCAGCCAAAATTCTCGGCGGAGCCCGGTGTCCAGGATCGCCGAAGGCGACCGGCGAAGCCGGCGGCCGCAGGCCGTCCTTGACTCCGGGAACCGTCGAGAACACCCTCCACAACGGGTCGGCGGCCACCAGCCCAACGAGATATTCCAACCCCGCGGAACTCGCTTCTCGGCAACCCAGCGACCCACCAACCCACGAGAAGACCACCGGCCCCAGCGCCCCCGCCAAGCCGGCCTAAGGGCCAAGCCCGTCTAAGAGTCGAACCCCAGCCCCAGCCGGTCCATCGTCCGCAGGAAGAGGTCGCGGCGGCCGCCGTTGGCGTCGGCCTTGCCGAGCGAGCGGACCATCATCGAGATGCCCGCGTAGCGCGCCGGTTCGGGCGGGAACGGCAAGGGCTTGGAGCGCACCATCTCCAGCGACGTACGCTCGGTCTGCTCACCGCTGAGGAGGTCGAGCATCACCTGGGCGCCGAAGCGGGTGGCGCCGACGCCGAGACCGGTGTAGCCGAGGGCGTAGGCGACGCGGCCGGCGTAGGCCTTGCCGAAGAATGCCGAGAAACGGGTGCAGGTGTCGATGACGCCGGCCCAGCGGTGGGTGAAGCGCAGGCCCTCGAGCTGCGGGAAGGTCTCGAAGAAGTGGCTGGCGAGCTTGTCGTGGGTGGCGCCGGTCTCGAGCGCCGGGGAGATCTTCGAACCGAAGTGGTAGATCGCGTCGTAGCCGCCCCACAGGATCCGGTTGTCCCTGGTCAGGCGGTAGTAGTGGAAGTGGTTGGCGGAGTCGCTGACGCCCTGCCGGTTCGCCCAGCCGATGGCGTTCATCTGCGCGGCGGAGAGCGGCTCGGTCATGAGTACGTAGTCGTAGACCGGCACGGTCATCATCTTCAGCCGCCGCAGCAGCGGCGGGAAGGCGTTGGTGGCCAGAGCCACCCGTCCGGCCCGCACCGAGCCGGCGAGAGTCGAGACCCGCATCCCTGCCCCCTCACGAGCGAGCCCGGTGACCGCGGATCCCTCGTGGATCACCACGCCCGCGTCCAGACAGGCCTGCCGAAGACCCCAGGCCAGCCGTGCCGGCTCGACGATGGCCGTGTCGCCAACGACCTCCAGGCCACCGAGATAGGTCGGCGAGCGGAGCTCGTCCCGCACCCCGGTCTCATCCAGCAGCCGGTGCTTGATGCCGTGCTCGCTCAGTGCCGCCGACCACTCGGCCAGGTCCTCGACCTCGTGCGGCCGGGTCGCGACGTTCAACGCCCCGGTGAGCTGCCAGTCGCAGTCGATGCCGTGCTCCTCGATGGTCGCGGCCATCTCGGTGAGGTTGTCCTGGCCGAGCCGGTCCAGCGTCGCAAGCTCCTCGGGCCAGCGCTCCAGGCCGTTCCAGAAGCCATGGGTCAGCGACGCCTCGGCGAAGCCGCCGTTGCGACCCGAGGCCTGGTCGCCGCACTGCCCCGCCTCCAGCAGGACCACCGACCACGACGGAAACCGCATGCGGGCCAGCAGTGCCGTCCACAGCCCCGAGTAGCCGCCCCCGACGACCACCAGATCCGCGGACGCCACCCCGAGCAGGGGCGGCAGCGGCGCGGGCTTCGCCGGGTCGTCGAGCCAGTAGACGGCGGGCTTCGCATCGGTCAGCGAGACGTGGTTCACGACGCCACTATGACAACTTCAGAGGCTGTCAGCCACACAGAATGTACGGAATCATGGAAATTGTTCGTTACACACGACGGATTTCGTTGCATCCGGTGACAGCGAAAAGGTTGACTGGGCGCCATGACCACTCGCAAGCGCAACGGGGGCGCTCACCTCGACGAGGTCAACAAGCTGATCATCGAACAGCTCCAGCAGGACGGTCGGCGCAGCTATGCCGCGATCGGCAAGGAGGTCGGCCTGAGCGAGGCCGCGGTGCGGCAGCGCGTGCAGCGCCTCGTCGACAGCGGCGTCATGCAGGTCGTCGCCGTCACCGACCCGCTCGAGCTCGGCTTCGCGCGGCAGGCCATGATCGGCGTACGCACCACCGGGCCGATCGAGGGGATCGCCGACGAGCTCGGCAAGCTCGACGAGGTCGACTACATCGTCATCACCGCCGGCTCCTACGACCTGCTCGTGGAGGTCGTGGCCGAGAGCGACGAGGCGCTCCTCAACCTCGTCTCCAGCAAGATCCGCGCGATCGAGGGCGTGGTGAGCACCGAGACGTTCATGTACCTCCACCTGCACAAGCAGACCTACGCCTGGGGCGTCCGGTGAGCAACGGCTACCCCGGCATCAGCCTGTGGCACGAGACCGCGGACGATGACTGGGAGCCGCGTCCGGCGCTGATGGGTGACCTCGAGGTCGACGTCGCGATCGTGGGCGCCGGCTACACCGGCCTGTGGACGGCCTACTACCTGGCCGAGGCCAGGCCCGAGCTGAAGATCGCGATCCTCGAGGCCGAGGTCGCCGGGTTCGGCGCCTCCGGCCGCAACGGTGGCTGGTGCTCGGCCCTCTTCCCCGCCTCGCTCGACAAGGTGGCGGCGGGCTCGAGCCGGGAGGCCGCGCTCGCCCAGGACCGGGCGATGCGGGCGACCGTCGACGAGGTGATCCGGGTCGCCGGCGCGGAGGGCATCGAGGCGGACATCGCCAAGGGCGGCACGGTCGTCGTGGCGCGTACGCCCGCTCAGCTCGAGCGCGCCCGCGACGAGGTCGAGCACGCCCGCTCCTGGGGGCTCGGCGACGCCGAGATCTCGCTGCTGGACCAGACCGCTGCCGAGAAGCGGCTCGCCGCGACCGGCACCCTGGGCGCGACCTACACGCCCGACTGCGCCGCGCTCCATCCCGCCAAGCTCGTCCGTGGCCTGGCACGCGCCGTCGAGGCCCGCGGGGTCACGATCTACGAGCAGACCAGGGTCACCGCCATCGGTCCGCACCAGGTGCGGACCGCGCGCGACATGGTCACCGCCGACGTCGTCGTACGCGCCACCGAGGGCTACACCCCGACGCTGGCCGGCCTCGAGCGCGAGGTCATCCCGGTGCGTTCTCTGATCATCGCCACCGAGCCGCTCTCCGACCTGGTCTGGTCCAGCATCGGCCTGGAGGAGCGCGAGACGTTCTCCGACGGCCGGCACCTGCTGATCTACGGGCAGCGCACCGCAGACGACCGGCTCGTCTTCGGCGGGCGGGGCGCGCCGTACTCCTTCGGCTCGCGGATCACCCACGCAGACGCCTCCGACCTGCGCACCCACCGCCGCCTGCAGGAGACCCTGGTCGAGATGTTCCCGGCCGTACGCAGCCACAAGGTCACCCACCGGTGGGGCGGTGTGCTCGGCATCCCACGCGACTGGCACGCCTCGGTCGGCTACGACCCCGCCAGCGGACTCGCCCACGCCGGCGGCTACGTCGGCGACGGTGTGGCGACCACCAACCTCGCCGGCCGTACGCTGCGAGACCTGGTCCTCGGCACCGACTCCGACCTCACCGCCCTCCCCTGGGTCGGGCACGTCTCCCCGCGCTGGGAACCCGAGCCGCTGCGCTGGCTCGGCGTGAACGCCGGGCTGCGCGCGATGACCGTCGCCGACGCGGAGGAGACCGCCACCGGCAAGGGCTCCCTGGTCGCCCGGGCGGTCGCTCCGCTCGTCGGCGGTCACTGACATCCCGCGCCTTCGCCGGTCCCCCCGTGATCGGGCATTACGCTGCCGCTGTCGCACGAAGATCTCGGGGGAAGTCATGGCTGTCTCGTCCGGCGCCAAGAAGGCGCTCGTCTCTGTCGGCGTGCTGGTCTGCGTCGGCGCGCTGGTCCTGGGGATCGGGCACTGGCGGGCCCATGACCTGATCTCCGGCGACGTCTTATGGCATATGGCAGCCGAGGACAACGGCGATGAAGCGGTCGTCGTACACGACCGGATCTACACCTACGACAGCGACCGGCTGACGATCCGGGACCTCGAGTCCGGGAAGACGGTCGCGGAGGAGTACCAGGACGGCACGTGGGCGTTCGTCGGCGACGGCGGCCACGTCGCAGTCGTCGATATCGACAGCATCGCGATGTACGACCGGGACGGCGAAGAAGCCTGGCACCGGACCACGGGCGATCTCTACCAACCCATCGCCATCAGCGGCAACGGCACGCTGGACGCGATCGCGTGCTCGGAGAAGAGCGCCTGCGTCACCGCTCGGTTCGACGTCTCCGGTCGAGTGACATCACGTTCCTCGCGGGGATCGACGGACCTCTGGACGCCGACGGTGATCGGCGTCGACACCTTCGAGGACCACCCGTCCGTCCGGCGGGTCCCGACGATCGCGACCGACATCGACCCGAAGAAGCGTGCGGTCTTCCAGGTACGCGACGGCGAACCGTTCGGTCCCGCTGTCGACGTCACGGACGACGTCGCCGCCCAGGTCGGCGACCTGCTCGTCGGCATGGCACGCGCGGACGGGACCTGCACCTTCGGCGCCGTCCGCGCCGGCGAACGAGCATGGACCACCTCCACTCCGTGCCCCGACCTCGGCTCCCCCAAGGTCGACGTCTTCGCCGACCGGGTCTACGCCACCAACCCGTCGGGCGACGCCTACGACGTGGTCACCACGGACCTCGAAGGCCGACGGGCCACGAGCTTCCGGATCGAGACCGGGCCGATCTCGGAGAAGGACAGGATCCAGCTCTCGCTCACCCCGGATGCCGTCGTGCTCACCCTGACCGACCGGATCGCGGCGTACTCCCCCACCACCGGGAAAGAGCTGTGGAACCAGAAGCTGTCGCGAACCTCCCATGACGCGCTGGACGAGGTGAAGAGGATCTACCCCGGCGTCGAGGTGACTGGGCCGATCGTCGACCGTTACGGGAACGGCCCGCAGTCGTTGGCCGCGCTCGCCATCGGGCGCGACATCCCGGAATACACGCACACCTATATCGATGCCCTCTCCGGTGAGGAGTCGGCCGCGCTCGCGGCGCCGTACGGAGTCTCCTCCCTCGGGCTGGAGGACGGACGTGTTCTGGTCCTCGGGGACGACGACATCTGGCTGGTCGCCGGGTAAGGCCGAATAAACCTGTTGCGTACGCCGGTCGCGGTCCTCCACCATGGACCGCGACCGGCGTCTTCGTCCACGAGGCGCACCTGAGCGAGAGGAGCAGACCATGACTGTCGTTGTCCTGTGCCTGCCCACAGACCACACCTCTCGCATCAGGAGCACCCGAAGTGACTCAGGAGAACATCTCCGCTGATCCTCTCCAGAGGATCGACCCGAATTTCGTCTTCGACTTCCAGGCCTACGACGACCTCGAGGACGGACAACGCTGGTCCACCTGGCTCTCCGTGGAGCCGCTCTCCCGTGGACCGGAGCCACGCCCGGACTGGGTGGTGACCTCTCAGGGCGCCATCGACACCGAGCTCGGCATCCTCAAGACCGGCAAGGAGGCCGACGCCTTCCTCATCGTCCGGGCCGACCCGCTCTACCCGGAGCAGGAGGCGGTGATGGTCGCCAAGCGCTACCGCGACACCGACCACCGCACCTTCCACCGGGCGGCGAGCTACACCGAGGGCCGTTCGGTCAAGCGCTCCCGTGACGAGCGCGCGCTGAAGAAGAACTCGACCTTCGGCCGCGAGGTCGCCAAGGCCGAGTGGGCCAACGCCGAGTGGAACGCGCTCGTACGCTGCTGGAACCTCGGCCTCCCGGTCCCCTATCCCGTCCAGATCGACGGCACCGAGATCCTGATGGAGTGGATCGCCGTCGACGGTGGCAACGGGGAGCTCGAGACGGCGCCGCGGCTCGCCCAGACCCGGCCGGAGCACCACGTCCTGGAGATGTGGTGGGACGGGCTCGTCGACGCGCTGGCCACGATGGTGCAGGCGGGCCTGGTCCACGGTGACCTCTCGCCCTACAACATCCTGGCCCAGCAGGACCGGCTGGTGATCATCGACCTCCCCCAGATCATCGACCTGGTCGGCAACCCACTGGGTTTCGACTTCCTGCTGCGCGACATCACCAACGTCGCGAAGTGGTTCCAGGCCCGCGGCCTGGAGGTCGACGAGCAGGAGATCTACGCCGACCTGATGGCCCACGCCTTCTGAGCACCCGCCGAGTCGGCGCGTCCTGACCAATTCCCTCGCCGAGTCGGCTCGTCATGACGAGCCGACTCGGCGCTGAATCCCGTCAGGTTGTGCCGACTCGCCAGAGGCTAGGTTTGCTCCCATGAAGCATCACCGCGGACGGCACGTCGACATCGAGTCGGTCGAGGAGCTCGACGGGCATCTGGCGGCGGGGGCGGGGAGCCTGCGGGGGTGGCGGCTGCGGTCGCTGGACCTGACCTCGCGTTCCACCACGCTGCGGGAGACCGAGCTCGCCGGAGCGACGTTCCTCGGGTGCGAGTTCGCACCCGGGGACGTCGACTACGCCGAGGACGAGGGCGCGCTGGTGATGCCGGTGATCCCGGAGACACCGGTCGACGTCTACCGCTCCCGGCTCTACACCGCCGAGGAGCTCTACGACGACCCGGTCTATGCCCGGAGCCTGGACGCGAAGGCGTACGCCTGGCTGCAGCAGTCGCTCGACGCCGACGACGAGCTCGCGATCACCCTGCACGACCACGCGATCGACACCGCGCTGGAGGCGTGGGTGCGGGCACGACGTGACGAGGGCACGCGGATCGTCGGCGTGATGGGTGGACACGCGCTGAAGCGGGGCGAGGACGCCTACGCCGACGCCGCCCGCCTCGCCCAGCATCTGGCGAGCCATCATGTGATCGCCACCGGCGGCGGCCCGGGTGCGATGGAGGCCGCGAACTTGGGCGCCTTCCTCGCAGGGGCGTCCAAGGAGGTGCTGGAGGACGCGCTCGAGTCGCTCGCCGCGGTGCCGTCGTTCCGGCCCTCGATCCGCGCGTGGGCGCAGGTGGCCCTCGCTGTCCGCGACCGAGTCGCGGGCACGCCCGGGAGGTCGCTGGGCATCCCGACCTGGCACTACGGGCATGAGCCGCCCAACGTGTTCGCCGGCGCGATCGCGAAGTACTTCCGCAACGCCACCCGCGAGGCGGTGCTGCTGGAGGTCTGCGACGGCGGGATCGTCTTCCTGCCCGGTGCCGGCGGCACCGTCCAGGAGGTCTTCCAGGACGCCTGCGAGAACTACTACGCCGACGCGAGCGCGGTCGCGCCGATGGTGCTGGTCGGGCGCAGCTACTGGACCGAGGAGCTGCCGGTCTGGCCGCTCCTGCAGGCCCTCGCCCGCGGTCGCGCGATGGAGGGCCACATCCACCTCGTCGACACCGCCGAGGAGGTCCTCGACGTCATCGCGGCCGGCGTGCCCGGATGACGTCGCGGTAGTGGTCGACCAGGGCGGCGTTCACCGCGCCCCAGGACTTGTGCGCGACACTCTTGCGGGCCTCGCGTCCCATCCGCAGCCGCAGCTGCGGGTCGTTGTGGAGCAGGGCGACGTGGGAGCCGAGGTCGTCGCGGCTGCCGGGCTCGTAGAAGAACCCGGTGACGCCGTCGGCGACCAGGTCCAGCGGCCCGCCCGAGCGCGGCGCGACGACCGGGACCCCGGAGGCGAGCGCCTCCTGGACCGCCTGGCAGAACGTCTCGTGGGAGCCGGTGTGCGCGAACACGTCGAGGGAGGCGTACGCAGCCCCCAGCTCCTCCCCCTGCAGCACGCCCAGAAAGGTCGCGTTCGGGAGCAGCTGGCGCAGCTCACGCTCCTGCGGGCCACCTCCGACGAGCACGACCTTGTACGCCGGGTTGTGCGCCAGCGCCGCCAGCAGGTGCAGCTCCTTCTCCTGGGCGAGGCGGCCGACGTAGCCGACGATGGTCTCCCCGTTGGGCGCGAGCTGGGCGCGCAGGTCGTGGTCGATGCGGCTGGGGTGGAACAGCTCGACGTCGACGCCACGCGGCCACAGGCCGGTGCGCTGGACACCGAGACCCTCCAGCTGGGTGAGGGCCGACGAGCTCGGTGCCAGGGTGCGGTCGGCAGCCGAGTGCGCCTGCCGGGTGAGCATCGCGGCCGCCTGCGGGCCACCGACCGCCTTGTACCTGTCCCAGAAGCCGACCAGGTCGGTCTGGTAGATCGCCACGCTCGGGATCCCGAGCTCCTTGGCCACCAGCACGGCCTGCCGGCCCAGCAGCGCGGGCGAGGCGACGTGGATGACGTCGGGGCCGAACCGCCGCATCACCGCGCGCAGCTTGCGCCGCGTCTCCAGGCCGACGCGGAAGTCCTTGTAGACCCAGAACGTCGCGCCCCGGGTGCGGGTCACCGGGAAACCGGCGTACTCGGTGGGCCCGGTGGGGGCCACGACCTCGACGGTGTGGCCGTCGACCGCGAGATGCTCCAGCACGCGGCGTACGGAGTTCGTCACGCCGTTGACCTGGGGCAGGAACGACTCCGTGACGATGAGGACGCGGAGCGGCTCTGAGTTGGCGGCGACCAGCGGGACCCGATCGAGGCTGATGCTCATGTTTCTGATCGTGAGCGCCATCCGGCAACGTGACCCCCGACTTGGTTGACAGGTCGGTGAACCTCCCGTGGCCAGAACTCCGTGCTGGGCGACAGGTAGTCCGGGCGGTGTCATCAGCGGAAACGTCGCGTGACTCGCGGAGATCTCTCGCCGCCCGGGCGTTGCCGCCCGCCCGCTGACTTTGCCACGATCGCGACATGACCACCGATGAGGAGCACATCCGGCCCGAAGGCGTCGACGACCTCACCATGGAGGCTCTCGGCACCATCAGCGAGGCACTCGAAGCGATCGAGATCGCCCGCGGTCACCTGTACGCACTGCATCGCATCACCGGCACGGCCGACCTCACCCTCGGCAAGGGCGTCCAGCAGCTGCGCGAGGCCGGCCACGCCGAGCTGGCGGACACGTTCGAGCGTGAGCTCGTCGGACGCAACGTGCTCAACGGCAGGTGGACGTTCCAGATCGTCGAGGAGTACGACGACGGCTACTACAGCACGTTCAAGCGGCTGGAGAAGGAGGCTCGCGACGCTCTCGCCGAGGGCAAGCGGCACCTCTACGAGTCGGAGCTGAAGGAGGCCCGCCGCAGCCGAGGTCAACCCGGTCACGAGCGCCGGCCCGCGCCAGGGGCTTGAGCCCGCCGACACCGCCCGAGCGGCTACTCGGCGGCGGCGAGCTGGCCGCAGGCGCCGTCGATCTCGCGCCCGCGGGTGTCGCGGACGGTCGTGGAGATGCCCTTGGCCTCGAGGCGGCGTACGAACTCACGCTCGTCGGCCGGGTCGGACGCGGTCCACTTCGAGCCGGGGGTGGGGTTGAGCGGGATCAGGTTGACGTGGACCCAGCCCCAGTCGCCGTAGGAGTTGAGCACGTCGGCGAGCAGGTCGGCGCGCCAGGCCTGGTCGTTGATGCCGCGCATCATCGCGTACTCGATGGATACTCGTCGCTTCGTCACGCGCGCGTAGTTCCAGGCGGCATCGACGGTCTCGGCGACCGAGAAGCGGGTGTTGATCGGGACGAGCTCGTTGCGCAGCTCGTCGTCGGGTGCGTGCAGCGAGAGGGCGAGGGTGACCGGGATGCCCTCCTCGGTGAGCTGCTTGATCCTCGGGACCAGGCCGACCGTGGAGACGGTCACGTGGCGGGCGGAGAGGCCGAGACCCTCCGGCGCCGGGGAGGTGAGGCGGCGGACGGCGCCCATCAGCGCCTTGTAGTTGGCCATCGGCTCCCCCATCCCCATGAAGACCACGTTGGAGAGTCGGCCGGGACCGCCCGGGATCTCGCCGCTGGCCATCTGCCGGGCCGCGACGACGACCTGGTGGACGATCTCGGCGGTCGACATGTTGCGCTCGAGACCGCCCTGGCCGGTGGCGCAGAACGGGCAGGCCATGCCGCAGCCGGCCTGGGAGGAGATGCAGACCGTGGCGCGGTCGGTGTAGCGCATCAGCACCGACTCCACGAGAGCGCCGTCGAAGAGCTTCCACAGCGTCTTGCGGGTGGTGCCCTTGTCGGCCTCCTGCTGCCGGATCGGCGTCATCAGGTCGGGCAGGAACGTGTTGACCAGCTCCTGGCGCTGGCCCGCGGGAAGGTCGGTCATCTTCTCGGGGTCGTCGACCAGCCGCTCGAAGTAGTGGACCGAGAGCTGTTTGGCCCGGAACCCCGGGAGCCCTGCCTCCTTGGCCGCCTCCTGGCGGCCGGCCAGGTCGAGGTCGGCCAGGTGACGCGGCGGCTTCCCGCGACCCTTCGGCGGCGCCATCACCAGAGGCAGGCGGCGCCCCTCCATCGCGGCGGCCTCGGCCTCGGGGCTGTGCGGGGCTACGTCGGTCGCGGGGTCGGGCTCGGTCACCCCTCCAGTGTCCCACCGGGGTGCGGCGTACGGCGAAACCTCGATCCGACCTGCCTGATCAGCCCGTCTTGAGCAGGATCCAGAACACCAGCGCTCCGACACTGACCACCACCAGCACGGTCAGGACGATCCCCAGCCAGACGAACTGGGCCAGGCGGCGGGTCTTGCGCGGGATGAGCAGGGCCAGGGGCACCAACAGGGTCAGCGCCACCCACGGGAACAGCTCCTCGGCCCGCTCCTGCCCGAGGATCCACGCCAGCAGCGCACCCCACGTGCCGGGCACCAGGATCGCGTACGCCAGACCGATGTAGAACCCGACCAGGGCTGCCACGGTCGGGTGCGAGTCGTGCATCCAGGCCCACACCCCACCCGACCCCGAGGACTCCCCCTCCGGGCCGTGATCTGCCTCGACGTCTGGATCGGAGTCCACGTCGAGGTCCGCGGGACGCTGGGTCACCCTTCAACCGTAACGCCGAACCACGTCATCCTTGGTAAAGAATCGCGGGCGAGCGATACGACGGGACATTCCTGTCGCTTCACTAGCCGGTAACCGGCAAGAACGTCCCGTCGTATCTCAGACCTCGATCCGGCCGTGGCGTACGAGGTGGAGCATCAGAAGACGGCGTAGTGGAGGATCAGCCAGACCGGGGCGACAGTCGCCAGGAGCGAGTCGAGGCGGTCCATGAGGCCGCCGTGACCGGGAATGATCTGGCTCATGTCCTTGATGCCGAGGTCGCGCTTGATGACCGACTCGACCAGGTCGCCGAGGACGGCCATCACGCAGGCGACCACGCCGAGCGCGACACCGACCCACCAGGATCCGTCGAGCAGCCAGACGACCAGGCCGACGCCGGTGGCGACGGTGAAGAGGACCGAGCCGGCAAAGCCCTCCCAGGACTTCTTCGGCGAGATCACCGGCGCCATCGGGTGCTTGCCGAAGAGGACCCCGGCCACGTAGCCGCCGATGTCGGACATGATCGTGAGCAGGACCCAGACGATGATGCCGCGTACGCCGTCGTCCGAGAGGCCGCCCGAGGTCCAGCCGTCGCCCTCGCCGAGCATGAGCGCGACGAACGAGCCCAGGAACGGCAGGTAGAACAGAGTGAGGACGGAGGCCGCCGACGTTCGTACGTAGCCCTCGACCCCACGCCGCAGCACCCACAGCATGATCACCAGAGCGGTGACCGCGGTCGCCGTCACCAGCGCGTCGGAGCCCAGGAAGTAGGCCGCCAGGACCATCACCGTGCCGCCGATCATCAGCGGCTGCTCGGGGACGTCCATGTCCTTGGCCATCAGGCCCCGGTGCAGCTCCCAGACCGCAGCGACGACACAGCCGACGACGATCAGCATGAAGACCGTCTTCACGAACATCAGGCTCAGTGCGATGGCCACCAGGAGGACCACGGCAGAGCCGATCGCCGCGGGCAGGTTGCGGCCGGCGCGGCCGTAGTCCTTCTTCGGCGGCTCGGAAGCTGACGGCGAGGGCGACGGCGGCGTCTGGCTCACAAGGGATTCCTTCATGCTCAGGTCCTTTTCTGGGTCTTGACCCCGCGTGGCTGGCTGGAGCCAGTGTGTTGCTCGCTGGATCTCGACCCGCGGTCACGCCTTCGCAAGCTCAGGCGTGCGCTCGCTCGATCTTTTCGCGTTGTGACCTGCGACTTCGTCGCAGGTCACAGGCTCAAACCTCGAGCAGCTCGGCTTCCTTGGACTTGAGCAGCTCGTCGATCGCGTCGGTGTGCTTCTTGGTGAGGCTGTCGAGGCGCTTCTCGGCACCGGTGACGTCGTCCTTGCTGGCCTCGCCGTCCTTCTCGAGCTTCTCCAGACCCTGCTTGGCCTTCTGACGCACCTGGCGCACGGAGATGCGGCCCTGCTCGGCCTTCTCCTTGGCGAGCTTGATGTACTCCTTGCGGCGCTCCTCGGTCAGCTCGGGGAAGACCGCACGCAGGATCTTGCCGTCGTTGGACGGGTTGACACCGAGGTCGGAGTCGCGGATCGCCTTCTCGACGTTGGCCATCGCGCCGATGTCGAACGGGGCGATGTTGATGATCCGCGGCTCGGGGCTGGTGAACGAGGCGAGCTGCTGGATCGGCGTCGGGGTGCCGTAGTAGTCGACCAGGATCTTGCTGAACATCTGCGGGGTGGCCCGGCCGGCACGAATCGTGGCGAAGTCCTCACGCGTGGAGTCCACCGACTTCACCATCTTGCTGTCGGCCTCGTTGAGGATGTCGTTGATCACCGGATGCTCCTGTGCGCTCGTAAGTGTTGTGGTGTGGGTGGCGTGGGGGCTCGTGCCGCTCAGCCAGCGGTGACGAGCGTACCGATCTTCTCACCCTGGACGATCCGGTAGACCGCCCCCTCGTCCTCCGCGCCGTAGACGACGATCGGCATCTTGTTCTCCATGCAGAGGGCGAACGCGGTGGCGTCGGCGATCTTGAGCTGCTTCTGCAGCGCCTCACCGAACGTGAGCTCATCGTACTTCGTCGCCGTCGGGTCCTTCTTCGGGTCGGCGGTGTAGACGCCGTCGACGCCGTTCTTGGCCATCAGGACAACCTCGGCGTGGACCTCCAGAGCGCGCTGAGCGGCGACGGTGTCGGTGGAGAAGTAGGGCATGCCGGAGCCGGCGCCGAAGATCACGACCCGGCCCTTCTCCAGGTGGCGCATGGCCTTGCGCGGGATGTAGGGCTCGGCGACCTGGCCCATCGTGATCGCGGTCTGCACCCGGGTGTCGACACCCTCCTTCTCGAGGAAGTCCTGCAGCGCGAGGCAGTTCATGACGGTGCCGAGCATGCCCATGTAGTCGGCGCGGGACCGGTCCATGCCGGCCTGCTGCAGCTCGGAGCCGCGGAAGAAGTTGCCGCCGCCGACGACGATCGCGACCTGAACACCGGAAGCGGCGACAGCGGCGATCTCCTTGGCGATCGAGGCGACCACGATGGGGTCGACGCCGACCTCCCCGCCGCCGAAGTTCTCTCCGGACAGCTTGATCAGGATGCGCTGGTAGCGGGTCATGCCGTGGCCTTTCCTGGGGCGACGTCGTGCGGGGTGATGCGTGTGGGGGTGACGTACGAAAGGGCCGGTCCGATGATCACCATTCGGTTCATCGGACCGGCCCCTTTCGTCGTACGTTGCTGCTCAACCTAACTGATCACGCGCTGTTTGCGCGGAGTCAGGCTCGTTCAGGCGCCGACGTCGAAGCGGGCGAACTGCTTCACCTGCGTGTTGGCGGCGTCCAGGACCTGCTTGACGGACTTCTTCGACTCGAAGACCGACTCCTGGTCGAGCAGGACGATCTCCTTGAAGAACGCCTTGATCCGACCCTCGACGATCTTGGCGACGGCAGCCTCGGGCTTGCCCTCCTCGAGCGTCTTCTTGGTGAGGACGTCCTTCTCGGCGTCGACCACGTCGGCCGGCACCTCGTCGGAGGTGAGGTACTGCGCCTTGAGCGCGGCAGCCTGCTGGGCGGCCTGCTTCGCGGCCGCCTCGTCGCCCTCGTAGGCGACCAGGACGCCGAGGCTCGGCGGCAGGTCGGAGGCCTTCTTGTGCAGGTAGACCGTGGTCTCACCCTCGAAGTAGGCCACCTGGCCGAGCTCGATCTTCTCGCCGATGGTGCGGGCGAGTTCCTCGACGGTCTCGCCGACGGTCTTGTCACCGAGCGAGACGGCCTTGAGGGCCTCGACGTCGTTGATCTTGTTGGCGTCGGCAGCCTCGGCGATCTGCTGGGCAGCAGCGACGAAGCTCTCGTTCTTGGCGACGAAGTCGGTCTCCGAGAGGAGGCTGACCAGGGCGTTGCCGGAGGCGGCGACGAGGCCGGCCGAGGTGGTGCGCTCCGCGGCGCGGGCGGCGGCCTTGGCCGTGCCCTTGACGCGAAGGATCTCGACAGCCTTGTCGAAGTTGCCGTCAGCCTCGTCGAGCGCCTTCTTGCAGTCCATCATGCCGGCCTGAGTCAGCTCACGGAGCTTCTTGACGTCGGCAGCGGTGTAAGCCATGTGTGTCTTCCTCTGACTTGTATAAGTGGCTTGGGACGATGAGGCTCAGGCCTCGGCCGGGGCCTCGGGGGTCTCGGCGGGGATCTCCTCGGCCTTGGCCTCGGTGGACTCGGCAACCTCGGTCGTCTCAGCAGCGTCGGAGGTCTCAGCAGCCTCGGCGGCCGGGGTCTCCTCGGCCTTGGTCTCCTCGGCCTTGGCCTCCTCGGCGGCCGGGGTCGCCAGGAGCTCGCGCTCCCACTCGGCCAGGGGCTCCTCGGCGGTGGCGCCCTCGGTGCCCTCGGTCTTGCCACCGGAGCGGGCGATGAGGCCCTCGGCGACGGCGTCGGCGACCACGCGGGTCAGCAGGCCGACCGCACGGATGGCGTCGTCGTTGCCCGGGATCGGGAAGTCGACCTCGTCGGGGTCGCAGTTGGTGTCCAGGATGCCGACGATCGGGATCCGGAGCTTGCGAGCCTCCTCGACAGCGAGGTGCTCCTTCTTGGTGTCGACGATCCAGACGGCGGACGGGGTGCGGCCCATCTCGCGGATGCCGCCCAGGGTCTTCTCGAGCTTGTCGCGCTCCCGCTTCATCTGCAGGAGCTCCTTCTTCGTGCGACCCGAGCCGGCGACGTCGTCGAAGTTGACCTCGTCGAGCTCCTTGAGGCGGTTGATCCGCTGGTGCACGGTCTGGAAGTTGGTGAGCATGCCGCCCAGCCAGCGCTGGTTGACGTAGGGCATCCCGACGCGCGTCGCCTGCTCGGCGATGGCCTCCTGGGCCTGCTTCTTGGTGCCCACGAACATGATCGTGCCGCCCTTGGCCACGGTCTCCTTGATGAAGGCGTAGCTGCGGTCGATGTAGGCCAGCGACTGCTGCAGGTCGATGATGTAGATGCCGTTGCGGTCGGTGAGGATGAACCGCTTCATCTTCGGGTTCCAGCGACGGGTCTGGTGTCCGAAGTGGACGCCGCTCTCGAGGAGCTGGCGCATGGTCACGACTGCCATGATGTTTTTTCTCCTAGGTGGTGGCCCGCGTGTGCACCGCTGGTGGCTCGACCTTGCGTTTCTCGAGGTCGGGCGGGTGTTGGCGCGAGCCGGTCGGTTTTCAGTTTCGCGCCCATCGGTGGTGATGGGCCCTGACGCCTGCACGCGGTCCGACCTGAGCGTGCTGCTCGGGACTGAGGGCCGCGCCCGCGGGCGACCGGTGTCTCGGAGCGAGGCACCGTCGCGGTCTGCTGGCGTGCGAAGTCAGCCCACAAGGGGCTGCCGGTCCAAGACTAGCCGCCGACCGGGGTCTCGGGCCAATCCGCTGTGACCGGCTCCGGCACGGGCCGATCAGTGTCCACAGGGGTGTCTCGGGACGGGGTTATCCACAGGACGTACGGGGCTCGTTGTGCGGGGCCTCGATCCGGGGTTGTCTGCTCGTCATGACCTCGTACCGCCCCTCCGACCGGGCCCGCGCCCTCGTCGCGGCCCTGTTCCTCGTCGTCCTCATCGCCCCGGCAAGCCCAGCCCTCGGAACGCCACGTGCCGAGGTGGCGCCGTCCGGCGCCGCACTGGGTGGGGCTGTGGGTCACGACGAGGGTCCGAGCCCGGTCGGAGGGGCCGACGAGGTCCCCCAGGGCGAGTGGCCGCTGACGCCCCGGCCTGAAGTCGTGCGCCGCTTCGACCCGCCAGATGCTCCGTGGGGCGCGGGTCATCGCGGTGTCGATCTGGCCGGGCCGCCCGGCGCGGTCGTTCGCGCCGCGATGGCCGGGACGGTCGCGTTCGTCGGATCGATCGCCGGCAAGGCGGTCGTGAGCGTCGACCACGGAGCCACGCGGACCACCTATGAACCGGTCGTGGCCACCGTGGCCGTCGGCGATCCGGTGGCGGCGGGAGCGCCGTTGGGCCGGCTCGGTATCGCCGGCTCCCACTGCTTCCCGGCCGCCTGTCTGCACTGGGGCTGGATCCGCAACGCCGACGACGCCTACCTCGACCCGCTGCTGCTCGTCGACGCGCCGCGGCCGGTCCGGCTCCTCCCCCTCTGGCGCGGCGACCCGGTCCGGTAGGCCGAATCTAGTTGTGGCGGCCGAAACTGCCGTTGTCGGCGACCAGGATCGACTTCGGCCGACGCGAGTGACGCCTCGGCCGACGCCGATGACCTCTCGGCCGACGGGGGTGACGGCTCGTCGGGTCAGGCGCGCGGGTGAGCCTGGCGGTACGCCTTGCGGAGCCGGTCGCTGCTGACGTGGGTGTAGATCTGGGTGGTCGCCAGGCTGGCGTGACCCAGGAGCTCTTGGACCGAGCGGAGGTCGGCGCCGCCCTCGAGGAGGTGGGTGGCGGTGCTGTGGCGCAGACCGTGGGGGCCGAGGTCGGGGGCGCCGGGGACGTCGGCGAGGCGACGATGGACGAGGGTGCGTACGGCACGCTGGTCGAGCCGGCCACCGCGGGCCCCAAGGAACAGCGCCGGGCCGGAGGACTCGGTGACCAGCTGAGGCCGGCCGCGGACCACCCAACGATCGAGCGCCCGCACCGCGGGGCCACCGAAAGGCACCATCCGCTCCTTGCGTCCCTTGCCGAGCACCCGGATGACCCGGCGCTCGTAGTCGACGTCGTCCAGGTCGAGGCCCACGAGCTCGCCGACCCGGGCCCCGGTCGCGTAGAGCATCTCCAGCACGGCGATGTCGCGCATGCCGACCGGCGTGCCGTCCTCGGCCGCGCTGATGGCGGCCGCGATGAGGGACTCGACCTCGTCGGGGCGCAGTACGGGCGGAAGCGTCCGGTGGGCCTTGGGCGAGCCGAGCGCGGCACCGGCATCGACCTGCGCCCGGCCGGTCCGGACCAACCAGCCGCAGAAGACCCGGGCCGCGGTGGCCCTCCGGGCCAGGGTCGTACGTGAGTGGCCGGTCGTCTGCTGCTTGGCCAGCCAGCTGCGGAGGGTGCGCAGATCGATCGCCTCCGGCTCGGTGCGGCCCATGCGGCCGGCGTGGTCGAGGAGGCTGCGGACGTCACCGAGGTAGGCCCGGACCGTGTGATCGGAGAGGCCGCGCTCGGCGCTGAGGTGTCGCTCGTAGTCCCCGAGCAGCGCGGCGTAGACCTCGGGGAGCTCCGCCTCGGCGGACCCGCCCTCCGCGTCTGCCTCCGGATCAGCGCTCACCCGAACCAGGATAGGCGGTGGCTCGGGGCTCAGGTGCGAGCCGCGCCCGGGGCCAGCTGCCACCCGTCGGGGAACCGCTCGGCGAGACCGAATGCCTCGAGTCGCGACAGTGCCGTGCCGGCCGTCTTCGGGTGCAGGCACGCCGACCTCGCGATCGCGAGCTGTGACGAGGGACTGCTCACCGGGACCGCATCGAGGACCTGCTTCTCGATGGAGGTGAGGGAGTCGCGGCGGCGTACGGGGCCTCGGGGTTCGGCGGGAACCGCCTCCCCCATGTCGCCGACGAGCTCGCGGACGTCGAGACCGTCGGTCACCAGGACGCCTTTGCCGCTGCGTACGAGCTCGTGCGTGCCGACCGAGGTCATCGCGCCCACCTGACCCGGCACCGCCATCACGGGCGTGTTGATGCTGTAGGCCCAGTGGGAGGTGTTGAGGGAGCCGCTGCGCGCCGCCGCCTCGACGACCACGGTGCCCCGGGCGAGAGCGGCGATGATCCGGTTGCGCGAGAGGAATCGATAGCGGGTGACGGGGGACCCGGGCGCGATCTCCGAGATCACCGCCCCGCTCTCGGCGATCGCCTCGAGCAGGCGCTGGTTGCGCAGCGGGTAAGGAACATCGACACCCCCAGCGAGCACGGCGACGGTGCTCCCCGGCGGGCCGGTGAGCGCGCCCCGGTGTGCGGCGGCGTCGATCCCTACCGCCGCCCCGGAGACGGTGACGAAGTCGTTGACCGCGAGGTCCGCCGCGATCCGCGCCGCGGCGTCGGCACCATAGGCTGTCGCGTCCCGGGACCCGACGACGGCGACCGAGCGGTCGAGGTCGCTGAGCAGGAGCGGGCCTCGCACCCACAGGCCGAGCGGCGTGCCGGTGCGGTATTGAAGTGGTTCCTGTCCGGCGAGCCGCTCGACCTGGGTGGGCCACTCCTCGTCGCCGGGGATGACGTAGCGGAACCCGGCGTTGGCCGCCCGCTCCAGGTCGCGGTCGGGGTGGATCTGAGCCAGCCGCGACCTCGCTTCGAGCCCGTCGTCGCCGAGCTCGGGATCCTCCTCGGCGAAGCGCCGGTAGACCTCGGTCGCGGTGGATCCCACCATGCAGGTGTCGAGGAGGGGCGTGCCAGGCTCGATCAGCTGGGTCAGCGCGATCCGGGCCAGCCGCTCGCGCTCGAGGTCGGTGAACGTCGGCGCGACGGGCGCCGCGGTCATGCCGACCTCCCCTCGAAGGCCGACACCGTGAGCGAGCCGCCGTTGCGCAGCGCGAGCGCCGTCTCGGTCTCGGTGACGCCCGGCCAGTCGACCCCGGCGAGATCGGCAACCGTCCACGCGAGGCGATGCACGCGCACCGCACCGCGACGGGTCAAGGCCCCGGAGAAGATGCGTGAGTCGATGAGCGCCTCCGCCGCTGGTGGCAGCGGCCAGTTGTCGCGCAGCGCGATCCCGCTCGCCTGCCCGTTGAGCCGCCACCCGAAGTCGGCGTAGCGCTCGCGTTGGCGGCGCCTGGCAGCCGTTACCCGTTCACGGATGTCGGCGCTGGTCTCCGAGCCCCACGGATCATGGTTCTGCTCCGACATCGGCCGCAGTGTGCGGATGATGTCGATGCGGTCGGTGATCGGTCCGGAGACCTTGCGCTCATAGGACTGGCGCTCGTTGGACCGGCAGATGCAGCCGTCCTTGGTGATCGAGGCGTCGAAGTTGCCGCAGGGACACGGGTTGGCGGCGAGCACGACCAGGGCACGCGCCGGGAGTGTCACCGACTCCTCGCCTCGCGACACCGTGATGTCGCCGCTCTCCAGCGGCTCGCGCAGGCACTCGATGACATCGCTCTTGAACAACGGGAACTCATCGAGGAAGAGAACACCGGCATGGGACAGCGAGACCTGGCCCGGACGGACCCGGCCGGTGCCACCGCCGACGATGCCGGGCTTGGAGGCGTCGTGGTGTGGCGCTGCGAACGGCGGCCGGGTCAGGAGGCCTCGGTCGACGTCGAGCACCCCGGCCAGCGACTGCACCGCCATCACCTCCAGCGACTCCTCGCGGGAGAGATCGGGCAGGATCGTCGGGATCCGCTCGGCGATCGAGGTCTTGCCGCAGCCCTTCGGTCCCTTGAGCAGCAGGTGGTGGCCACCGGCCGCCGCGACCTCGACCGCGTAGCGGGTCTCGGGCATGCCCCGAAGGTCAGACATGTCCATGTCGTCGAGCCTGCGGTCACCCCGCCAGCCGAGCAGGCTGCCGCCGGTGCCGGTCGCGACCGGTGGCGCGTCGGGCACCGGCTCGCCACGCAGCTCGGCGACCACCTGACCCAGCGAGCGGAACCCCAGGATCTCCATCCCCGGCACCATCCGCGCCTCGGCGACCTGCGGCTCCGGCACCACCACCCGGGCGATCCCGGCGTGGGACGCGGCGAGCACCATCGGGAGCACACCGGAGGTCGGCCGCAGCCCACCGTCGAGCGCCAGCTCGCCGATGAAGACCGTGCGTTCCAACCCGGTCGTCTCGAGCTCGCCGCTGGCCGCGAGGATCGCCAACGCCATCGCGAGGTCGTAGTGCGACCCACCCTTCGGTAGGTCGGCGGGCGAGAGCAGCACCGTGATCCTCTTGGTCGCGGGCCACTCGAGGTCTGAGTTGATGATCGCCATCCGGACCCGGTCGCGGCCCTCGGCCAGCACACTGTCGGCACGGCCGACCAGGGTCACTCCCACCAGACCGGGCGAGACATCGGCCTGCACGTCGACCAGATGGCCGACCGCGCCCCGTAGCGCGACGCCATGAGCTCGGGCGTACCCCATCACAGGCCCCTGACGTGCTCGACCAGCGCCGAGCCACGGGGTGCGTGCATCACCGCGACGAGGTCGATCCGGATCCCCGGGGCGCGCACGTCGTGCTTCTCCGACCAGGCGATCGCCAACCGCTTCAGCCGGTCGAGCTTGGTCTTGTCGACCGCCTCGTGCGGGGTGCCACACCCGTCATGACTGCGGGTCTTCACCTCGCAGACGACGAGGGTGTTGCCCTCGCGCAGGACCAGGTCGATCTCCCCGTCCGCGCACCGCCAGTTGCGGTCGAGAACGGTCATGCCCGCCTCGACCAGATGCCTCTCGGCGACCGATTCGCCGTAGTTTCCCAGCGCGATCCGCGCCGGCGCCGTTGAACTCATCATGGACCTCCTGCCCTTCGGCTTCGAGGTCCAGACTCATCGTGGG
This sequence comes from Nocardioides sp. NPDC047086, assembly GCF_040643685.1. Taxonomy (NCBI): domain Bacteria; kingdom Bacillati; phylum Actinomycetota; class Actinomycetes; order Propionibacteriales; family Nocardioidaceae; genus Nocardioides; species Nocardioides sp. NPDC047086. The sequence continues at coordinate 21,837 of NZ_JBEYUV010000044.1, forward strand.
CACCGACAATCCGAGCTGGATTCGGGGTGCCTGGGGATAACCCCGGATCGAGATCGCCCTGTGGACAGAAACTGGCCCGAGATCAGCCGGCCGTCAGTCCAGCGGCTGGTCGATGTCGGTCGGGTTGAGCGTCTCGACGTTGACGTCCTTGAAGGTGAGCACCTTGACCGCCTTCGCGAACCGCGCCGGCCGATACATGTCCCACACCCAGACGTCGTTCATCGACACCTCGAAGTAGACGTCCCCCGAGTCCGTACGCGCTCGCACGTCGACCTGGTTGCACAGATAGAAGCGGCGATCGGTCTCGACGACGTACTTGAAGATGCCGACCACGTCGCGATACTCGCGGTAGAGGGTCAGCTCCATCTCGGTCTCGTACTTCTCGAGATCCTCCGCGCTCATGCCGCCGCCCCCGTAGAGGAAAGCGAAGAATACGGACGCGGCGGCCTGAGGTCATCGGTCGCTCGCTGACGCTCGCTCATGTTTTATGACTCTAGAGCCAAGAGAGGCGAAGTCCCGGGAAGACTCCACGAGCGGCGGTGATATGCCGAGGGCCCCAGGCGCTCGAGCGCGGCGATGTGGGCAGGGGCGGAGTAGCCCTTGTTGTCGGCCCACGCGTAGTCGGGGTACTCCTCATGGAGCGCGACCATCAGCGCGTCGCGCGAGGTCTTCGCCAGGATCGAGGCAGCGGCGACGGCGGCACACTTCATGTCGGCCTTGATCATCGTCGTCACCGGCGGCACCTCGACCTCCTCCACCATCGCGGAGACCTCGCCGAAGAGCCCCTCCTGCACCGGCGGGGTCAGATAGTTGTGGTTGCCGTCGAGCAGCAGCGCGTCAGGACGTACGTCCAGGGCGCTCAACGCTCGCTGACCGGCCAGCCGCATCGCGGCCATGATCCCGACCTCGTCGATCTCGGAGGCCAGGGCGTGCCCGACGGCGGAGTCGACGGCCCAGCGGCGCACCTTCGGCGCGAGCATCTCGCGAGCCTCGGGGGTGAGCAGCTTGGAGTCGCGTACGCCCTGGGGTGCCGTCCGCGTCGCCGCGGAGATCACCACGATCCCGATCGAGACCGGCCCGCAGAGCGCGCCACGCCCCACCTCGTCGACGGCACCGAGATGGGTGACGCCCTCGCGCAGCAGGGACCGCTCGACTCGCAGGGTGGGCGCACTGCTCACGGTGACGGCACGTCCTCGAAGCTCTCGGGCCGGTGGATCCACTTCGCCCGGTCCAGCGGCCAGCCCAGCGCCACGACCTTGCCGACGACGTTGTCCTCCGGCACCCACGGCACCAGCGCGCAGTCGGTCTCGTTGGCCGTGCACATGTGCACGGTCGAGTCGGCCGAGTTGGCCCGGTTGTCGCCCATCACGAACAGCGACCCCTCGGGCACGGGGCCAGCCTCCCAGTGACGGTTGCCGGGCATCGGCCCGAAGCACTCGCCCTCCTTGTTGGGGCGGCCGCACTTGGTCTGCGAGGGCCGGGCGTAGGGCTCGTCGATCGGGACGCCGTTGACGATCAGCCGACCCTGCTTGTCACAGCACTCGATGACGTCGCCGGGGACCCCGATGACGCGCTTCACCAGGTGGCCGCCCTCGGGGTAGAGCCCGATGACCGCGAGCGCCTTGCCGAACAGGTTGCTGGGGCCGGCCGAGTCGTCGACACCGAGCCACGAGCCCGGGTCGGAGAAGACCACGACATCGCCACGCTGCGGGGTGCCTGCGAGCCAGTAGGAGGGCTTCTCCACCAGCACCCGGTCATCGGTCGCCACCGAGGGGCCGCCCTGCAGGCCAGGCTCCATGGACTCGGAGGGGATGTAGAAGGCCTGCACGAACAGGGCCTTCACCACGACCGCGACCAGCACGGCCAGCACGACCAGGACGATGCCCTCCTGCCAGGCCGACAGGCGGGGCTTGTGCTCCTCCTCGCGGCGCGGGCCGTTGGTCGGGCCCGGCGGCGGCGAGGCCCAGCGCGGGGCCTGCGGAGAAGACGAGAACGACCGCGATCCCCCCATCTCGGGCCCGTCCCAGCGGGCCTGAGGCCCGACACCGACGGAGGGATCGCGGTCGTTCGAAGTCACGCGGTGAGTCTAGAGACTCCCCCCACAACGAGCCTCATCGACTCGCTGCGGTTCAGGGGCCTCTCAGGCTTCGCGGCGCTCCTTGATCTTCGCCTTCTTGCCGCGCAGGTTGCGCAGGTAGTAGAGCTTCGCGCGACGGACGTCACCGCGGGTGACGACCTCGATCTGCTCGAAGATCGGGGAGTGCAGGGGGAAGGTACGCTCGACACCCACGCCGAAGGAGACCTTGCGGACCGTGAAGGTGCGGCCGATGCCGGAACCGTGGACGCGGATCACGACGCCCTGGAAGACCTGGACGCGGGACCGGTTGCCCTCGACGACCTTGACGTGCACCTTGACGGTGTCACCGGCGCGGAACTCCGGCAGGTCGTCGCGCTTGGAGGCGTTGCCGACCTCAGCGAGTACGTTGCTCATCATTTCTCCTCACGCTCGCCACAGGCCGATCGCGGTCATCCATGCCCTGGTCAGGGCGATCTTTGGCGGTGGTCCAGCCACGCTGGCCGGCGGCGTACGGTTCCCCCTGTGGCAGGAGCTCGTCGCGACACCTCCGGGTGTCTTCTTCGGAGCGTGCTTCGGCCGACTGGACCGGCTCACAAGTCTGCCACAGCGCCGTGTACCGCCGGGAATCGAGACGTACGCGACACATCCGCGGCCGTGCGAGGATGCCCCCGTGACCGACACCGACTGGCCACCGCACACCTACGTGACGCGCCCCTACCGGCAACGGATCCCGCGCGGTCCGCGCGTGGACCGGCTGCTCCGTGAGGTCACGGTGGCCCTGCCGCCCCACATCGCCGACCTCGACCTGGCGCTGGAGCGGCCGGTGGCGGCGATGACGACCGCCAGCGCGGGCGCGCTCCGCCATCTCGACCTGGTCCACGGCCGGGCGATGGACGGGCTCAACCACCTGCAGCTGCGCACCGAGGCGATCGACTCCTCCAAGATCGAGCACGTGGAGGCCAGCCTGGCCGACTACGGCCGAGCCCTGCTCGGCATCGGCGCCAACTCCTCGGCGACCTCGATGGCCTCCGCGACCCAGGCCATGCAGCGGCTGATCACCGAGGCCGACACGACCCGCAAGATCACCTCCGACGCGATCCTGCGCGCACACCGGGACCTGTTCGAGCGACACCCCGACGAGGCGGCCAACGCAGGCCGGTTCCGCGTCGTGCAGAACTGGGTCGGCGGCTCCGACTACGCGCCCCGCGACACCCTCCACGTGCCACCGCCACCGGAGACGGTCGTCGACTACATCGAGGACCTGGTCGCCTTCGCGAACCGCGACGACCTCTCCCCCATCGCCCAGGCGGCGATCGTGCACGCCCAGTTCGAGTCGATCCATCCCTTCATCGACGGCAACGGCCGCATCGGGCGGGCGCTCATCCACGCCGTGCTCCGACGACGACGCGCCTCCCGCCATCTGGCCGTCCCGATCGCCTCGGCGCTCGTCGCCCACCGCGACCGCTACTTCGCCGCCCTCAACGACTACCGGGCCGGCACCGCGTCCACGATCATCGCGATGCTCGCCGCCTCGACGACCATCGCGACGACCGAGTCGTGGAAGACGGCCGAGACGCTGGAGAGCATCCGGCGCGGCTGGGGCGAGGCGGCCGGCGACCCACGGCCCGGGTCTGCTGCGTACCGTCTCCTCGACCTGCTCACCGAGGAGCCCATCCTCAACGCCGAGCTGGTCTCCGAGCGCCTCGGGATCGCCGACCCCGAGGGGACGATCGAGGGCCTGGAGGGTGCCGGAGTCCTCACCCGCCCCAAACGCACCCGCCGCTCCCCCGTCTGGGTCGCGACGGCGGTGCTGGCCGAGGTCGAGGACCTCAGCGCCCGCATCCAGCACCAGGCCCGACAGCTTCCCTACGGGCCGCGCTGAGGGCCTGCTCCTCCCCCGTACGCCGCGAGGCCCGCCCCGAACCGGGACGGGCCTCGTGGAGGATGCGATCAGATCAGCCGAGCTCGGAGTAGCCCGGCTCGTGGAGGACGGTGTCGATACCAGCGACCTCGTCCTCCTCCTTGGCGCGGAAGCCGATGGTCTTCTCGATCGCGAAGCCGATGGCGTAGGCGACCACGAACGAGAAGGCGATCACGGTGAGCGAGGAGAGGACCTGGGCGCCGAGCAGCTTGAAGCTACCGCCGAAGACCAGGCTGCCGCCGGTGAGCGCCTCGGCGCCGAAGATGCCGACCCACACGCACCCGATGAATCCGGCGACCAGGTGGATACCGACCACGTCGAGCGTGTCGTCGAAGCCGAGCTTGAACTTGATCTCCACCGCCAGGGCGCAGACGGCACCGGCGATCAGACCGAGCACGAGGGCCCAGACCGGGGTCACGAACGCACAAGCAGGCGTGATGGCCACCAGACCGGTGACGATGCCGGAGGCGGCGCCGACGGCGGTCGGCTTGCCGTCCTTGAACTGCTCGACCACGATCCAGCCGATCAGACCCGCGGCCGGGGTCAGCAGGGTGTTGAGGAAGATCAGCGAGGTCTGGCCCTCGTCGGCGCCGAAGACACCGGTGTTGAAGCCGAACCAGCCGAACCAGAGGATCGCGGTGCCGATCAGCACGAGCGGGACGTTGTGAGCGACCGTCTCCTCCTTGGAGAAGCCGACCTTGCGACGGCCGAGCACGAGCGCCAGGGCGAGCGCCGCGGCGCCGGCCGACTGGTGGATCACGGTGCCGCCGGCCCAGTCGAGCGCGCCACCGAGGCCGTAGACGTTGTTGGCGAGCCAGCCGTAGAAGTTGCCCTCGGAGTCCACGCCCCAGATCCAGCGGAAGGTCGGGAAGACCACGAAGGTCGCGAAGAAGACCGCGAAGATCATCCACGGCCAGAAGCGCGCACGGTCGGCGACTGCGCCCGAGACCAGGGCGACGGTGATGATGCAGAAGGCGACCAGGAAGGCGTGTCCACCGAAGAGGTTGCCGGCGTCGCCGCTGCCCGCGGAGGTGACGAGGTCGGTCATACCGAAGTCCTCGAACGGGTTACCGAAGAGCTTGCTTCCGCCGCTGGTGCCGTTGCCAGCGATGCCGGTGCCGCCGTAGAGGACGTAGAGGATCGTCACGACGGCGATCGAGCCGAAGCTCAGCATCATCATCGAGACGACGGACTTGGCCTTCACCAGGCCGCCGTAGAAGAACGCGAGACCGGGGGTCATGAAGATGACCAGGGCCGCGCACAGGAGTTGCCATGCAAGTTCGACAGACATTCAGTGCCTCATTGATCGAGTCTCGGGATGTGGCTGTGACGTCACGCGAGCCACGTCGCTCGTCGTACGCATTGCCCGGCATCGTTGCGACGCAAAGTTTCAGAGACGGATGCCTTGTGTTACAGAAAAGTAACAGAGTTTTCGGTTGCTGATCCGTTACCGCCGAGTTGCATGGGTCTTCGTCATGATGACGGCGCCTGAGGGAGCCTCGAGGTCACGGCGCAGCCGGAAACCGGCCTTCTTGTAGATCTTCTGGTTCCGCTCGCTCTTCGCTCCGGTGAAGAGCTGGTGGGTCCTGGCGCCCTCCGGCGCCACCGCCTGGATGTGGTCGAGCAGCTGACGACCCAGCCCCCGTCCCTGCAGGTCCGGGGCGGTCATCAGCCGTCCGATCTCCCACACGTCGCCCTCGAGCCGGGCACGGACCGAGCCGACCAGCCGGCCGGCGGAGCGGACCACGTAGACGTCGTGCGTCTCCAGCGCGCGCACGGTGTCCTCCAGCGACTCGTGCAGCGGCGGGATCGCGACGCCGGGGTTGTCGTGCATCTCCTGCACCCAGCAGGCGAGCTGCAGCGTGTGCAGCTCGGGGACATCGGCACGTACGGCGGGCACGATCTCCCACTCCGTGGCTGCCTGGGAGGCGTGGAGCAGGTCGGGGCGGCGTACGGAGGTCCGGGCCACCGCCTGCTCGTGGCGCCACTGCGCGATACGCTTGTGGTCGCCGCTGAGCAGCACCTTCGGGACCTCGAGGTCACGCCAGGTGGCGGGCTTGGTGTAGACCGGGTACTCCAGCAGGCCGTCCTCGTGGGACTCCTCCACGAGCGACTCGGCATTGCCCATGAACCCCGGGAGCAGACGTACGACCGCCTCGGTGATCGCCATGGCGGCCACCTCTCCCCCGTTGAGGACGTAGTCGCCCAGGGAGATCTCGCGGACCTCGGCGCGGGTGGCGGCGTGGTCGAGCACGCGCTGGTCGATGCCCTCGTAGCGGCCGAGCAGGAAGACCAGTCTCTCCCGGGTCGACAGGTCCCGGGCCACGGCCTGGGTGAACGGCTCGCCGCTCGGCGTCGTCACGATCACGGTCGCGCCGTCGATCGCCAGCTCGTCGAAGGCCTCGCCGAACGGCTCCGGCTTCATCACCATCCCGGCGCCACCGCCATAGGGGGTGTCGTCGACGGTGCGGTGACGGTCGTGGGTCCAGTCGCGTACGTCGTGGACGTGCATCTCGAGAAGCCCCGACTCGATCGCCTTGCCCGGCAGGCTCAGCCGGAGCGGCGCGAGGTAGTCGGGGAAGATGGTGAGGTAGTCCAGCCTCACGTGGCGTCGCCCTCGTCCTCGGCGAACGGGGTGACCAGGCCGGGGCGGTCTGCGATCACGACCTTCCTCTCGGCGAGGTCGACGACCGGAACCAGCGCCTTCACGAACGGCACCAGCGCATCGCGCCGGTCAGGGGTACGGATCGTCAACAGGTCCTGCGCTCCCCCGTGGACCAGCGCCTTCACCGTGCCCAGCTCGCGGCCCTCCTCGTCGAAGGCGGTCAGGCCGACGAGCTGATGGTCGTAGTACTCGTCGGGGTCCTCGGGGGTCTCCTCGGCCGGGACGTCGGCGAAGAGCAGCGTGCCGCGAGCGGCCTCGGCCTCGTTGCGGTCGGTGATCTCCTCGAAGGCGATCTGGAGCACCTGCCCGTGCCAACGGGCGCCCTCCACGGTCAGCTGCTTGGCGGCGTACGCCGATCCCTTCGGCGGCTGCGCCCGCAGCACCGTGCCCTCGGCGAACCGCCGGTCGGGCTCGTCGGTGCGTACCTCGAGGGTCACGAACCCCCGGATGCCATGCGGCTTGCCGATCCGTCCGACCAGCACCTCGATCAACTCCACGAGGTGAGCCTAGAGGGTGGCGTACGTCGGGCCGAACTCCTCAGCGCAGGCGACCGGGCAGGGCCGTCGACATGCGCAACGGGCGCCACCCCCGAAGGAGTGGCGCCCGTCGTCAGCTGCTGGCGCAGCCGGTGCTCAGCGACCGCCGTCGACGTCGACGAAGTCGATCCGCGCGCCGCCCTTGCCGGCCAGCGCAGAGATGACCGTGCGGAACGCGGTGGCGGTGCGGCCGCCGCGGCCGATCACCTTGCCGAGATCGTCGGGGTGGACCCGGACCTCGAGGACGGAGCCGCGACGAAGCTGCTTGTCGCGCACGCTCACCTCGTCCGGGTTGTCGACGACTCCTCGGACGAGGTGCTCGAGAGCTTCGGAGAGCATGCTGCTCAGGCCTCGGCCTCGGCGGCCTTGGCCTCGTCAGTAGACGCAGCCTCGGCCTTGGGCTCCTCAGCCTTCGGCTCCTCGGCCTTCTTGGCGGACTTCTTCGTCACAGCCTCGGAACCGGCCGAGGCGTGCGCCTCGGCGAGAGCCTTGTTGAAGAGCTCGAGCTTGTCGGGCTTCGGCGGGGCGACCTTGAGGGTGCCCTCGGCGCCCGGGAGGCCCTTGAACTTCTGCCAGTCGCCGGTCACCTTGAGGATCGCCTCGAGAGCCGGGGTCGGCTGGGCGCCGACGCCGAGCCAGTACTGGGCGCGCTCGGAGTCGACCTGGATGAAGCTCGGCTCCTCCTTGGGACGGTAGAGACCGATCTCCTCGATCACAGCGCCGTCGCGCTTCTTGCGCGAGTCGACGATGACGATGCGGTACTGCGGAACCCGGATCTTGCCCAGGCGCTTCAAGCGGATCTTGACAGCCACTGTTGGTGGTATTCCTTTGGAATCGAATATGGGTGAAGAGGCCCGTGTCGGTGTGGGGACACCCGTCAGGCAACTTCGGCGGGCACTGTCGCGCTGGGTGAGAGGGTCCCTGCGCACAGGACACGCAGCTCAGTTTGCCAGAGGTGGCCGGAAGCGGCGAAATCTCAGCGGCGCTCAGGCGTAGACCTTCCCCCGGAGTACGACCGCGGCCGGACGGGCGAGGACGGTGAGGTCGTCGAGGGGGTTGGTGGCGTAGACGACGAAGTCGGCGGGGTCGCCCTCGGCGAGGCCGGGGTTGTGGCCGAGCCACTCCCGGGCCCGCCAGGAGGCGGCGCCGAGGACGACGTCGACCGGGAGGCCGAGGCGGTGCATGGCGAGGACCTCCGTCGGGAGTACGCCGTGCAGCTGGTCCCCCGCACCGTCGGAGCCCGCGTAGAGGGCGACCCCCGCCTCGTAGGCGCTCATGATCGTCTCGCGGCGGCGGGCGTAGAGGTCCTCCATGGTGGCGGCGTACGTGGGGAACTTGGGTGCCGCCGCGGCGGCCAGATCCGGGAAGATCTCGAGCTGGGCGACGGTGGGGACCAGTGCGGTGCCCTGCTCGGCCATCGCCTCGACGAGATCGGGGGTCAGCCCGGTGCCGTGCTCGATGCAGTCGATCCCGGCCTCGATCAGGCCGGGCAGGACCTCCTGACCGAAGCAGTGCGCGGTGACGCGTGCGTCGTTGTCGTGGGCCACCTTGATCGCCTCGGCGAACGACTCGGCCGGGAAGGACGGCTTCAGGTCGCCCTCGGCCCGGTCGATCCAGTCGCCGACGAGCTTGACCCAGCCGTCACCGGCACGGGCCTGGCGCTCGACGGCCTCGACCAGGCCCTCGGGCTCGACCTCGTCGGCGTAGTTGCGCATGTAGCGCTTCGTACGTCCGATGTGGCGGCCGGCGCGGATCAGCCGGGGCAGGTCCTCGCGGGACTGCACCCAGCGGGTGTCGGCGGCGGAGCCGGCATCACGCAGGAGCAGCGCGCCGGCGTCACGGTCGGCGATCGCCTGGGCCTCGGCGGTCTCCTGGTCGACGGCACCGTCGGGCCCGAGGCCCACGTGGCAGTGGGCGTCGACGAGACCGGGCACGATCCAGCCCGAGGCACCGGACTCCGCCCCCGACGGCCGCTCGTAGGTGATGCGGCCGTCGAGGACGTAGAGGTCCCGCACCTCTCCATCGGGAAGAATCGGACCGGAGAAGCGCAGAGCAGTCATGTGACGCAGGTTACCTACTTGCCCGACGCGGGCACCTTCACGCCGGCCGCCTCGAGGATCGGGAAGTGCTGGGCGAGCGGGATGACCTGGCCGGTGACGACGTTGTTCTCGTCCCACCCGATGGAGGTCGGTACGCCGACGAGCTCACCATCGTCGTTGACCGCGGCGCCCCCGGAGTTGCCGCTGGAGATCCGGGCGGTGACGTCGAAGACGGCCCGTTCCTCCCCCTCGAAGGAGAGGATCGTCGCCACGTTGCCCTCGGCGACGGTCGGCGGCTGGAAGAGCACGCCCTCCTTGTCCGCGAAGCTCTCCTTCGGCAGCATCGGGAAGCCGATCGTGGCGATGAAGTCACCGCGGTCGACCGCGTTGGAATCACCGAGCGTGATCGTCGGCAGGTCCAGCGAGGATGGGTTCACCGGGTTGCCCTCGCCGTCGGCGACGATCTGCACGACCGCGCTGTCGACCTCGCCGTCGGACTCGATGACCTTGGCGATGTAGTCGGGCTCGCCGACCTTGTAGCCCGCGGCCGGGTCGGTCAGGTGGATGTTGACGACGTCGGGCGAGACCTCGCCCTTGGCGGCGTACTCCGGGATCTTCGCCGGGTCGGCGACGTGGGCGTTGGTGAGGATCTTGCCGTCCTTGCTGACGATCGACCCGGACCCCATCGCGATGGTGTCCTCGGTCGGCGCGTAGGTGATCCAGACGGCGGCCCGCTGCGCGCTGTTGAGCTCGTCCTTGGTCAGGCCGGCGTCCTGGGCGGACGGGTCGCCGCCGGGCACGACGAACATCGCGACCACCAGTCCGATGACCACGACTGCGGCCGCGGCGCCGATCCCGCCCCACAGCAGCAGCTTGTTGCGGCGCTTGGCGGCGGCGCGGGCGACCTCGACCTCGGCGGAGTAGATCGGGATGACCTTGAGGATCTCGCCTGCGACCGGGTGACCGAGACGGATCTCGGTCTCCTCGTCGATCTCCTCCCTGACCAGCGGCTTCCCCTTGAGGAACGACCCGGCCTGGGACCCGTTCTCGAAGGTCCAGCCGCCGGGCGTGGCCACCAGCCGGGCGTGCTGGCGCGAGACGCCCTGGTCCTCCAGCACGACCGAGTTGTCGGCCGCGCGGCCGATGGTCACCGTGACCGGGTGGCGGAAGCGGTGCTCCTTGCCCTCGGCGACCAGCAGCAGGTCGGGTCCGGTCGGCGCGGTCGGCGGCTGCCCGGGGGCGGACGGCCGCGGCATCCCGGGAGCGATCGTCATCTCGGAGACGTCCTGGGTCGCCGAGGGCGCCGGCGGCGCGGGAGGCAGGTTTCCGGGCGGTGGCGGAGCCGCCGGTGCCGGCCCGGAGGGCGGAGCCACCGTGGCGGCCGCCATCGCCGGCGGTGGCGGCGGCGCCGGCGCCTGGGCGCGCGGAGCACCCGCCGCCACCGGCGCGTCGTCGAGGGTGACGGTGATCGTCGAGCCCGGCCCCGCCGGGCCGAGCTGGATCTCGGTCGCCCCGGTCAACGGCGCCTCCGTGACCCGACTTCCGGAGACGTACGTCCCTCCGGCGGAGCCGACGTCGACCAGTTTCCACCCGGACGGGTCCGGCCGCAGCTCCGCGTGGGCGCGGGAGACCGAGGAGGACGAGAGCACCACGTCGGCATCAATCGAACGCCCTATTCGGACGATCTTGTCGGGCGGGAAGCTGAGCGCACGTCCCGATACGTCTACGCGAAGCGTCTGCATGCACGAATCATGCACCGAAATGACCCGATCCAAGCGTCGCGAATCGAAGATTCGCACAACTCGGATCGGGCCGATCTCCTAGCGGTGGGTCTTCAGACCGTATCCGTACGCAAACAGCGGGTCATAGTCGGAATCGCCGATGTTGATCGGCTCCTGGTCGACCGAGCGCGGCCAGGTCACCGGGAGCTTCCCGGTGAACGGACGCTTGCCGAAGAGCACGTCGGCGACACCCTTGCCCTCGCTGCCCGGCAGCCAGGAGGCCACCAGCGCGTCGATCTGCTCGAGCAGCTGGGGCGGGATGATCATCGGACGCCCGGAGACCACGAGGACCGTGCACGTCGCCGCGGCCGCGCAGACCGTCTCGATCGCCGCGGTGTCGGCGTCGCTGAGCTGCATCGTCAGGGCCGGCCGGAGCACGCCGCCCTCGCCCGGGTCATAGCCCCAGCGCGGGCCGCCGACGTCACCGAAGCCCTCGGCGTACGGGTGCTCGCCGACGACCACGACGCCGTGTGCCCCGGCCGGGACCGGTGCGGAGGCGTCGGGTGAGTGGGTCACCTCGCCTCGTGCCGCGGACTCGATGCCGTCGAGGATCGTGTCGCCGGGGATCTGGTGGGTCGAGTTGCCCTGCCAGGTGATCGTCCAGCCGCCTGCCTGGTCACCGATGCTGTCGGCCTTGCTGCCCGCGACGTAGACGTCGTCGCGGCCGGAGATCGGCAGCGTGTGCTTGTTCCGGAGCAGGACCTGCGACTTCGCCACCGCCTCCCGCGCGACGCGACGGTGAGCGGCGCTGCCGATCTCGTCGATGTTGCGCCGGTCGGTGAACGGCTTCTCGAAGAGGCCGAGGTCGAACTTCGCGGTCAGGATCCGGGAGACCGCATCATTGATGCGGGCCTTCGAGACAGCGCCGTTCTCGACCGCCGCGGTCAGCGTCTCGATGAACTGCGGATAGCCGACGGTGTCACCGGAGAACGGCTCCATGAACATGTCGACACCGGCGTTGACCGAGATGGCCACCTGCTCGGCGTACGTCCCCGGGATCTGGTGGATCGCTCGCCAGTCGGAGATCACCAGGCCGTCGAAGCCCTGCTTCTCCTTCAGCCAGCCCGTGACGAGCTCTTTGTGGGCGTGCATCTTGAGCGGGTTGCCGAGACCGTCCTCGGTCCAGTCGACGCTGGAGAAGGACGGCATCACCGAGCCGACGTCGTGCTTCTTGATGGCAGTGACGTACGGCGAGAGCGCCAGCTTCTCGAACTCCGCGTGCGAGGCCTGGGTGATGCCCTGGTCGATGGTGTAGTCGCCCTCACCGGTGCCGAACGTGGTGAAGCCGTCGCCGGCGAAGTGCTTGGCGGTGGCGAGCACGCGGTCGGGGTCGTCGAGCTCACCCCGGTCGCCCTGGAACCCCTCGATCATCTGGGACATCTTGGCGGCCAGCTTCGGGTCCTCGCCGAAGGACTCGTACGTCCTCCCCCACCGGTCGTCGCGAGCCACGCAGATGCACGGGGCGAAGGTCCACTGCGGCCCGGAGGCACGGGTCTCCTCCGCGGTGATGTGCCCGATCCGCTCGGCGAGCGCGGGGTCACGGGTCGCGCCGAGCCCGATGTTGTGCGGGAACACGGTCGCGCCGTTGAGGTTGCCGTGTCCGTGGACCGAGTCCACGCCGTAGAGGAGCGGGATCCCCAACCGGGTCGAGAGCGCCTGCTCCTGGAAGGCGTCGACCGTGTCGGCCCAGGCCTCGGGAGTGTTCTCGGCGGGGGTCGAGCCGCCGCCGGACAGTACGCTGCCGAGCCCGAGCTCGGCGATCTGGCCGGGGTTCGCGGCGACGTCCGCGCGCTCGGCCTGGGCCATCTGACCGACCTTCTCGGCCAGGGTCATCCGGGCCAGCAGGTCGGTGACGCGGGTCTTGGTGGCGAGCCGGGGGTTCTTGTAGGGCAGCACGTGGTCCGCGCGGGTGGCGGCGGTGCTTGCTGCGGGAGCGGCGGACGCCGCGTTGGACACGGGCGTGATGAGAAGCGTGGCGCAGAGCAGGCCGGCGAGAGCCGAGGCTCCGCCGATCGCACCGCGCTGTCTGAGTGATCGCACGGGACAGACCTCCTGAGAGTGATCTACCAGCACCTCGGCGATGAGGCGCCAGGGCTCGTGAGAGCGCTCCCAGCGTGACCGCGATCACAATGCCGGTCAATGGCTACGCGTGCGTAACCCCGCGAATTACTCAGATCTGGTCAAGCAACCAGGAGGGTCCCAGGGCCGTGGCACCGCCACAACGAGCCTGGAGCATCCGGTCGGCGGTCACCAGCGTCACCCGGTCACCCTTCTCCAGCGCCTCACGGACGACACCGACGATCGCCGCGTCGCCGTCCTTGGGCGCGTGGACCGTGTGCACGTGGGCGTCCTTGCCAGGACGTACGCCGCCCTTGGCCTGTCCCTCCAGGACCAGGACGATCCGGTCCTGCGGGAGGTCGGCGACCAGCAGCGCCTCGTGCAGCCGGCGCGCCGCGCCGGCCCGGTCCTTCCACCAGCCGTCCGGGCGGGCGCCGACGACGTTGGCGCCGTCGACGACCAGAACCGTCGACACCACGGCCTACTTGAGGAACTTGGAGAAGTCCGAGGGCAGGTTGAGCTCGGCGGCGGCCTTCTCGTAGTCGATCTCCTCGCCGCCCGGTGTGCCGAACGGGTTGGCGGCGGCGGGCTTCTTCTCGGCATCCGCCTTCGCCTGCTGGGCGGCCTTGGCCGGGTTGCCGGACTTGCGCGCGCCCTTGCCCTTCTTCTTCTGCGCGACCTGCTTGGCGCCGGCGCGCTTGCCGAAGCCGGCACCGGGCGCGCCGGGCATCCCGGGCATGCCGCCGCCGGAGGCGAGCTGCTTCATCATCTTCGACGCCTCGGTGAAGCGCTGGATGAGCTGGTTGACGTCGGAGACCTGGCGGCCCGAACCCTTCGCGATGCGGGCACGACGGGAGCCGTCGAGGATCTTCGGGTTGGCACGCTCGGCCGGGGTCATCGACTGGATGATCGCCTGGATCCGGTCGATCTCGCGCTCGTCGAAGTTGTCCAGCTGCTCGCGGAACTGGCCCATGCCCGGCAGCATGCCCATCAGCTTCGACATCGAGCCGAGCTTGCGCAGCTGCTGCATCTGCTTGAGGAAGTCCTCGAGCGTGAACTCGCCGGTCGCGATCTTGGCCGCGTCCTTCTCGGCCTGGCCCTGGTCGAAGGTCTTCTCGGCCTGCTCGATCAGGGTGAGCATGTCGCCCATGTCGAGGATGCGGCCGGCCATCCGGTCGGGGTGGAACAGGTCGAAGTCGGTCATCTTCTCGCCGTTGGAGGCGAACATGACCGGCTTGCCGGTGATCTGGACGATGGAGAGCGCCGCGCCACCGCGGGCGTCACCGTCGAGCTTGGTGAGCACCACGCCGTCGTAGCCGACGCCGTCGAGGAAGGCCTGCGCGGTGTTGACCGCGTCCTGGCCGATCATCGCGTCGACGACGAAGAGGACCTCGTCGGGGTTGACCGCCGCCTTGATGTCGGCGGCCTGCTTCATCAGCTCCTCGTCGATGCCGAGGCGGCCGGCGGTGTCGACGATGACCACGTCGTGGAGCTTGCGCTTGGCCTCCTCGACCGCGTCACGGGCGACGTCGACCGGGTTGCCGACACCATTGCCGGGCTGCGGGGCGTAGACCGGGACCCCGACGCGCTCACCGTTGACCTGGAGCTGGTTGACCGCGTTGGGCCGCTGCAGGTCGGCGGCCACCAGCAGCGGCGCCTTGCCCTGCTCCTTGAGCCACAGCGCGAGCTTCGCGGCCAGGGTGGTCTTACCAGCACCCTGCAGACCGGCGAGCATGATGACCGTCGGCCCGGTCTTGGCGTAGCGCAGCCGGCGGGTCTCGCCGCCCAGGATCGTGACCAGCTCGTCGTTGACGATCTTGACGATCTGCTGGGCGGGGTTCAGCGCCTGGCTGACCTCTTCGCCACGCGCCCGCTCCTTGACCCGGGCGACGAACTCGCGCACCACCGGCAGCGCGACGTCGGCCTCGAGCAGCGCGATACGGATCTCACGAGCTGTGGCATCGATGTCGGCATCGGTGAGGCGGCCCTTGCCCCGGATGTTCTTGAACGTCGTGGCGAGCCGGTCGGAGAGCGTGGCGAACAAAGCGGTCCTTCAGCAGAGTGGTTGTCCTGCCAAGACTAACGAACTGTTGTGTGTGGGGTGCTATTCGGCAGGTGCGCGCGGGGCCCCGCCGCTCACCGAGTTGACTCGGTCAGCTTTCGAGCGCTGCTCGGACCGCGTGGGCCGCCTCGGCCGAGCGCTGCTCGGCGAGGGCTCCGGCCGAGGCCTCTTGGAGGTAGAAGACGTCGACGGCCTGAGGGCCAAGGGTGGAGATGTGGGCGGAACGGACGGCGATCTCCATCCGCGCCAGGGCGGCGGCGACGGTGTAGACGACCCCGGGGCGGTCGATGGTACGCACCTCGAGGACGGTGGCCTTGCTGGATGCCTCAGGACGTACGACCACCGAGGGCTCGCTCCCGCGCGCCGCCGCGCTCGGCGCCAGCCGGGTCGCCGGGTCGAGGCGGCCCTCGGTGATGGCGGAGAAGCGGATGCGCAGCACCGCGGCGTCGACATAGGAGTCGTCGAGGTCCCACACGCTGACCCCGAAACCCTCCTGCTGCCAGGCACGACACGCCCTGACCGGAAGTCGCGCGACCGCGAAGGTGGCGGCCAGATCGGCGAGCAGGCCGAGCCGGTCCGAGGCGATCACCCACACCCGGGCGCCGTCGGCGAGCGGCTCCGCACGGAAGGAGACCGACCCCGAACGTACGCTCTCGGGGATCTCCACCGCGGCCTGCCGCCGCTCCCCCGCCGCGATGCCGGTGTCGAGGGCCCGCGCGGCGCGGCGGGCCAGGTCGAGGATGAGCCGGGCCCGCCAGCTGGTCCAGGCCTGGGTGCTGGTCGCCCGCGCGTCGGCCTCGGTGAGCGCGGTGAGCAGGGCGAGCGCCTCGGCGTCGCCCATCGTCTCCACCACCAGGTCGACGGTGGCGGGGTCGTCGGGGTCGCGAGTGGTCGCGGTCACCGACAGCAGCAGGTGCCAGCGCACCAGCAGCGAGATCAGGTCGACCTCCTCCTCCGGGAACCCCATCCGGGAGGCGACCCGGCGGGCGATCGGCTCCCCCGCGACGCTGTGCTCGGTCAGCGACCCCTTGCCGATGTCGTGGAGCAGCGCGGCGACCAGCAGCACATCCGGGCGGGCCACGCGGGGCAGCAGCGCGACCGCCTCGATGCAGGTCTCGATGGTGTGCCGGTCGACGGTGAAGCGGTGGATGATCGAGGCGTGCGGCAGCAGCCGGATCCGCTCCCACTCGGGCAGGATCCGGGAGACCGCGCCGGTCTCCTCCAGGGTCTCCCAGACCGCGAGCAGCCCGCGCCCGGCCCCCAGCAGCCGTACGAAGAGCTGCCGGGCCTCCTCCGGCCACGGCTCGGCCAGCGCCGGGGTGTCCCGGGCCAGTCGCGCGGCGGTCGGCGGCGCCAGCGCGACCCCGTGCTCGGCGGCCAGCGCCGAGGCGCGCAGCAGCATCAGCGGATCCCGCGACGGGCGCGCGCCCGGCACGAGCACCACCTCGCCCGAAGCGAGCGCCAGACCGTTGCCGAGCGGTGCGAGCCGCGGGCGGCGCGGCGCTCCGGGGCGCGAGCGTTCCAGGACCCCGTCCACCCGTCGCCACGCCAGCCGGGATAGGTGGGCGAGGCGACGGCCGATCGTGCGTACGTGGGCCTGTGCCGTGCGGGCGTCGGCCAGCTCGAGCCGCTCGGCCAGCTCGTCCCACATCTCCGGCACGACCCGGTCGGTGGCCCGGCCGCCGATCTCCTGGACGAGATCACGGACGTCGAGCAGGGCGCGGCGCGACTTCTCCAGATCGACCGCGGGCACGTCGACCAGCCAGGTCGCCACGATCGCCTTGATCACCACCGCGTCCCGCAGCCCGCCGTACATCTCCTTCAGGTCCGGCACCGAGGCGTGCGCGAGCTCACCGGCACGCCGGTGTCGCTCCATGCTCATCGTCCTCAGCTCGGGCAGCAGGGCACGGGCGTGCTTGCGCCAGTGCGCCAGCATCGTCGTACGCAGCCGCAGCACGAGCCCGCGGTCGCCCGCCAGGTGCCGGATGTCGAGCAGCCCCAGGGCGACCCGGAGGTCACCGGTCGAGGACGAGAGCAACTCGGAGAACGACCGCACCGAGTGGTCGAGCCTGGGCGCGGTGTCCCACAGCGGGTACCAGACCTGCTCGGCCACCGACCCGGGCGAGACGCTGTC
Organism: Nocardioides sp. NPDC047086; assembly: GCF_040643685.1. Lineage (NCBI taxonomy): Bacteria > Bacillati > Actinomycetota > Actinomycetes > Propionibacteriales > Nocardioidaceae > Nocardioides > Nocardioides sp. NPDC047086. Next base: position 39,110 of record NZ_JBEYUV010000044.1, read on the forward strand.
GTCGTGCACCAGGACCACGTCCCAGTCGGAGAAGGGCGCTAGCTCGCCGCGTCCGTATCCTCCGACCGCGACCAGGGCGACCCCGACCTCGGGGCCGCCGGCCGCGGCGTACGCCTTCGCGCACTGCTCGTCGGCCTCGGCTGCGCGCGCCGCCCTGCCCTCAGCGGTCACGCCGCCGCGATCGTAGGGAGAGGCCAGGATACGAACGCGGCGGCGCGACAATCCTCATCGCCGCTCGCTGCCGCTCGCTCATGCGCCAGCCTCCTTCACGATGTCAGATCGCGGCGTCGTCGCGGTCGCCGGTGCGGACCCGCACGATGGTCTCCAGCGGGGAGACCCAGACCTTGCCGTCACCGATGCGCTCGGTCTTCGCAGAGGTCTCGATGGCGCTGACCACCGACTCGACGTCCTCGTCGGGCACGGCGATCTCGATGCGGATCTTCGGCACCAGGGCGACGTCGTACTCGGCACCGCGGTAGACCTCGGTGTGGCCCTTCTGCCGGCCGTAGCCGGAGACCTCAGAGACGGTCATGCCGGTGACACCGACAGCTTCCAGGGCGACGCGGACGTCCTCCCACTTGTGGGGTTTGATCACTGCGGTGACGAGCTTCATTTCTCTCCTCCGGTGGGATTCGATGGACCGGCACTCGTGACGAAGCCTAGTAGGCGTGAGCCGATAGTCGGCGCCGGTCCGTCGTCAGCGTGCGGGTCGGAACGAAGTGGCCCGGGCAAGGCGCGCCCAGTGCGTGCCACGGCGGGCTGGCGCCGAGATCGAGGCGATGCCCACCAGATCAGAGTGCCTCGGCGTCGCGCGCGCCGGTCCGAACACGGACGACGGACTCGATCGGGCTGAGCCAGACCTTCCCGTCGCCGATCCGGCCGGTCTGCGCGGTCTTCACGACGATCCCGACGACGTCCGCGGCATCCTCGTCCTCCACCACGATCTCGATGCGGATCTTCGGCACCAGGGCGATGTCGTACTCGGCACCGCGGTAGACCTCGGTGTGGCCCTTCTGCCGGCCATAGCCGGAGACCTCGGAGACGGTCATGCCGGTCACGCCGAAGGCTTCGAGAGCCTCGCGCACGTCCTCCCACTTGTGGGGCTTGATCACTGCGGTCACGAGCTTCACGAGAAGGCGCCTCCAAGGTCCTTGATCCTGTCATCTTCGTCGCCACCTTCACCTGGAGACGTTTCGACACCCCGAAGCGCCTGTTTCCACTGTGTAACAGACCTTTTGACCGTACGTCGCCGAAGCATCGAAACACCCGGCAAATCACCCGTGCCGAACCCCCGCGGCGCCACCAAAGGTCGCTACCCTCGTCGCATGTCGCACTACGCCGTCGAGATCGACCTCGATCACCGCAACACCAGCCATGTGCAGGTCCTCGACCTGGCTGGATCGACTACCTCGGCGAGCGATGGGAAACGCGTCCTCGATGTCGGCTGCTGGACCGGTGAGATCGGCCGGATCCTCACCGAGCGCGGCTGCACCGTCACCGGCATCGAGATCGACCCGGAGGCGGCGAGCCTGGCCGAGAAGGTCCTGGAGAAGGTGGTCGTCGCCGACCTCGACGCGACCCCGCTGACCGAGATCGTCGAGCCCGGCTCCTTCGACGTGGTGATCTTCGCCGACGTCCTCGAACACCTCGTCGACCCGCGGGCGGCGCTCGAGCAGGCCCGTGACCTGCTCGCCCCCGGCGGCCGGGTGGTGATCTCGATCCCCAACGTCACCCACGGCTCGGTCCGCCTCGCCCTGCTCCAGGGCCGCTGGCAGACCACCGACACCGGTCTCCTAGACCGCACCCACATCAAGTTCTACTCGCGCGAGGGGCTGGTGGGGCTCTTCACCGAGGCGGGCTACGCGATCGAGGATCTGCGCGGCACCACCGCCGACCCGCTCAACGTCGAGGTCTCGGTCGAGCCCGGCCTGCTTCCCGAGGTGGCCGTGGAGTGGGTGCGCCAGCAGCCCGACGCGTTGGTCTACCAGTTCCAGCTGGCCGCTCGGCCGCTCGCCGAGGGCGAGGTCGCACCGGCCGCGCCCGAGCTCGTCCAGGCCGCCCCGGCCGACGAGGTCCGGCTCCGCGACGTTCACACCCAGAGGTACGAGGAGGCCACCCGTTCCCGGCTGGCCACCCGCGACCACATCCTCGGCATCCAGGCCTCCGCCAACTCCGCCCAGGCCCGGGTCGGCACCCTGTCCAAGCAGCTGCGCGAGGCCCGCGAGGTCAACCGCCGCCGCCGCGAACGCATCGAGCGGCTGCGCGGCAAGGTCGCCGGCCTCGAGGCCGACCTGACCTACGCCACCCGCCACCCGGTCCGGAACTTCGGCCGCCGAGTCGTCCGCCGCCTCCGCCGCGCTGCCCAGGGCTGACCCGCCGAGTCGGCTCGTCCTGACCGAGAAACCCGCCGAGTCGGCTCGTTATAACGAGCCGAC
>NZ_JBEYUV010000045.1:0-37243 GCF_040643685.1 Nocardioides sp. NPDC047086
GACGTGTTCGGGGACCGGATGCTGCCCCTGGCCGGGCCGGGAGCGCCCCTGGTCTCCGAGGCCGCGGCGGTCGAGTTCGCGGCCTGCTTGGGGCGTTCGACCCAGGCGGGCAAGAGGTTCCTCGGCGACGCGGTCGAGCTGCGCTACCGGCTCCCGCACGTGTGGGCCCGGATCCTGGACGGATCCCTGCTCGCGTGGCGGGCCCGACGGATCGCCGACCTGACCCGTGGCCTGGATGCCGAGGCTGTGGCCTGGGTGGACCAGCAGGTCGGACCGTATGCGCACCAGATGGGACCGATCCAGCTCGAACGCGCCACCACCCAAGCAGCCGCCCTGTTCGAACCCGACGTCGCCGCCGCGGTCGCCGAAACCGATGCGGTCGAACACCGATCCGTCACCATCACCACCAACCAGACGACCCCGTTCGTCGGTGCGGGTGCCGAACAAGGCCAAGCCGTGCTCGCGCTGGGCTACCTCGACGGGGTCCTCGACGCCGCCGACGCCCTAGACCTCGAACAAGCCGTCGCTGCGATCGCGCACGGACTCCTTGACCACCCCGACCACGACGACTACGCCGCCGCGAGCCTGGACGTGCGCCGCGCCGGCGCGCTCGGGATCCTCGCCCGGGCCTACACCTCAGGCTCCCTCGACGGCGTCCCCGGGATCGCCCGGGTCGTGGAGCTGGTCATCCACACCGACACCCGCGACCTGGCCGGCACCGACCTGGCACACCTCGCGAACACCCGTGGCCTGGTCAGCATCGAACGCCTCGAGCAATGGGCCACCACCCCCGGCACCCTCATCAACCCGATCCTCGTGGTCGACCTGGCCGAAGACATCGAGACCGCCGGGTACGTCCCGACCACCCGCCAGCGGCGCCAAGCCGCACTGCTCCACCACAAGTGCTCCTTCCCCTACTGCCAAGCCCGCGCCGAGCGCTGCGACCTCGACCACCGAACCGCCCACGCCGACGGCGGCAAGACCAGCAGCCACAACCTCACCCCGCTGTGTCGACAACACCACCGGATGAAGACCCACCACGGCTGGACCTACCACCGCATCCGAGCCGCCACCTACCGATGGCACAGCCCCCACGGCTACCAATACCTGGTCAGCCCGACCGGCACCATCGACATCAGCAGCGACCTCAACCCACCGCTGATCCTCGCCGCCTGAACAAGCGCACATTCTCTGCCTGGTGGGGACTTCAGCGACCTGGCGGCGGGGAGTATCGTTCGCGCACGGACCGCGGCGGCCGGTCCTGGAGAAGAGGCGGCGTAGATGGGTGTCACGAGCGAGAGCGGGCGGATCGTCGCCGGGGGCCGGAAGGGCACCTACGTACGTCTGGCCGAAGGCCCGCAGGAGCGCCACATCTCGCGCACGGACCTGGCTCGCAAGCCCGAGGACCTGGGCGAGCCGGTGCTGACCCTCGCGCACCTGTCCGACATGCACGTCTGCGACCACCAGTCGCCGGCGCGGGTCGAGGTCCTGGACCGGCTCATGGACCCCGACGCCGCGACCCGCGAGCTGATCGACGAGATCGGGACGTACCGCGCCCAGGAGCTGCTGACCGCACAGGTCGGTGCGGCGATGGTCGAGGCGGTCAACGAGATCACCGAGGGTCCCATCGGCGGTGGCCCGCTCGACCTGGCGATCGCGACCGGCGACAACACCGACAACGGGCAGTACAACGAGCTCGACTGGTATCTGACGCTGCTCGACGGCGGCCGGCTGACGCCCGACTCCGGCGACATGCTGCACTACGAGGGCGTCGCCGACCGCCCGGACAAGCGCTTCTGGCACCCCCAGGGCGAGACGTACGACATGCGCCGGGGCGACCACGGTTTCCCGCTCGTCCCCGGGCTGCTGAAGGCCGTGCGCCGAGCGATCGACTCACCCGGGCTGGAGGTGCCCTGGTTGGCGGTCAACGGCAACCACGACGGGCTGCTGCAGGGCACCGTGCCGGGCAACTCGGCCATCGGCGAGGTCGCGGTCGGCGATCTGAAGGCGATCTCCATGCCCGAGCACTGGACCGACGAGGCCAAGGCGAAGCTCATCGCCGGGCTGATCTCGGGTGACCCGGTGGCGCTCGGGATGCTGGCCGAGCTCGAGCCCTACGAGGTGACCCCTGACCGGCGTCGCCGGCAGACCACGCTGCAGGAGTTCATCGACTCCCACGTGCACGACGAGGCGAAGCCGCCCGGCCACGGTTTCAAGGCCGGCGGTGAGCCCTACTACCGCTACGACGTCAGCGACGAGGTCACCTTCGTCGTTCTCGACACGGTCAACCCGGCCGGCGGGTTCCAGGGGTCGATCGACGCCGAGCAGCTGGAGTGGCTCGACGCGGTGCTCGCCTCCACGGACTACGACGAACGGCTCGCGGTGATCGCCAGCCACCACGACGTGGCCTCGCTGGTCAACGACATGAGCGGCACCGGCGGCAAGCGGCGGGTGCTCAGCGACGAGGTCGAGCAGACCGTCTCACGCCATGAGAGCGCGGTGCTCTGGCTCAACGGGCACACGCATCGTACGTCGGTGAAGCCTCGCGGCTCCTGGTGGGAGGTCACCGCGCCCTCGCTCATCGACTGGCCGCAGCAGGGCCGGATCGTCGAGCTCATCTCCGACGGGGACGTGCTCACCATCGCCACCACGATGCTCGACCACGCCGGTCCGGCCCGCTGGAGCGGCTCGATCGAGGAGGTCGGGCACCTCGCCTCGCTCTCGCGTGAGCTGGCCGCCAACGACTGGCAGGGACCGCAGGTGCCCCTCGCCGAGCACCCGTCGGCGGGGACGGCGCAGGATCGCAACGTACTGCTCCATCTGCTCGATCCGAGGGCCTGAAAGGCCTCCGACACGCCGTCATCTAGCGAATGACAGGCGGGTGGGGTTGCGTGGACCAGCGTTGTCCGCTGGACTACCACCAACCAAGTTCATGCAAGCGGCGTGGACATCAAAGCTTTTGGAGGAAAGACACGTGAGCTCGACCGCAGCCACAGGGCCTGCGGACCGGCTGGGCCTCAAGTCCGGCATGGTCATCCAGGAACTGGGCTGGGACAACGATACTGATGACGAGCTGCGGGTCGCCATCGAAGACTCCGTCGACGCAGACCTGGTCGACGGCGACTACGGCAACGTGGTCGACGCCGTGCTGCTGTGGTGGCGCGACGACGATGACGGTGACCTCGTCGACAGCCTCGTCGATGCGCTGACCGACCTCGTCGGTGGTGGGGTCATCTGGCTGTTGACGCCGAAGGTGGGCCGCCCTGGTGCGGTCGACCCGGCCGACATCGCCGAGGCCGCGCCGATCGCCGGACTGTCCCAGACCACCACCGCATCTGTGAGCAAGGACTGGGCCGCGACGCGTCTGCTGGCACCGAAGACCCCGGTCTGATGCCCGCGACTCTCGGCGCGGGTCGTCTCGGGCTCGGTCTCGGCCGGATCGCTGGACACGCGCGGGCGTCCTTGCGTGAGCCTCGTTAGACTCCCGACGGTGTTCTCGACTACGGCTGCCAAGGCACGCACTGCCGGATCCGCGGCGAAGATCCTGGCCGGCTCCGGCATCGTCCGGCCGGTCAACCCTCTCGGGCTCGCACGCACCGGTCTGGCGCTGGCGCGCTGGGGCACCGGGCCGGCCGGAGGGTTCATCGGCCTCGCCCATCGCTACCCGCGGCGCACCGCGGTCATCGACGAGCTGGGGTCGCTGACGTACGCCGACCTCGACCGCCGCTCCAACGCGATCGCTCGGGCGCTGGCCGCCCGGGGGGTCGGTGAGGGCGACGGGGTCGCGATCATGTGCCGCAACCACCGGGGGTTCGTCGACGCGACCCTGGCGGTCGCGAAGCTGGGCGCCGACGCGCTCTACCTCAACACGGCCTTCGCCGGTCCGCAGCTCGTCGGGGTGCTCGAGCGGGACCAGCCCGCCCTGATCATCCACGACGAGGAGTTCACCGGGCTGCTGTCCTCGGCGACCTCGGCCGCGCGGCTGGTCGCCTGGGTGGACTCCGACGACCCCGGCGAGACGCTCGAGTCGCTGGTCTCCGGCGACGCTCGGCCGGTGCCGCCGCCGAAGCGGCACGGCCGGATCGTGATCCTGACCTCCGGCACCACCGGGGCGCCGAAGTCGGCGCCGCGCCAGGAGGCCGGGATCGACGCGGCGGTCGCGCTGATGTCGCGGATGCCGATGAAGGACGGCTGGCGCTGTTTCATCGCCGCGCCGCTCTTCCACACCTGGGGGATCGCCCACCTGCTCTTCGCCGAGCTGCTCGGCACCACGATGATCCTGCGCCGCCGGTTCGACCCGGAGGACGCGCTGGCGACCCTCGCGGAGACCGAGGCCGACTCCTTCGTGGTCATCCCGGTCATGATGCAGCGGATCCTGTCGCTGCCGGAGGAGACGCTGGCTGCGTACGACCTGGAGGGGATCGCCTCCAAGCTGAAGGCCGTCGCGTCCTCCGGCTCGGCGCTGCCCGGCGACCTGGCTCTGGAGTGGATGGACCGGTTCGGCGACAGCCTCTACAACGTCTACGGCTCGACCGAGGTCTCCTACGCCTCGATCGCCGATCCCGTCGACCTGCGCGAGGCGCCGACCTCGGCCGGCAAGGTGCCGTGGGGGACCCGGATGCGGATCCTCGACGGTGAGGGCGTTCCGGTGCCCGATGGCGAGGCCGGCCGGATCTTCGTCGGCAACGGGCTCCTCTTCGAGGGCTACACCAGCGGCGGCGGTAAGGAGGTCGTCGACGGTCTGATGGCGACCGGCGACGTCGGGCGGTTCGGGCCCGACGGTCGGCTCTACGTCGAGGGCCGCGACGACGACATGATCGTCTCGGGCGGCGAGAACGTCTTCCCGCAGGAGGTGGAGGACTGCCTGATGCGCCACCCGCTCGTCGCCGACGCTGCCTGTGTCGGGGTCGACGACGCCGATTTCGGGCAGCGGCTGCGCGGGTTCGTGGTGCTCGTCCCGGACGCCGACGGCGACGTCGATGCGGCGTTGAAGGACTGGGTCAAGGAGAATCTTGCTCGCTTCAAGGTGCCCCGCGAGATCATCGTGACCGACGCCCTGCCACGCAACGCGACCGGCAAGGTGCTCCGCCGCGAACTGGCGACCTGGGACACCGAGGCAGTGGGTTCCAACGGCGAGAGGGCGGCAGAGCAGTGACTGGACTTCAGATCGGCGGTCCGGCTCCGGACTTCACGCTCCGCGACCAGTTCGGTGCCGACGTCACCCTCTCAGACTTCCAGGCCAAGAAGGCGGTGGCGATCTTCTTCTTCCCGTTCGCGTTCTCCGGGGTGTGCACCGGCGAGATGAGCGGGCTGCGCGACCGGCTCGACGAGTTCGTCACCTTCGACACCGAGGTCCTGGCGATCTCGTGCGACCCGGTGTACGCGATTCGGCAGTTCGCCGACACCGACCGGCTGAACTTCCCGGTGCTCTCCGACTTCTGGCCGCACGGCGAGGTCGCCAAGGCGTACGAGGTCTTCAACGACCGCACCGGCGCGCCCCTGCGGTCCTCCTACATCATCGACAAGTCGGGCGTCGTGCGGTGGTCCGTGCACAACGACAACGCCGACGGCCGCGACCTCGAGGAGCACCTCCGGCAGCTCCACGCGGCGGTCTAAGCAGGTAGTTTACGGGTCATCAAAGTTCCGTTAACAGGCTGGTTACATCGCTTTTCCTATGCCCTGGGTGGGATCTAACCTTGAGTTGTTGAGCCGCTGATGACCCGAGACGTCAGCGGCTCAACTTCCATTTCAGGGTTTGGTACGTCGGCCCGGTTCGTCGGGCCCGCCCCTGATCGCGTACTCTTGGGGCGCTTCGGACGCATAGCTCAGTTGGTAGAGCGCCTCCCTTACAAGGAGGATGTCGGCGGTTCGAGTCCGTCTGCGTCCACCACGGCTCACCCCCAGGTCAGGACCCTGTTTCGTCATCGTCCTCATCCTCTCCGGGCTCCTCCTCGGGCTCAGATGCCCCCAGGATGCCCCCGAGCCGCTTGGCCGAGTCCCAGAGGTTGTCATCGATCAGGTGGCCGTAGAGGTCCATCGTCATGGCCGCTGAGGCGTGCCCCAGGATGCGCTGCAGCACCTTCGGGTCAGCGCCGGCACCCAACCAGAGCGAGGCGCAGGTGTGGCGGAGATCGTGGACCCGAAGGGCCGGGCGTCCGATCTTCTTGATTGCTTCGGCCCAGTCGACAGACCGCTTCCAGTTCGCCTCGCTCAGCGGGCCACCCTTCGGCGCATCGAAGAGCCAGTCATCACCCTTCTTGCCCTCGGACCACTTGTCGATGATCGGCACGAGCTCGTCGACCAGGGGCACCGTGCGAGAGCGCTTGTTCTTGAGAGTGTCGACGAAGAGCTCGCCCTTGTCGCTGCTGGCCATGACGGTGCGCTGAAGTCTCAGGCCCTGGCCAGGTACGCGCACCCGATCGCCCACGCGAAGGCCGGCGAGCTCGCTCCAGCGGAGGCCGGAGAGCGCCAGCACGCGGACGATCTCGGCGTAGCGTCCCGAGCAAGCGGCCTCGAGGTCGTGAATCTCCTTGCGGTTGAGGAACTGGCCCTCACGCTTGACGTGTCCCGCCGTTGGAGGTTTCACCGTGGCGGCCGCGTTCACCGTGATTCGGCCGTCCTCGACTGCGAAGGCGAGAAGTCGGCGGAAGACCCCGAGGTAGCGAGCAGCCGATGACGGCGAGCGACCATCAGCGACCAGCCGGCCAACCCATGTCGCCACGTCAGACTTCGTGATCGAAGCGACCGGCACCTTGCCGAACTTCGGTTCGATGTGGCGCTTCCACACCATCAGCTCGAGCGCCTGAGACTTCCGCTTGAGCGTCTGGCGAGCATCGAGCCAGTCAGCAGCGACCACGGAGAGAGCCACGCGGCCGCGCCGGGGATCGTGCCACTCACCGAGGCGAAGCTTCCTCTTCTGCTCCTCCTCCTCCCAGGCTTCCGCATCACGCTTGCGGTCGAAGACACGGTTAGCGACCTCGCGGCCGTGGTGCTTCACGCGAGCCCGGTATCGCACCTTGCCGTCAGCCGTCGTGTAGCGCTGAACGCTCATGCTGCGACCTCCTGCTGATCGGTCACCCAGGCGGTGACAGCCGAGCGCTGCCAGGCGAGACGACGCCCCACCTTCACGGCCGGAGCGAATCGTCCTTCCTGACGAAGCCACCGGATCGTCAGGACCGGCACCCGGAGGTAGTCGGCCACCTCATCAATTGTCATCAGCGGCTCCATGCCGCTCTCCTGATCACTCATCACTTTCTTCCCCTCATCGGTTGGTGTTCCTGGTCTGTGACTTCCACTGCTCGTACTCACGGGCTCGAGCCGCTGCAGCAAGAGCGAGGGTTTCGTCACCGGGATTCGTCCAGCCGGTGCCCTGGTAGGTCCAGCTGCCGATGACGAGAGTTGTCTCGGTGTCGTCGGCCAGGAGCCGGGCCTCCAGTTCCTCGAGGTCGAGCAAGGCCTTTCGGGCGTCCTCGTCATGCTTGGCCGTTGCCACCAGGTCGCGGTATCGCGCACGGGCGCGGCGGAGCTGACCGAGGGTCACGGAGTACCGGCGGGACTTGGTGGAGAAGTGGCCCCGGAACCCGAGCATGTGTGCCCACTTGCCCAGCAGCTGGTAGGGGTTGGCCGGCGTACCGTGGGCGTCGATGTGTGGGCCGTAGTAGTCGCGTGCCCGTGCGCCGAGCTGACGACACCGTGAGGTGAATTCGGTGATGTGCTCAAGCGGACGATCGGCCCGGATCGAGTTGGCATCCTTGGTCGCATACTTCGCCAGGTAGCCGGCGACCTGCCCAGGGGTCAGCGGCCCGTCTGGGTCGTCGGTGCGGTTGGTGTCACGAACCACGCGGACGTCGAGCTGCTTGCCCCAGCACAGCAGCCGGGCGGTGTCGTGCTCGTCGACCGGGGGAGCCTCGAGATGAACCTCGCCGGCGGCGTGCTCCAGGAGCCGGCCCAGAGTGCGACCGTCGAGCGGTGCCGGCGATCCGGGTCCATCGGGACCGTCCAGGCGGATGAGGGCGTGGAAGTGGACCAGGCCGCGTGCTTGGTATTCGGCGACCTTGGCGAACTGCACCGAGGCCACATCAGCCAGGCATGGGGGAGGAACTGGGTTCTTCTTGGTCGGCTTGCGTCGAGTCTCGGTGACCTCGAGGTGCTGTGCCAGGGCGCGACGCAAAGCGATGGTCGTACGCCGCCACAGTTCCGGGGCGTGCCACTGCCAGACGATCGCGGAGTCGGTGTCGTGACAGTCAGCGCAGGGTGGCGCGCCATTGGCAGGATCATCGGGACCGTGCACTGTCATGCAGCCCAGCGGGCGGCCGTGCTCGCAGGTCACGGGCTGTCCGGTCCTGGCGGAGCGTGGCCGACACCGTCCGCCAACCGGTTGCCCGTTCTTTGGTCGGGGTCCGTGGACGTGGCCGAACGAGGGAGCGGTGAAGGTGACGAACAGCAATGGGTTGTCTGCCACCGTGTCCGGGATCGTCTTCCCGCCGACGAGGCCGGCGTTGATCATGGCGTAGGTGTCGCGGGCATACGTCCTCGAGCAGGACGGGCAGACGTCGGCGCGACGGTTGCCGCAGGGGCGGTAGAGCACCCCGAGCGGGGCATTCGCGGACGAGAACGTGCCGACAAGCTCCCCGCTACGGGCGTCAATGGTCGTGGAGGATCCAGAGAGCCGGATCGGGTGGGCGCAGTACTTCACCGCTGCTGCGGTGTCGGCCCAGGCGTCGAAGGAGCCGTCGAGGAGCCGGGCACCGACCGCGTTGAAGGCGGCCGGGGTGAGTCCGGACAGATCCAGCGGCGCATCCTCCCCGTACCCCGGGAACGAACCCCGAGCCGAGGACGATGCGTCACTGTGGATGCCCGGCGCATCCATGGTCGAGACGGTCACGCCGCACCATCCAGCGGGATCACGTCGAGCAGGTCGAGCAGGTCCTCAGGCTCAGAGGCGCGGTCGACGCCGGCCCACCAGCCACCGGTAGCGGTGCGGGCGTACGCGGCGCAGGCGAGGCGGACCGGGCAGCCGGCGCAGGTCTCCCGCATCAGCTCGACCAGGACCGTAGGGGCCTCGACCGCGTCGATAGTCCAGGGCAGACCGCGAGTCTCCAGGGTCGTGCATGCAGCGTGCTCCATCCAGGCCGGGGTACTCATCGCGCACCGCCATCGGTCAGGGAGAGCTGCATCCCGGGCAGGTCGCCGGGAGCGGCATCCGAGATCGTCACCAGGTCCGGGGTCGCCGGGTAGAGCGAGGCGATCCGGCGAATCAGGTCATCGGACCAGTAGTCGGCGCGGATGCGGTCGGTGGAGCCGTCCTCGTCGATGATCCAGGCCGTGCCCTGAGCCGCCTTGAGGATGCGGTGTGCGGGAGCGAACGGGGCCATGCCGTCGCCCAGGACCATGTTGGTCTCCATCGCGGAACGGAGCCGGAGCGCGATGGTCTGCGTGAAGAGGCCTCGCATGTCGATGACCTCCTTACGCGGGTCCTGGACGAACGCCACGACCACGACGCCCACGGCGCGGCCGATGGACAACAGGCGCTTGAGGAGCCGCTCGGCCTCCTTGCGGATCTCCGGGTCGGCGTACGCGGTCAGCGAGGCGAGCTCGTCGATGACCAAGAGGTAGAGCGGATCACCCGGGCCAGGCTTGTGGTTGCGGGAGTAGCCGCGCAGCTCCTCGGTGCGCTGGTCCGCGATGGCCACGAACTCACGCAGCATCTCCACGGCCTGCTCACCCTGGACCGCAATCTTGGTGAACAGCGGGGCGCCCATGGTCAGCTCCATGCCGCCCTTGAGGTCGATCCCGTAGGCGCGCACCGCGTCAACAGCGATGGCGGGGGAGAGGCTCCCGACCATGCCCCACAGGAACGAGCCCTTGCCGGCACCGGAAGCACCCACGACGAGGGTGTGGCGCTGCTCGACCTGGAGCCGGAACGGCTTACCCGACTGCCGCCGGCCCAGAAGGACCGATTCGGTCTGCATCCGTGGCTCCGGCATCGCAGCAACGGCGGGGGTCTTGAATCAGGTCCCGCATCACCAGCTCGAACATCACCGTCGAGCCGGCTCGACGCTTGGCCGGGTAGACCCGGTACGCATCAGCTGAATAGGTCGCGGCCAACTTGGGGGCGATGGCCTCGAGGTCGGCCAGGGCCTGGCCGCGACGCGTTTTGACCTTGAGGGTCACCGAGTGGGCCGAGGTCTTCACTCTCTTGAGGCGAGGGTCGCGCCACTTCTCGATGGACTCCTCACCAACGCCCATCCGCTTTACGCGCTTGGTGCGGCGCTTGGACAGGCCGGCTTCGCGGGCTACGGCCTTCCAGGTGACCCGCAGGACCAGCCACCACCAGGCACGGCGGCCGAGCGAAGCCAGCCAGCCGAGGACGGCCAGGGTGATCGGTCGGGTCGGTTTGATCACGACTAGGACCGCGACCGACAGGGCGACCAGGCCACCGAGGCTGTAAAGGATCGTCTCGTTCATCACTTGCTCCTTCCGTTCGTGTTGCTGCTGGATCCCGCCAGCCGCCACGGCTTCCCTTCCGTGACGGCCGGCGGGCGAATGTGGGGCGTGCTCACCGGCCAGCTGCTTTGGCGCGGCAGGTCGGGCACACCGGGGTCGAGAGGTCGGGGTAGTCCCATGTCCAGGAAGATCCGGCATTCAGCCGGCCGCACAAGGTGCGATCGGCGATGAGCCCGGCCAGGTGCGCCGGGTCGGACCCATCGCCGATCCACACCAGGTAGAGACTCATGACGCGACGCTCCGGGACTCGTCGTAGGCCCGCCGATTCTCGGTACGCCAGGCCTCCAGGTCCTCGAGGCGAGCGGCCCAACCTTCGGCGTCGACCTTCAACGCATCCAGAACCCGCTCGAGCGGGAGACCGCCCACCCTGAGGTACAGATCAGCCCGCTTGGTCACCTCGAACTGAGCCGACTTGGCGCGCAACTCGGAGGTGAGCAGGTCCACCCACATCTCGGCCTCGTCCTTGACCCGCGAATGCGCCAGGGCGTCCATCACGCCGCCTTCGAGGCCGCAGCAGCACCGGCAGCGGGCTTACGCGCGGCGTTCTCGCCGGGCTTGACCATCGACTCGGCCCGGTAGGACCAGGTGATGCGGGTCCGGTCCTGGCCCTCGCGGTTCTTCCCGCCCGTGTACTCCACGTACGGCAGAGCGGTGAGGCCGACGAACTCGACCGGGGTCCAGGGGAAGGGGGTGTCGTTGGCCGGGGGCACCGGCTGGTGCTTGGCCAGGAACTTGACCGTGATCGCGGTGTCCTTCTTGCCCACCGCGTCATCGGCGTCGAGGACCACGACCTGCCAGATCGGGAGGCCGGTCTCCTTCTCGAGCTGCTGGGGCATCGACCCATCGGCTCGCTTGCCGGCGTCGAAGTCGAGGACCGGCTCGACCTCGCCCTTGAGGAACGCTCCCTGCGGGAACACGTCGCCGTGCTGGACTGCGAAACGCTGCTTCATCGCCATGACTTGATCTCCTGTGTCGGTTGGCCGGACCTCTTCCGGCTTGTATCCATTGACCCGTGAAACCGGGGGACGTCTTCACCCCAAACCATGGACATTTGGGGACATTTGCCCCAGAATGGAGGGCATGGCAGCGAACCAACGCATCCGCTCGGCACTCACGAACAAGGGCATGACGGCCGCATCTCTGGCCGGCGCCGTAGGCGTCGACCCGAAGAGCGTTGAGCGCTGGATCAGTCAGGGACGCGTCCCGCACCCAGGAACCCGTGCACGCGTGGCGGAGGCCCTCGGCTACGAGGAGACCCACCTGTGGCCTCAACTGCTCTTGGACTCTCGAGCTGCGTCATCAGCTCAGTCGGAACTGGTGCAGCTCTGGCCGAGTCGCGAGAGCGTCCCGGGCGATGTGTGGCGCTCCCTGCTGACGCGCACTTCGAAGCGCCTGGACGTGCTCGCCTACTCCGGCGGATTCCTCGTCGAGGTCTACGGACTCGCCGCCGAGATCGAGCGAATCTCAGAGGCCGGGGGACAGGTGCGTATCGCGCTGGGCGACCCGGAGAGCGAAGCCGTCCGGCTGCGAGGCCTCAACGAGGGCCTGCCGGCGCTTCCCGAGCGGGCACGATCCACCCTGGAATACCTCGCCGAGGTCAAGAACCTGCCCGGCGTGGAGGTGCGCCAGCAGGACGCCCCGCTCTACGTCTCCCTCTACCGCTTCGACGATGAGGTCTTAGCGAACACGCACACCCACGGTGCGCCGGCGAAAGACTCGCCCGTCTTCCACTACCAGCGCGCAGCTGACGCACACCTCTTCAACTACTACGCCGCCGCCTTCGATCGGGTCTGGAAGGACGCCACGCCCGCCTGAGTCGTAGCCTGTTGGGCATGGGCCGAAGGATCGATTGGTACGACGACCCGGCAGCGCCGGAGGTCAACAGCATCAAACCGAGCGCTGGAGCGTTCGTGCGCGACGAGGACGGGCGAATCCTGCTCATCCGCCGCGATGACAACGGCAACTGGTCGATGCCCGGAGGTGCGATGGACCCTGGCGAGTCGCTCACGGACTGCGCTGTGCGCGAGACGCTCGAGGAGACCGGCATCACCGTTGCCGTGACGGGTCTCGTCGGCATCTGGACGGACCCGCTCCACCGGATCGAGTACACCTCTGACGGTGAGGTCCGCCAGGAGTTCACCATCATCTACGCAGGCCGTTATCTCAACGGGGAGCCGACCCCAAGCAAGGAAAGCCTTAGTGTCGAATGGGTCGATGCCTCGAAGGTGTTGAGCCTCCAGATGGACCGCAGCCAGCGGATGCGTCTCGACTGGGCCCTCAACGAACGCTGGCCGCACATCGATCAGGGCCAGATCTCGGCCTAGCCACGTACGCCGGGGTTGTTGCTGATTCGACCCTCGACCCGTGAGACGGCTGCGAGGATTTCTGGCCGCGCCCTGCGGATGAACTGCGTCACTAGGTGATCCGGTCCGTACCGAATCTCGATCTCGTCCAAACGATCGGTCGCAGCTACGTCGGCGCCTGCGGGACCCGTTGTCATGTCACAGAAGCACACAGCGTCTTCGTACTCCCGGGGTGGACGCTCGAACTCTGCCAGCTCAACGCTCAGCGCCCGCTCCTCGGCCTCCAGTACGGCGCAGGAGTGGTGGGCCACCATCGACACGATGCGCGCGTCCCAGCCCTCACGCCGTAGGTGGCGCGCACCATCGATCGCGTGCATTCCAGTGTTCACCAAATGCGGCGCATAGCCGATGTCATGAAGCCAGCAGGCTGCTGCCAGCAGGTCTACGTTCAACCCAAGTTTCGGCCCTAGTTCCTCCGCCTTCTGACCGACTGACACCACGTGCTGCCACCGCCGCCCCAGAGGCTCAACCAGCCGACGGGCTTCATCTCGCGCGGCACCAAGAAAATTAGACACCCCAGAAGACTATCGGCAGCAGGCTCTAACGGCGATAAGCAGGCCGATCAGCACGAGAGCACCGTAGAACGGGGCGATTGACCAAGACTTCCACACGTCCATCTCAGGCATCCACTTCCGTGCAGCCGCGATCCATTTTTTGGGCTCAGGAGCATCTGATGGTGGCGGATCGTTAGCCTCTGCGGGATTCAGACTGAACGGCGAGACAGGACGTTTTCGGTTGGCCACCGTAACGTACAGATCGCGATACAACTTCTCTTGACGTAAGTAGTTAGCATCGAGGAAAGCGAAGAGAACAACTCCGGCGATGCCCAAAAGTGCAACTGTGCCAGATTGTTTGGTAAGGGCATAACCGTAGGTTGCCGTCACCACCGGCAGCAGCCAACCTTTGGCGGCCGAGGACGCGGCCGACATGCGCGTTACTACGGCCTGGATAAACGCGAGATGCTGTCGCCGATCCTCATCGCTCGGCGCAGAAATTAACGACTCTTCTGGTTCAGGCATTAAGTCCCTGCGATCTCGCGGCACTGCGCGCGTATCCGCTCCCACGCCTCATCCTTTTGCCCCTCTGAGTAGTGCGTCTCCGGCGGCCAGATACGGCCGATTCCGTCATGCTCCCACCGCGGCAGGATATGGACGTGCAGGTGCATCACGGTCTGCGTGGCAGCTTTTCCGTTGGACTGGATCACATTCAGGCCCTCCGGCTCAACAGCGCGCCTGACCGCCGCCGAAATACGAACGGTTACTCGTCCAATCTCTGCTGCGAGGTCGGCATGGAGATTCCAGATGTCTGGAACATGTGCCCGCGGGACAATGAGCGTATGACCTAGCACAGCTGGCTCCGTGGGAAAGAAAGCAACAACACTCTCGTCGCGGTATACCTCGCGGACGTCAGGGTCCTCCCGCTGGACGATTTCACAGAACGGGCACTCAGGATCGTTTGTAGGCACCATCTACCCAGTCGGAGAGGTTCGCTTTGATATTGGCGTAGACCTGCTGGCTTGTCGAGCCGCCCGGAGAGTGGAGTGACACGTACTCCCCGACCGTACCTCCTCCCTTAAGGTTAACCTCGTTGAAAGGGTTCGCGCCCTTGAGGTCGGTGTTCCCGTTACGATCGGAGAGTCCATTGATCCGCACGCCCACGAGCGGCTTCTTGTTATCCCATGCATAAGCGATCTCGTGCTTTACCCAGCGCCGTCCAGCTGTCTGCGCACCTACGAGTACGACCACAGCACTCTTGTACTTCATCTGATCCGCGATCCAGTTCTTGATCGCCTGGTCGCCCTGGCGCTTGACCTGTTCCCACTTTTGAGGGCTCAGGATCTCCTGCTCTTCTAGCTTTCCCATCTGCATAACCTGTTGAACGCGCCAAGCGTCACGGTCGTAGTGAAAACTGAAGAACGCTGACTTAGCCATTTGCGAGATCCTCGCTTTCTGTAGAATCAAGACGATTCCGTCTGGCCGGAAGCGTATTGTCTTGAGCTGCTACATTTGCCGAGATCGTCGCTCGAGAGCGACGTCTACCCAAGACTGGGTACGGCGCCAAGCACCAGATTGTACCTCGATCATTGCGCGGAAGTGCCGCTAGTCACTCGCCGCTTCGTGAGAACTTTCTCTACTGACTCAAGGCGGCCTCCGGCCGCGAGCGCGGCCTCCGGGGGCGTGCGGCCTGGCGGCCGGTCCCCCTACGTGCCGCGCAAATGAAGAAGAGCGCCCAGTCCGTAGACCAAGCGCTCACTCTCCAACCGGACAAGCTGCCCGACCCGATCAGCCGATACCGCAACCTCGACCCCACCGAGCCACTACCGTTCCAACCATGGACGTGCTCCTGCTCATCGTCGCCGGCACCATCGGCACCGGCCTCATCCTCATCACCGTCGCGGGACTCATCGTGTACCTCGTCCTGCGACACACGCAGTAGCCCGGATTCAGCCATGTCGACGACAGGGTTCTTTCGCCGATGACGAGGGCGGGGGCAGCCGTAGCGGCGTACGCTCTCCAGCCCTCGACGAGTCGACCGGGCGTAGGCTCTTGTACGTCAGGGGCAAGCCCCCGAACCCCCGCCAAGGGGGCCAGGTGCCGGAATGGGTGACGCTCCGCCCCCGCGATGCAGACTCCCAGCGATGCCCCCGTGGTGTCCCCAGAGCACTCGAAACGGCCCCGAAGAGCCATGAACAACCATGACGAAAAGTCAGTGGGCGTAAGGGTGGGGGAGTAGGGGACCGCTTCCGGCATCTGACTTACAAGGAGGATGTCGGGGGTTCGAGTCCCTCTGCGTCCACCACCTTGTTTCGCAAGGTCAGGACCCTGTTTCGTCACCGTCCTGCTCCTCTCCGGCGTCCTCGTCGGGCTCAGATGCCCCAGGATGCCCCCGAGCCTCTTGGCTGAGTCCCAGAGGTTGTCATCGATAAGGTGGCCGTAGAGGGAGCGTCGGGCGACTGATCGTCTTCACAGCCTCAGCCCAGCCCACAGACCGCTTCCAGTTCGCCTCACTCAGCGGACCACCTTTGGGTGCATCAAAGATCCAGTCGTCACCCTTCTTGCCCTCGGACTCTGGGCCTGCCGCCGTGTGCGCCGAAGCCCTGACGACGCGGTCTGCCTTCGGCTAACTTTGGCGCGAACATTTCGTCGGAGGGACTGGGGTCTAGTGGTCGCGCTCATCTTGGGTGCCGGAGCCATGCTGGCATTCGGCGCCCTGCTTGCCTGGTTGGCACTGATGTGGTGGCGCTGGATCGTCCAGTACAACCGACGACTGTTTGACAAAGAGGTCCACTCGAGGTGGCCCGTCCAGTTCGAGTGGCGACGCCTGGAGTGGCAGGAGCTGAAAGCGGGCGAGAAGCTGAATCAGACCTTCGGCGCTGTGTTCTTCGGTGCGATAGCCGCAATGGTTCTCGCCTCGGGTCTGGCGGGATGTGTGCGGATCGTCATGGAACTGGTTGGCATGGTGCTCCGATGAATGTCGTGCCCTTGTCCTCAGCCCAGAACAGAAGGGCCGTCAATGACGCGCCTGAAACCTGACACCGCCCGTCGATTTCTGGCATCGCCTTACGCGAGGTTCACCTCGAGTGTCGTTGTCTGCCTGGCAACTCTCAACCTGGTTGCGGCGGTGCTGATCGACCTACGCACCTTCCTCGGACCGAGCACCCCCGGGGACGAGACCCTGTTCGTTGGCCCATTCATGCTGGGCTTCTTGATGTGGGGGTGGGCTATCTGGCTGCTTGTCGCGGCCCAGTCGGCGAGCGTCGGCGCCAAATGGTGGATTCTCAGCACGCCGCTACCGATCGTGGGAGCGCTCCTAGCGTGTGCACTCTTCGGTGTCGTTGCGGCGCTATCCGGTCTCGGTGACCTGACAAGCGGCCAACCTCATTACGACGCCGTCACAGATACATACACGCTCAACAACCACGGCGACCTTCAGGTCATCGACGAGGCAACATACCAAGCGGCGTTAGCGGCCGGTATCCGAATGTTCGCCGCGTTCCCAGTCGTCGCCTCAGCGTTCGGAGCTGGCCTCGCCCTGGAGCACCTGGTCCGGGCCCGGCGGTCACGTGCGGTCGCGCCGATCGCGTGAGAACTTTCTCTACTGACTCAAGGCGGCCTCCGTGGGCGGGCGGCCTGGCGGCCGGTCCCCCTACGTGCCGCGCAAATGATGAAGAGCGCCCAGTCCGTAGACCAAGCGCTCACTCTCCACTATCGACGTGCCGTCAGCTCGACTCACCGTCACCAGCTCGGAAGGCACGGATTCGCATCCGCCGCGCTCATCCGCTGGTCGACAGGTTGCTAGTCGTAGCGGCCCTCGACGACGCCCTCGAACTCCGCCGCAGTCCGAACCTGCACCGTCTCCGGCCAGGGCGACCGCTCGGGCCGGCGTGACCACGTCAGATGCACGAGAACAACATCGTCCCCCGACACGGCGACGACCTCGTCCTGGGGGAGCGCTCTCGCGATCACGGTCCACACCCGGCCATGCAACGAGTGGCCAGGCGACACCTCGAGGGCAAGCTCCTCCGTAAACCGTTGTGCCTCTGCAGCCCTCCGCACATCGACGAAGTCGCCGTCGAACGTGTACGTGTCTGCCCAAGTCACAGAACCAAGATATCGGCTCGCCGAGGTTGGTGCGCGGATCAGCGAGGGGCTGCGTACGTCTTCGTCGGGGTCTGCGTCCTGGCCTCGTCGTCGGTGGGTGGCAGGAGTGTTCGGGCGGCGGCGAAGGCGATCAGGACGATCGCGATGACCATGCTCGCGGTGCCGGTCCAGCCGGTCGTGAAGGCGAGGCCGCCGAGCCAGCCGAAGAGGCTGGAGCCGGCGTAGTAGAACAGCGTGTAGAGCGAGGTGGCCTGCGCGACGCCGCTGGTCGCCATCGGGCCCACCCAACCCGACGCGATCGAGTGCGCGGCGAAGTAGGCCGTGGCGAAGAGCAGCAGGCCGATCAGGACCGAGGCCAGCCGGTCGGGGATCGTCAGCGCAGCTCCGGCGACCATGGTCAGCGACGAGGCCAGGAGTACGCGTCTGCGGCCGAAACGGCCGGCGAGCGTTGCCGCCAGCCGGGCCGACACCGCCCCGGAGAGCCCCGCCAGGAATATCACCGCGGTCAGTGCCGGCGGCAGGTCGAACGGCTCCAGCTCGAGCCGGTAGCCGAGGTAGTTGAAGACCGCCACCTGCGCGCCCATCAGGAAGAACCCCTGCGCGTAGAGCGCCAGCTGGCCGGGGTTGGTGAGGTTGGCGACCATCCCGGCCCGTACGCCGGCGGGCCGGGGCCGCGTGGTCCTGGGGCCGGGGCGCTCGTGGGGGAGGGTGGTGACTGCGACGACAGCGCCCAGCGCGCTGACGACCCCCGCCACGAGAGCCGCCACGCGCCACTCGCTCACGTCGGCGATCGGCGCGGCGATCAGCCGTCCGACCAGGCCGCCGAGGACTGTGCCGGAGATGTACGTCGCGCCTGCGGCCATGGCCTCGCGCCGGCCGACCTGCTCGTTCAGGTAGGCGAGTGCGAGTGCCGGGGTGCCGCCGAGGGCGATGCCCTGTGCTGTGCGAAGGATGATGAGGAGGGGGAACGAGGTCACGAAGGGGAGCGCCAGCCCGATCGCGGCCGAGGCGACGATGGCGATCGTCATCGCCCGCGCCTGGCCGATCCGGTCGGCGACCCACGACCAGCCGAGCGCGGCGACGGCGAGCCCGATCGTGGCCCCGGAGACGGTCAGGGCCGCTTGGGAGGCATCGACCTCGAAGTCGCGGCTGAGTGCGGGGATCAGTGCCTGGGGGTAGTAGAGCTGGACGAACGTCGTCATCCCGATCGCGACGAGAGCGATCAGCACGCGTCGATGTCCCGGGTCGGTCGCTGCCTGTTCGCTCACCCTCGTCACGCTAAGAAGTCAGGGACCGTGCGTCCAATGCATTGGTGCTGCTTGAAGAATGCTGATATGTATAAAATGTCGGATGTGGATGCCACCGCACGAAACGTCCTGCCGATGCTCCCGGCCCTCGCCGCTCTGGCCGAGACGGGGCAGACGCTCGCTGCCGCCGACCTGCTGCAGATGCCGCAGCCGACGGTGAGCCGCATGCTCGCGCGCCTCGGTCGCGAGCTCGGCGTCGACGTGGTCGAGCGGCATGGGCGAGGTCTGCGGCTCACTCGGGCGGGAGAGGCGCTGGCCCCGCATGCCGCCGCCGCGGTCGCGGCGGCCACGGCGGGCATCGAGGCGGTCCAGGCCCAGGAGTCAGGTGCCCGTGGGCGGATCGCCCTCGCGTTCCAGAGCACCCTCGGCGAGCGGGTCGTGCCGGCGCTGGTCAAGGCGTTCCTCCAGGAGCATCCCGGCACATCCGTCGACCTGATCCAGACCTCGCGTCCGCGGTGCCTGGAGGCGGTCAACGACGGCACCGCCGAGGTCGCGCTGATCTCGCCGCTCGAAGGGGGCTCCGGCATGCGCCAGTGGCGGCTGCACACCGAGCCCCTGGTTCTGGTGGTACCGACCGGCCACCGCCTGTCGACACGTGCCCGGGTGAGCTTCGAGGAGGCCGGTGCGGAGACGTTCATCTGCATGAAGCGCGGTTATGGGATGCGTACGCTGCTCGAGGGTCTGGCCCTGGCCAGCGGCGTCACGCCCACCATCGGGTTCGAGGGCGACGACCTCGCCACGCTCCGGGGGCTGGTCTCCGCCGGTCTCGGTGTCAGCCTGGCACCCCGTGACCCGCACGGTGCCGCGGGCTGTGTCGAGGTGCCGCTGACCGACCCCGAGGCCGTACGTCACATCGGTGCCTGCTGGCTCGACCGCAAGCCCTCGACGCTCGCCGCCGCCTTCCAGGACCTGCTCCGTCGCCGCGGTCGGCGGCTGACCGAGATCGGTCTGCGTCCCCTGGCGGGGTGAACCTCCCGATTCCTCGGTGAAATCGGTGCGGCACCGGATCGCACAGTGCCATCATGAAACCCATGGCAGGTCGGAACATCGGCGGACGACAGGATGCCTCGCCGCGGGGCTACTTCGACGGGACCATCGAGGTCCTCCACCACGACGTTCCCCTTCCCGAGGCCTCGGTCAGCCACTCCGGTGGCCCCGACCGGGTCCACACCGACGACCCCGGGACCGAGACCGAGTTCGACCCCGTACGCCGCGTCGGTTTCACCGCGCAGCTCCGGATCCGTGAGCCGCTCGTCTGGGAGGGCGACCAGGCCTGATCCTCGCTAGCCCTCAGGAGTAGGTGGACGCGGTCTCGACGAGCACGTCGTGCAGGGCCAGGTCGGCGGCGCTGCGGACCCGGCCGGCGCGGTGGGCGACGAGGATGCGCCGTGGGGGAGCGGTGTCGCCGAGGGAGATGACGCGTACGTCGGGATGCTGGTTGACGGTTGCCGTGCGCGGTGCGAGGGCGATGCCCAGGCCGACGCTGACCATGGCCTGGGCCTCTTGGTAGTCGTTGGCCTGGAACGCGATGGTCGGGTTGAAGCCCGCGGCGACGGCGCTCCGCTGCAGGACCTCGACGACCGGGTGTCCACCCGCGCGGATGATCCAGGGCTCCTCGGCGAGGTCGGCCATCCGTACCGTACGCCGCCGGGCCAGGCGGTGGGTGGCGCCGACGAGGAGCACGGTGGGGTCGGTGAAGAGCTCGGTCAGCACCAGCTCGTCGTTGACGACCCGCTCCCAGGCGTAGTCCCACAGGAGCGACATGGCGACCTTGCCTTCCTCCAGCATGCGCACCAGGTCGTCCTCGCGGCCGCTGTGGATGGTCAGCGCGATGTTGGGGTAGAGCTCGCGGTAGCGGCGGACCGCCAGGGGCAGGAACGAGCTGCCGATGGTGGGGAAGGTCCCCAGGGTGACGCTGCCGCGGCGTACGCCGGCGATGTCGGCGAGGTCGGACTCCGCGGCCGCCAGCTGGCGCAGGACCTTGCGTGCGTGGGTGGCGAGCACGAGGCCCGCGTCGGTCGGGGTCATGCCCCGGGCATGACGGTCCAGGAGCGGCTGGCCGGCCTCGCGCTCGAGCCTCAGCAGCTGTTGTGAGATCGCGGAGGGTGTGCAACCCAGCGCCGTGGCCGCGCTGGTCACCGATCCTTCCTCCACGATCGCCAACAGGATCTGCAGCCGTTTGATGTCGAGCACGACGCCAGTCTGCATGAAGTTCTTCTACATGGCCATGAAGGGGCATGCAGCACTGCTTCAGTCGTCGGAGGCGTGTGGATCGACACGCAGGTGTCGTTCGAGTATGTAGTTCTACTTCATGCTCATGTTCAGATCCGCGATTGTGCTACACGTCACCTGGCTCCAGGCTGTGTGCGTCCGGAACGCCCGGACGACTCGGCCCAGGAGGCAATATGCGCGAGATCGCCGCGACATGGATGCGGGGTGGCACCAGCAAGTGCTGGGTCTTCCGTCGCGACGACCTGCAGGTCCCGGATCTGTCCGTCGACGAGGTGCTGCTGCGGATCTACGGCAGCCCTGACCACCGTCAGGTCGACGGCGTGGGTGGTGGCACGTCCACCACGAGCAAGGCGGTCATCCTCGCCCCCTCGGAGGCGGCAGACGTGGATGTGGAGTACACCTTCGCCCAGGTCGGCATCGAGGAGGCCAAGGTCGACTGGGGGAGCAACTGCGGCAACTGCTCCGCGGTGGTCGCCTTGTTCGCGATTCGCGAGGGATGGGTGCGGACCGGGACGCCGGAGACGGCGGTCCGGGTCCTCAACACCAACACCGACCCCGCCTGATCGTCCTCGGTCTCCGCGCTCGTACGCCGGTCGGCAAGCTGGTCTTCGGCAGCACCGCCCAGCGGATCCTGCTCGACGCCACCTGCCCCGTGCTCGCGGTCAAGCCACCGGTGGCCGCGTCCTGAGCGCAGGCGCGCAGCGGTGAACGGCGAGCCGGGGGATCGTGGATCAGATCGCCCCGGCTCCGCCGCATCAGCCATTTGGCTGATTCCTGCCTCAGCCTTGTTCGCGATGATCCGCCGGGCCGCGACTGGTGGAGTTGGTGGCATGGCAGATTCTCTGGTTCGTACGCGGTCGGGTGCTCGTCCGCATCTCTCCGACAGGCTGACCTCTCGCCGTGGCGCCTGGGCGACGCTCGGGCTCGCGTTGGTCGTGATGGGGATGCTCTTCGGGGCCTTCGCTGGTGCGGAGGCCCCGGCGCAGACCGGGCAGGCGCCGGCGGGCTCGGAGTCGACGCGGGTGGGCGAGCTGCTGGCGGAGTTCCCCGGCGCGGATCAGCAGTCGGTGCTCGTCGTCGCCTCCCGCGAGGACGACAGTGTCCTCTCCCGCGGCGATCGCGACGGGCTCGAGCGGCTCGGTGGCCAGGTCGGTGCGCAGACCGCGCCCGGCTCCGCCGGTCCGATGGTCAGCGAGGACGGGAGGGCCGCGGCTCTCACTGTGCCGGTCACGGTCGGCGCCGACAACGCCGAGACGTTGGAGGTGATCAAGACCCTGCGAGCCGATGTCGCGGCACGGGCTCCCGATGGGCTGGTGCTGGAGGTGACGGGCGGGCCGGCGTTCGGGGCCGACGCGGCTGCGGCCTTCGACGGCGCGGACGTCACGCTGCTGCTGGTGACGATCCTGATTGTGGCGGTTCTGCTGATCATCGCCTACCGCTCGCCCCTGCTGTGGCTGGTCCCGCTGATCGTGGTCGCCCTCGCCGACGCGCTGGCCGGGCGGGTCACCGCGGCCGCGGGAGCGCTGTGGGACTTCGGGTTCGACGCCGGTGTCGTCAGCGTCCTCGTCTTCGGCGCGGGGACCAACTACGCGCTCCTGCTGATCTCGCGATACCGGGAGGAGCTGCAGCGGACCGAGGACGACCGTCTGGCGCTGAGCAAGGCCTGGCGGAAGACGGCTCTCGCGATCCTCGCCTCCAACCTGACGGTGGTGCTCGCGCTGCTGACGCTGGTCCTGGCCGTGATCCCGATGACCCGTGGGCTGGGGGTACCCGCGGCGATCGGCCTGCTGATCGCCCTCGTCGCTGTGCTGTTCGTGCTGCCGCCGGCCCTGGCGGTGTGCGGGCGGCGTCTGTTCTGGCCGTTCGTCCCGCGCCCGGGTGAGTCACGTGAGCAGGGCCGGGTCTGGCGCGCGGTCGCGGCGCGGGTGGTGAAGCGTCCGGGGGCGAGCCTGCTGGGCGGGCTCGTGCTGCTCGCGGTGATGGCCGCGGGACTGTTCGGCACCTCGGTCGGGCTCGACCAGATCGAGAAGTTCCGGGTGCAGTCCGAGTCCGCAGCCGGTCTCGAGACGCTCTCGGCGCACTTCCCGCCGGGCGAGGCCCAGCCGATCTACATCGTCACCGACAGTGCGGCCGCCGCCGAGGTGGCCACGGTCGCGGGCGGGGTGGACGGCGTGGTGCGTGCTCAGCCGGCCGGAGTCACCGACGACGGGTCCTTGACGAAGATCATGGTGACCAGCGACTACTCGCCCGGCACCGAGCGGAGCCTGGACCAGATCACCGACCTGCGCGAGGCCGTCCACCCGATCGCGGGCGCGGACGCGCTCGTCGGTGGCGCGGTCGCGACCGACCTGGATGCCACCGAGGGGAGCGAGAAGGATCTGCTGCTGATCGCGCCGCTGGTGCTCGCGGTGAGCTTCCTCGTGCTCCTCGTACTGCTGCGTTCGCTGGTCGCGCCCGGACTGCTGCTCCTGGTGAATCTCGTCAGCGCGGTCGCCGCGATCGGCGCCGGGGGCTGGCTGAGCCGCGTCCTGTTCGACCAGGATGCGCTCGACCAGCAGGTGCCGATCCTGGCCTTTCTGTTCCTGGTCGCGCTGGGGATCGACTACACGATCTTCCTGGTCCACCGGGCGCGCGCGGACGCGGCGCGGCTCGGCACCCGGGCCGGCGTGGTCGAGGCGGTCGCCCACACCGGAGGTGTGATCACCAGCGCCGGCATCGTCCTCGCCGCGGTCTTCGCCGCGCTCGGCGTGCTCCCGCTGGTCACTCTGGGGCAGCTCGGCCTGATCGTCGGTGTGGGCGTGCTCGTGGACACCCTGGTGGTGCGTACCGTGATCGTGCCGGCGATCTTCGCTCTGGTGGGCGACCGCATCTGGTGGCCGGGACGACTGCAGCGGGCCGGAGGAGAATCGAGCACATGAGTGTCGTTCACGTGCCGCTGAGGCGGTCCGGCGCGCCGCATCCGACCGCGGCCGCCTCGACGGTACGGGCGATGGAGATCGGGCAGCACGTCATCGCCGTCGTGCTGACGGCGATCGGCGTCAGCAGAGCGGTCGGCGATGGGGTGGCGCCTCCAGCCGCGGTCGTCTCGGGACTGGCGATCCTCGCGTGGCACACGGCCGGGACGATCCTCTCGTCCAGGACGGCCTCGCGCCGTCTCCCGGTGTGGTGGCTGCTCGGCTTCGCCGTGATCTGGGTCGCCGCCGTCGCCGTCTCGGACGAGTTCGTCTGGCTCGCGTTCCTGCTGTGGCTGCTCGCGGGCCACCTGCTGCCGCTGCGCTGGGGCCTGGTCTTCTCGTCGGCGATCCTCGTGGTGGTGGTCCTCGCCCCGATCCTGCACCGTGGCACGACCAGCTACGCCGACGTCTTCGGACCGCTCATCGGCGGCGTCTTCGCGTTCGGCATCTCCCGTGGATACCTGCAGCTCCTCCGGGACGCCGCCGAGCGGGAACGGCTCGTGACCTCGTTGCAGAGCGCCCAGCAGGAGATGGCGGAGCTGCAGGACGAGCTCCTGCTCGCCCAGCGCCACTCCGGGGCGATCGCCGAACGCACCCGGATCTCGCGAGACATCCACGACACCGTCGCGCAGGCGCTGTCCTCGATCCGGCTCCTCACCCACGCCGGCGGCAACCGCACCACGGACCCGGAGGCGTCGCGCACGTTCGCGCAGGTCGAGGCGCTGGCCGGCGACAGCCTCGCGGACGTACGCCGGATCGTCGAGGCCCTGGCGCCGGCCGAGCTCGAGGACGCCGCCCTCGCCTCGGCCCTTCGGCGCATGCTCGACCGCACCCACGAGGAGGCCGGGCTGCTCGTCGAGCTCCATGTCGACGACACGCTCCCGCTGCTGCGGACCGAGATCGAGGTCGCGCTGCTGCGCACCGCGCAGTCGGCCCTCGCCAACGTACGTCTCCACGCCGGAGCGACCCGGGTCGTCGTCACGCTGATCGACGACGGTGACTCGGTGCGCCTGGACATCAGCGACGATGGCACCGGGTTCGATGTCGCCGCCTGGGAACAGGACGCCGATGCCGGGTCGTCCAGCTACGGCCTGCGTTTCATGCGGGCTCGTCTGCGCGAGCTCGGTGGTGGTCTCGATGTCGAGAGCACGCCGGGTGAAGGCACCGCGGTCTCCGCGCATCTCCCGATCCACCTTGAAGGGAAGGCACGATGACCACGGTGCTCCTCGTCGACGACCACCCGGTCGTACGCAGCGGGCTGCGCGCCGTGATCGAGGCGGGGGACGCCCTGCAGGTCGTCGGGGAGGCCGCCACCGGCGAAGAGGCGATCATCCTCGCCGGTCACCTCCGTCCCGACGTCGTGCTGTGCGACCTGCGCCTGGGGAGCGGGATCGACGGTATCCGGACCACCGTCGCGCTCCGCGCCCTCGATCCGGCGCCGGCCGTGCTGATCCTGACCACCTTCGACCGCGACGCCGAGGTGCTCGGTGCGATCGAGGCGGGTGCCGCCGGCTACCTCCTCAAGGACGTCGATCCCGAGGTCATCGTCCAGGGCATCCACCGCGCCGCCGCCGGCGACATGGTCCTCGCTCCCGACCTGGCCGGCCGGGTACTCAGGGGCATGCGCAGCCCGCTGCCACGACTCACGGATCGGGAGATCGAGGTGCTGCGGCACCTCGCCCGGGGCGCGACCAACAAGGAGATCGCGCGCACCCTCTTCGTCACCGAGGCCACCGTGAAGAGCCACCTCGCGCACATCTTCACCAAGCTCGACGTCGACAGCCGCTCCCGCGCCATCCACGTCGCGCAGGAGACCGGCCTGATCTGACCTGCCCGGGCCTCAGTGCTCGATGAGCCCCGACTGGTAGGCCCACACGGCGGCCTGCAGACGGGACTTGACGCCGAGCTTGGGCATCATCCGGGCCAGGTGGGACTTGACCGTGGACACCTCGAGGACGAGCGCCTGGGCGATCTCCTCGTTGGACATGCCCTCGGCGAGGTGGAGGAGGATGTCGAGCTCTCGGGTGGTAAGGACCTCGCTGGCGCGACTTCGCCCTGCCCCGCCGCGGACCGGTTCCAGCTCGCCGTGCTGCTCGCCGCGGGGATCGGCGCGACGATCGTCGTCGTCGCGACGCGCGGGCGGCTGGGATACGTAAAGTAAACGGCCCGGGATGTATAGAGAGTCCATGCCTACCAGCACCCGGCGCCGTGTCGCGCCACTCGTCGTCGCCACCGCTGCCCTCGCGCTCGCCGCCTCCGCCTGCTCCTCCGAGACCACCGACGAGGGAGGTGCACAGAGCAGCCCCAGCACGTCGGTGGAGACCGAGACCCCGACGACCACGGCCGAGCCGACCTCGACGCCGACCGAGTCCGGGAGCGCCGGCGGCGCCTGTGCGACCGGCGACCTCTCCTTCACGGTCACCGAGGAGTCCCAGGCGGGTGGCTACTACCTGGTCACCGCGAGCGCCAGGCCCGGCGTGACCTGCACCCTCGAGGGCGCGACGATCGAGGCCGGCTTCGGCTCGGCGGTCTCCGGCGACGTGAAGCCGAGCGAGCAGGCGGTCGCCGAGCCGATCACGATGACCGGCTCCACCAAGGCGTACGCCGGGGTGAACCCGCACAGCGGACCGCAGGAGGGCGGCGTGCAGTTCGAGGAGATCATCGTCTCCGCGCACGAGGGCGACATGGACCCGGTGTCCCTGAAGCTGCCGAGCACCGCCGAGGTCGACCAGCCGATCGGGACCAACTGGCACACCGACCCCGCGAAGGCGGTCCCGTTCTCGGACTGACCCGTCAGATCCGGCTGATCAGATCCTCTCGGCGACCGGTTCCCCGGAGGCTTCGGCCTCCGGGGCACGGTCCTGCGCCGCGGTGAGCAGGAACCGGAGCCGCGTCAGCACCAGGCCCGCGGTGAGGGTGCCACCGATCACGACGAACGCCCACAGATGGCCGTGGCCGCTGCCGATCAGGGAGCCGGCCAGGGCGGGGCCGAGGATCTGGCCGAGGGTCAGGGTGAGACCGAGCGAGGCGTTGTAGCGGCCCCGCAGATGGTCGGGGGCGATGGTGTTCGCCAGGCCGGTCACGATCGGCGCCCACAGCGTCTCGCCGAGACCGAAGACGGCGAGGCCGATCACGACGGCGGCGACCGCGCCGGCGACGGGCATCAGGTCGGCGACCGCCAGCACGCTCCACGCGAGCGACCAGGTCAGCACGGCGCAGGCCAGCGCGGTCGTGCGCCGCCACCTCGAGGTGAGCCGCAGCAGGATCACCTGCCCGCAGACGATCACGGCGGCGTTGGCGGCGAAGGCCCAGCCCAGGGCGGTTGCCGGCACCCCGGCCACGTCGACGGCGTAGGCGGTCGCGCCGGCCTCGAGCTGGCCGTAGCCGAAGGTCACCGCGAGCACGCCGCACGCGACCAGGGCCACCGCCCGCCGGTCGCGCAGCACCTCGCCCCAGGACCCGGCGGTCGCGCTGTCAGGGTCGTCCTCCGTGGGGCGGGCGGGGGAGCGGACCAGGAACGCCAGCACCGCGGCGTAGACGAGATAGGCGACGGCGTCGCACAGGTAGAGCACCTGGAACGTCTCGGGACGGTCCACGTCGATGAGGAACGCGCTGACCAGGCCACCCACGCCGATGCCCGCGTTGAGCCCCAGGAAGGCGAAGCCGTAGGCCCGCTCGCGGTCCTCGGCCGGAACCATCCCGGCCAGCAGGGTCGTCGTGCCGGGCCACAGGGGAGAGGCGCCCACGACCACGCCGGCGAGCACCGCCATCGTCGGCACGGTCCCGTCGACGAAGCCGAGCGACCCGATCGAAGCCGACTCCACGAAGAGCGCGGCCAGCAGGACCGGGCGTGGTCCGAAGCGGTCGAGGAGCGCTCCGACCCCGGGAGCGGCAGCCAGACCGACGACCCCCATCCAGGCGAACATCCAGCCCGCGGTCGACGACCCGAGGTCCTGCACCTGGGCCATGTAGACGTAGAGGAACGGCAGGGTGAGGCCGTTGCCGAGGGAGGCGAAGGCAAAGCCGGCGAGCACGCGACGGGCCTGGGTGGGGGAGTGCGGCACGGGTGTGATCGTCCTCTCTCTGGCCCACCTGTCTGGCGGGGACGCGTTTAGGGTAGCCTCACTTAGGTTCGCCTAACCTAATCCCCCCGTGTCGAAGGAGACCAGTGAGCGCACCGCACTTGGAGCATCTGTTCCACCCCGACAATGCTCGTGAGTACACCAGCGGCATCACCGAAGCAATCCGGCTGCTCGTCGACCAGCTCGCCACCCTCGAGGGTCCCACCACCGGGATCTCACCCGAGGCGGCCGCCGAACCGGTCGCCGAGGTCGACCTGGACAACCCCCTCGCCGACGGCGCCGCCGCGCTGGCCGAGGTCAGCAAGCTGTGGCTCGAGGACGCGGTCTGGTTCCACGACCCCTCCTACGCCGCGCACCTGAACTGCCCGGTCGTGATCCCCTCCCTCGTGGGAGAGCTGCTCATCGCGGCCGTCAACACCTCGATGGACACCTTCGACCAGTCGGTGGGCGGTACGTTCATGGAGCGTCGTCTCATCGACTGGACCGCGGCGCGCGCCGGCTACCCGGAGGCGACCCGCGACGGCATCTTCACCAGCGGCGGCAGCCAGTCCAACCTGCAGGCGCTGCTCCTGGCCCGTGGTGAGGCGGAGCGCCGCGGCGTACCGCTGGACCGGCTGCGCTTCCTCACCTCGGCGGACAGCCACTTCTCCATCGCCAAGTCCGCTCGGCTGCTCGGCATGGGCGACGCGGCCGCGATCGCGATCCCGACCGACGACGAGCACCGGATGGACGTCGTCGCGCTGCGCGAGGCGCTCGACGAGTGCGTCGTCGACGGTCTCGTCCCGGCCGCGGTCGTGGCCACCGCCGGCACCACCGACTTCGGCGTCATCGACCCGCTGCACGCCATCGCCGACGCCTGCCAGGACTTCAACGTCTGGTTCCACGTCGACGCGGCGTACGGCGGCGGGCTGCTCGCCTCGCCGAAGTACCGTCACCTGCTCGACGGGATCGAGCGGTCGAACTCGATCACCATCGACTACCACAAGACCTGGTTCCAGCCGGTCTCCTCCAGCGCCCTGCTGGTCCGCGATCTGGCGACCATGCAGCACGCCTCCTGGTATGCCGACTACCTCAACCCGCGGGAGTCGGAGAACCCCAACCAGGTCGACAAGTCGCTGCAGACCACGCGCCGCTTCGACGCACTCAAGCTGTGGCTGACGCTGCGCACGATGGGCCCCGACCAGATCGGCGCCTACCTCGAGACCGTGATCGATCTGGCGCGCGAGGTCTACGACATCCTCAGCGTGCAGCCCGACATCGAGGTCGTCACGCCCTCCCAGCTCTCCACGGTCGTCTTCCGCTACGTCGACCCGCACCTGGACGAGACCGGACTGGACGAAGACGCCCTCGGCGACCTCAACCGCCGCATCCGCGCCGAGATGTGGAGGGGCGGCCGCGGTGTCATCGCCGCGACCAAGGTCGACGGCCGGCAGTTCCTCAAGCTCACCCTGCTCAACCCGAAGGCCACCGTCACCGACGTGCTCGACATCATCGAGCAGGTCCGTACGCTGGGCCTTTCCTCGGGCCGGGCCGTCCCGGAGGTCGTCCGATGACGACATATGACCTGATCGGCATCGGGCTCGGCCCGTTCAATCTGGGCCTGGCCGCCCTCGCCGACCCGATCGACGAGCTCGACTGTCTGTTCCTCGAGGGCCGCGACCGGTTCGACTGGCACCCCGGGATGATGCTCGATGAGGCGACCCTGCAGGTGCCGTTCCTCGCCGACCTGGTGACGATGGCCGACCCGACCTCCCGGTTCAGCTTCCTCAACTTCCTCAAGCAGACCGGTCGGATCTACCCGTTCTACATCCGGGAGAACTTCCTGCCCCACCGGCGCGAGTACAACCAGTACTGCCAGTGGGTCGCCGAACGGCTCGACTCCGTCCGCTTCGGGCAGCAGGTCACCTCCGTGGAGCACGACGGGGAGACGTACGTCGTCACCACCGCATCCGGCCAAGCTCATCGGACCAGGCGGCTGGTGCTCGGGACCGGGACGACCCCGCGGGTCCCTGAGTGCGCGGCCGATGCCGTGGCGGCGGAGGGGCCGGCGCTGCACAGCTCGGAGTACCTGGCTCGCCGCGACGAGCTCGTGACCCGGCGCAGCATCACCGTGGTGGGTAGCGGCCAGTCGGCGGCCGAGGTGTACCTCGACCTGCTGACCGCGCAGCCCGACCACGACTACCAGCTGGCCTGGCTGACCCGCAGCCCGCGGTTCTTCTCGATGGAGTACACCAAGCTGACCCTCGAGCTGACCTCCCCGGAGTATTCCGCCTACTTCCAGGCGCTGCCCGCCGAGAAGCGCGACCGGCTGCTGAAGGCGCAGCAGAGCCTCTACAAGGGCATCTCGGGCGACACGATCGACGCGATCCACGAGGCGCTCTACACCCGGTCGGTCACCGAGGCGGCCGAGACCACGCTGCTGACCAACACCGAGGTGCGCGGGGTGACCCGCATCGAGGACGGCTACCACCTCGCGCTCCACCACGTGGAGCAGGAGGAGGACTACGAGATGGCGACCGAGGCCCTGGTCCTGGCCACCGGCTACCGCGCCGGCATCCCGTCCTTCCTCGAGCCCGTCCGGGACCGGCTCCGTCTCGACGAGCAGGGGCGCTACGCCGCCAGCTCGACCTTCTCGGTCGACACTGCCGACCGCGAGATCTGGGTGCAGAACGGCGAGGAGCACACCCACGGCTTCGTCGCTCCCGACCTCGGCATGGGCGCCTACCGCAGCTCGGTGATCCTCGCCGCCGTCCTCGGCCGGGAGCCGTACCCGGTCGAGAAGCGGGTCGCCTTCCAGGAGTTCGGCGTCCCCGACCGTTTCAAGATCCAGCCCGGCCAGTCCACGGAGGAGAACCGATGAGGATCACGATCGAACCGCTCGAGATCGAGGCCCACCTCGGCACCGTCCACTCCTGGGTGACCCACCCGCGCTCGGAGTACTGGATGATGCTGGACGCGACGTTGGAGGACGTCGCCGCGGAGTACGCGCGCATCGCCGAGCACCCGCACCACCACGCCTGGCTCGGTCGCGTCGACGGCGCGCCCGCGTTCCTGGTCGAGACCTACGACCCCGCGCGCAGCGAGCTCGCCGGCATCACCCACGTGCCCGACCTGGCGGCCGGCGACCTCGGGATGCACGTCCTGGTCGCGCCGACCTCCGGCGAGCCCGTCTCCGGCTACACGACCCGGATCTTCCGGGCGGTGATGCGGCACTGCTTCGCGGACCCGGGGGTGCGTCGGGTGGTGGTCGAGCCGGACGTACGCAACGAGGCGATCCGGCGCAAGAACACCGAGGCGGGCTTCGTCGAGCTGGGCGAGATCAGCCTCGGGGAGAAGACCGCGATGCTCTCGGTCTGCACCCGGGAGATGTACGCAGCCGCCCACCTGCGCCCGGAGAACCTCCGCGTCGCGCACCGGCACCTGGTCGCCAAGGCGATCGCGGAGTTCAGCCACGAGCGGATGATCGCGCCCGTGGCGACCGACATGGGCTGGGAGCTGCAGGGGCCGTCCTCGACCTACGCCTTCACCGCCCGCCGCTTCCAGCTCGAGCACTGGGTGGTGGACCCGGCCTCGATCGTCCGTCGGACCGACGGTGCCGAGGCCGAGGTCGACGCGCAGGCGTTCGTCGCCGAGTTCGCGCCCGACCTCGGGATCCCGGACAAGCTGCTGCCGACCTACCTGGAGGAGCTGGCGGCCACCATCGCCTCGGCCTGCTGGAAGCTCGAGCACCAGACGCTGACCGCCACCGACCTGGTCGATGCCGACCATCAGAGCGTCGAGGGCGCGATGAGCGAGGGCCACCCGGCCTTCGTCGCCAACAACGGCCGGATCGGTTTCGACATCGACGACCACGCCCGCTGGGCGCCGGAGACGAGCAACGACCTGAGCCTGGTGTGGGTCGCCGTCTCCCGGGACCAGTCCCACCTGGCCCTGGGCCGCGGCGAGGACGAGTCGCGTCTGTATGCCGCCGAGCTCGGCGAGGCGACCCTGGCCCGGTTCGCGGCGAAGCTGCGCGGGCTGGGACTCGATCCGGACGAGTTCCGCTACCTGCCGGTCCATCCCTGGCAGTGGCGCCACAAGCTGGCGGTCACCTTCGCCACCGACGTCGCCGCGCGCCGGATCGTGCTGGTCGGCGAGGGCGAGGACGTCCACCGGCCGCAGCAGTCGATCCGGACGTACTTCAACACCTCGAGGCCGGAGCGGCACTACGTCAAGACCGCGCTGTCGATCCAGAACATGGGCTTCATGCGGGGCCTCTCGCCGGCCTACATGGCGGCGACCCCGGTCATCAACGACTGGGTCGCCGACCTGGTGGAGGGCGACGCGGAGCTGAAGGAGCGCGGCTTCGGGGTGCTGCGCGAGCTCGCCTCGATCGGCTGGACCGGCGACGTCTTCCACGCCCTGCCGAGCACGTCGCCCTACCGGAAGATGATCGCCGCGCTGTGGCGCGAGTCGCCGGTGCCGCGGCTCGCCGAGGGCGAGCGCTGCGCGACGATGGCGGCGCTCCTCCACCGCGACGCCGCCGGTGCCTCGTACGCCGCCGAGCTGGTCCGCGCCTCCGGGCTGCCGGCCCGGGAGTGGGTGCGCCGCTACCTCGACGCCTACCTGCGGCCGCTGGTGCACTGCCTGCTGGCGTACGAGCTGGTCTTCATGCCGCACGGTGAGAACCTGGTGATGGTGCTGCGCGACCACGTGCCGGTGCGGATGTTCATGAAGGACATCGGCGAGGAGGTGGCGGTGATGGGTGACCTGCCGCTGCCCGAGGACGTCGCCCGGATCCGCCACTCGGTCCCCGACGACGTCAAGGCGCTGGCCGTGCACACCGACATCTTCGACGGGGTGCTGCGCTATGTCGCGGCCATCCTCGATGATGAGGGGGTGCTACCGGAGAACGAGTTCTGGGCCGAGGCCCGAGCGTGCATCGTCGACCACGCTGCCGATCACCCCGAGCTGGCCGACGCGGTCGCGCACTACGATCTGCTGCGCCCGCGCTTCCGGCACTCGTGCCTGAACCGGCTCCAGCTGCGCAACACCTTGCAGATGGTCGACATCACCGACCAGGCCGAGTCGCTCATCTTCGCCGGCACGTTGGCTAATCCGGTCGCATGACCTTGTTTCGAGACGAGTGGGGCGTCCCGCACGTGCGGGCTGCCTCGCTGCCCGAGGTGGCCCGGCTGCAGGGCCGGGCCACCGCACGGGACCGCGCCTGGCAGCTCGAGATCGAACGGCTGCGCGGCGAGGGCCGCACCGCCGAGCTGCTCGGCCCGGCCGGGCTGGAGTGGGACATCTTCGCCCGCCGCGCCCGGATCGCAGCGGTGGCGCGTTCTGCCTTTGCGAGGCTCGACGAGGAGACGCAGGGGTTCCTGACGGCGTACGTCGAGGGAGTCCGTGCCGGGCTCGCGGAGACCTCCTGCGTCGAGCTCGACGGGCCGGACGGGCTCGGTCCGGCTCCCGGGACCTGGCAGCCGTGGACGCCGCTGGCAGCCTTTTGGGTGCAGCAGATCCACTTCGGCTCGTTTCCCTCGAAGCTCTTCGGTGCGAGGGCGGCGCGGGTGCTCGGCCCGGAGGCTGCGCTGTTCCGCACCGAGGGTCTGTCAGGCGGCTCCAACGCGTACGCCGTCGGCGGCGGCCGCACGGTCTCCGGTCTGCCGCTCGTGGCCGGTGACCCGCACCGCGTCTTCGAGGCGCCCAACGTCTACCTCCAGGTGCGGCTGGCCTGCACCGACCCCGAGGACACCTTCGACGTGGTCGGGATGACCTTCCCCGGTGTGCCCGGCGTGCAGCACTTCGCACACGCCGGGGCGGTCGCCTGGGGGATCACCAACGCGATGGGCGACTACCAGGATCTCTACCGGGTCGACCTGCGCCCGGGCGGTGACGTCGTGCGGCGGAGCGTGGAGACGGTGCTGGTCCGCGGCGAGGAGCCGGTCTCGGTCGAGGTGCTCGAGACGGAGCGTGGGCCGGTGGTCCTCGACGATCCGGAGGACGGGTGGGGCCAGGCGCTGCGTACGCCCGGCCACGAGCTCGGTGACCTCGGTTTCGGGGCCCTGCTGCCGCTGCTGCGGGCGCGTTCCGTCGCCGACGTCGAGGCCGCGGTGGAGCACTGGGTCGAGCCGGTCAACAACTGGGTGATCGCCGACGCGACGGGCAAGGTCGTCCACACCGTCGGCGGCCGGGTGCCGCGGCGCGACGAGGCGGGGGAGTGGACCGGTTGGGTCGACCCGCTCCCGCGGCGTACGACCTCTCCGGATGGTGTCCTGGTGACCGCCAACGACCGGTGCACGCCGGAGTTCGATGTCCTCGCGACCGGTTTCGCACCGCCGTTCCGAGCCGACCGGATCGGACAGCTTCTCGACGACGCCGAGCCCCTCGACGCCGAGCGGGCGGTGGCGGTGCTCGCCGACACCACCCAGACCGCCGGGGATCCGCTGCTCGCGCTGGTCCCGGCCGATGTGTGGCCGCAGGCTCTGGACGACTGGGACGGAGCGATGGACGGCTCCTCGGGCGCTGCCTGGTACGCCGCGCTGCGGGCCGAGGTTGTCGACCGGATCTGTGCGGCACCGGTGCTCGCGCCGCTGCGTGAGCCGTCGGAGCACGGGCCGCTCTACGAGCCGTGGTTCAGCCTGCCCGCCCGGGTGGCCGGCGCGCTGCACGTCATCCTGGCCGCCGAGAAACCGTTCGGGCTGGACCTGCGCGAGCTGGTCGCCGACGCGGCACGCGCGGTGCACGATCCGGTCGCCTGGCCGCAGAACCATCGCTTCTGGCCGCTGCACGCGCTGGAGCAGTTCGACCTCCCGCACACCCGTACCGCCCCTGCCACCCCGCTGCCCGGCGACACCGACACGGTCCGCTGCAACGCCTGGATCCCGGGTTCGACCGTGACCGTCCGGGGCTCGGTGGCCCGGTACGCGTGGGACCTCGCCGACCGCGACAACAGCCTATGGGTCGTACCGCTGGGTGCCGGCGGCAACCCCGACAGTCCCCACCACACCGACCAGCACGACGCCTGGGCCGCCGGAGGCGCGGTACGCGTCGTCACCGACTGGTCCCTGCTCACCGAGGAGAAGACATGCCCCTGACAAGCCCGGCCCTGACCATCCGCGACCTGGATCCTTCGGCCGACCTCGACCTGCTGGACGGCTGGCTGCACGACGACCGCGCCCGGTTCTGGGGCATGGTCGAGAAGCCGCGCGAGGAGATCGAGGAGATCTACACGTGGCTCCAGGAGCAACCCCATCTGGCGGCGTACATCGTCGAGGTCGACGGCGAGCCGGTCGCGCTCTTTCAGACCTGGGACCCCGAGGTCGACGAGCTCGGCACCTTCTACGACCGCCGCCCCGGCGACATCGGCGCCCACCTCTTCCTGGCCGACACCCCGGCCCGCAAGGGCCGGACCGAGACCGTCCTCGACTTCTTCATCGAGGAGGTCATCGTCAAGGCCGGCGCCCGTCGCGTAATCGTCGAGCCCGACGCCACCAATGAGGCCTCCCTCACCCGGCTCTACGACTACGGTTTCAAACGCGGTCCTGTCGTTGAGCTTCCGCACAAGGTCGCCCAGTACGCCTTCCTCGACCTGCCCTGACTCACGCAAGCTTCTAGCTTCTGGGCGACCTCGTTGAGGTTGGCCCGGAGCTTGGGGCGGTAGGCGTCGTGCTGCTCGGGGAGTCGGGTGTTGCAGAAGGTGTCCAGGTCGGGTCCGGTGACCTCGAGGACGGGGCGTGCGTTGGCGGCTTCGGTCTCGAACAGGTCGAGGATGTCCTTGCCGTCACCGGTGGTGAAGCGCCACAGGTAGTTCTTCATCTCGGCGTAGACGGTGCGGTAGTCGGCCGGCAGTTCGGCGGCGCGGGCTTCCATGCGCTTCCAGTCCTTCTTGTCCCCGATCAGGCGGCTGAGGAGGTTGTTCATGGTGGTGCTCCTTCTTCGTGCTGGTGTTTCTGGGTGCCCCGGGTTTGGGGCTGTGGAAGAAGCGTGCAGGCCTGACGTAGCGTCAAGGTCAAGCACCGACCCCAAGAAAGTTTCCGCCGGTCGCGGTCCTCAGGCTGCGAGGGTGTGGTTGAGCAGTACGTTGCGCAGCCGGATCTCGGCTGGTGACAGGGGTGGCGGGTCCGGTTTCCAAGCCTCGGGTGGTGGGCTGGTGTAGGTGTGCCCGGTGGGTGTGGTGGTGATGATGCTGCCGTCGGGTCCGGGTCTTGCCCGCCAGCCGAGTGCCTCTTTCGCCTGATTACATCTCTCGCACAGCCCTTGCAGGTTCGCCGCGCTGGTCTCGCCGCCATCAGCGTGACGTTCGATGTGGTCGATGTTGCGGATCGGAGCGTCACAGCCGCTGGTCCGACAGGTGCCGCCGTCGCGGGTCGTGATGAACTCGGCCAGCCCGTCGGGTGCCTTCCTGGAGCGGGATTCCATCGCGACCAGTTGTCCGGTCGGGTCGGTGAACAGGCGCCGGACGAACACCTCGGCGTCGGTGAGTGCGTCGCGGGCCCATTCGGCGGGAACCGGGCCGTAGCCCTCGACCATGGCGGGCTGGTCGCCGGTGTTGGCCAGGGCGTCGGCGCTCATCACGATCTTGACCTCGATCCGAGGCTTCACACCGCCGTTCTCGCGGCCGGTGACCCGCTCGACGAGGGTGTCGGCCATGACCTGGCCCCGGGTCCGCCCGTCACCGGCGGCACGGGCCGCCTTGGCGGCCTGGTCCAGGGCCGCGAAGACCGCGACCCCGTCCTTGACCGGGAGCAGGGCACCGAGCCAGGTCATCGTGTCCGGGGCCGGCCGCAGGCTGACCCGGCGGTCCTTGGTCGCGTTGGCGGCGCGGGCGACCACGGAGGCCTGGTCCAGCGTGATGGCCAGCTTCTTGGCCGCGTTCTCCAGTTGCCGTAGCCCCATCGACACCGCCCGAGCCGGCTCACCGTCGAGACCGGTGGCACAGAGGTCGTGGTCGACGACCCGACGGTCCTCCAGCGACAGGCAGGCGGTCTCCCGGGCCAAGATGGTGGCCTGCCATTGGGAGAACAGCCCGGCCTTCATCAGCGCGAAGGTGTGCGGCATCTCGGCGAGCAGGACCTTCGCCAGCCCGAGCAGTTTGGCGCCCTTCTCGGGCGAGACGCGGCGCGCGAGCGCGACCTGGGACGCGACCCCCTCGCCCAGTCTCCGGGCAGGAACCCCAGCCCCTAATTGGCGTGCCCGGACCACTTCTTCCAGACG
>NZ_JBEYUV010000046.1:0-36930 GCF_040643685.1 Nocardioides sp. NPDC047086
CGACCTGATCCTGACGCTGATAGGAGTGACCTATCTGTTCGCGATCGCGAGGAACAACGGCACGGTCGACCTGATCGTCGAGATGGCACCCAGGTGCCATCTCGACCGACCTGAGTGACGTCTCGGCGACCGGGTGCCGTCCAAGGAGCGGACCGTTCATGTGTTTTCGCATGCACTCGACTAACTCAAGTATTGTCCTCGACATTCGTAACCCGATCGACCTTGACTCGGCAGGGCAAGAAGTGAGGAACCAGATGAAGAAGATCAAGGTTGCAGTGGCACTGGCCGCTGCGAGCATCCTGACCTTGACCGCGTGCGGTGGCTCCGGCGGCGACAGCGACGCGGAGTCGATCTCCATCGTCGGCTTCGCCGTCCCCGAGACGGCCAACAAGGCGATCGCCAAGGAGTTCAACAAGACCCCCGAGGGCGAGGGCGTCACCTTCGAGACCTCCTACGGCGCTTCGGGCGACCAGAGCCGCGCGGTCGAGGCGGGTCTGAAGGCCGACTACGTCCACCTGTCCGTCGGCACCGACGTACAGCGCCTGGAGAAGGCCGGTCTGGTCGACGCGTCCTGGGACGACGGCGACAACAAGGGCATCGTGTCCAGCTCGGTCGTCGTGCTCGGTGTCCGCGAGGGCAACCCGAAGAACATTCAGGGCTGGGACGACCTGGTCAAGCCGGGCGTCGGTGTGGTCACCGCCAACCCGGCCTCGTCCGGCGCCGCTCGCTGGAACGCGCTGGCCGCCTGGGGCTCCGTCGTGAAGAACGGCGGCACCGAGGAGGAGGGCAAGGCGTACCTCGACAAGCTCTTCAAGAACGTCGTCACGCTGACCAACTCCGGCCGCGACGCCACCACCGCCTTCCTGGGCGGCACCGGTGACGTGCTGCTCGCCTACGAGAACGAGGCGATCCTCGCGGCCCAGCAGGGTGAGGGCTTCGACTACATCATCCCGGACTCCACGGTCCTGATCGAGAACCCCGGCGCCATCCTCAAGGACTCCTCCAAGCCGTCCCAGGACTGGCTCGACTTCGTCCTCGACCCGCAGGGTGGACAGAAGCAGTTCGCGCTGACCGGCTTCCGCCCCGTCAACACCGCCGAGCCCGGCGTCGTCGACTGGGACGCGATCGGTCTCAAG
The DNA here is from genome assembly GCF_040643685.1 of Nocardioides sp. NPDC047086. Classification (NCBI taxonomy): domain Bacteria; kingdom Bacillati; phylum Actinomycetota; class Actinomycetes; order Propionibacteriales; family Nocardioidaceae; genus Nocardioides; species Nocardioides sp. NPDC047086. The sequence continues at coordinate 1,137 of NZ_JBEYUV010000046.1, forward strand.
CCCGAGGACATCAAGGGTGCCAAGGACCCGTCCGACCCGTTCCCGGCGCCGAAGCAGCTGCTCACCCTGGAGAAAGACTTCGGCGGCCGCGACTGGTCGGGCGTCAAGGAGAAGCTGTTCGGCACCGGTGAGGACGGCGAGGCCCTCGGCATCGTGACCGACTCCATCGCCAAGTCCGGCAAGGCCTCGCAGTAGTCCGGTCATGACGACAACCATCCCTACGGCCGGGCCGGCTGCCCCGCGTTCGACGCGGCGCAGCCGGCCGGCCACCACTCTGACAAGGACCAGCGGCATCGGGCTCGGCGTCACGATGCTCTGGTTCAGCCTGCTCGTCCTCATCCCACTGGTGGCGGTGATCATCACCGCCACCAGTGGTGGCTGGTCCTCCTTCGCGCACCAGCTCACCAACGAGCAGACCGCGTCCGCGATCCTGCTGACGATCCGGGCGGCCATCGTGGTCACCCTGATCAACGTCGTCATCGGCACCGTCATCGCCTGGGTCCTGGTCCGGGACAAGTTCTGGGGCAAGGGCCTGCTCGAGGTGATCATCGACATCCCCTTCGCGCTGCCGACGATCGTCGCCGGCCTCGTGCTGCTCTCCCTCTACGGCGCCGAGTCACCCCTCGGCCTGCACTGGGCGAACACGTCGACGTCGGTCTACCTCGCCCTCGCCTTCGTGACGCTGCCCTTCGTCGTACGCACGGTGCAGCCCGTCCTCGAGGAGCTGGACGCCGACGTCGAGGAGGCCGCGGCCTCGCTGGGTGCCTCCCGGTTCACCACGTTCCGGCGGATCATCCTGCCCGCCCTGGCCCCGGCCATCGCGGCGGGCGCCGCGCTCTCCTTCGCTCGCGGGATGGGGGAGTACGGCTCGCTGGTCCTGCTCTCGGGCAACCTGCCGTTCAAGTCCGAGGTCGCCTCGGTGCGGATCCTGTCCGCGATCGAGAACGACAACCCGGAGGGGGCGGCGGCGATCGCGGCGATGCTGCTCGGCGTCTCGCTGCTCGTCATCGTCGTCCTCGACGTGATCCAGAGGAGGATGGTCCGCCGTGGCTGAGACGCGTCGTGCTCCACGCACCCCGCTGACGTACGTGCTCCGCATCATCGTCATCGCCTACCTCGGGCTCCTGGTGGCCTGGCCGGTGTTCCTGGTCGCCTGGAACGCCTTCTACGTGCCCGATCTCGGGTTCACGACCGAGGCGTTCGCCGCGATCTTCAGCGACCCGCAGATGATGCACGCGATCCAGCTGACCTGTGTCGCCGCGGTGATCGCGACGCTGATCAACCTGGTCTTCGGCGTCTCGATCTCGCTGCTGCTGGTGCGGACGGAATTTCCTGGCAAGCGCGTCCTGAGCGCGCTGATCGACCTGCCGCTGTCGGTCTCGCCGATCGTCGTCGGCCTGGCGCTAGTGCTGGTCTACGGTGGCCGCGACGGGTGGTTCGGGCCGGCGCTCGAGTCGGCCGGGTTCCAGGTCATCTTCGCGACGCCCGGCATCATCATGGCGACCGCGTTCGTGTCGCTGCCGCTGGTGATCCGCGAGGTCATCCCGGTGCTCGAGGAGATCGGCACCGAGCAGGAGCAGGCCGCCGCGTCGCTCGGCGCGAGCAGCTGGCAGTCGTTCTGGCGGGTCACGCTGCCGGGCATCAAGTGGGCCGTCATCTACGGCGTCGTGCTCACCTTGGCTCGATGCCTGGGCGAGTTCGGCGCGGTCAAGATCGTGTCCGGCAACGTGCTCGGCCAGACCCGCACCGCGACCCTCGCCGTCGAGGAGAAGTACCTCAACTTCGACCAGCAGGGCGCGTACGCCATCGCCTTCCTCCTGGCCAGCGTCTCGGTCGTCTGCATCCTCATCGTCTTCGTGCTGCGCGCCCGTGGTGCGCGCGTGCGGTGAAAGGACCACATCCCATGAGCATCGAAGTAAGTGGTGTCAACAAGCGTTACGGCGACTTCGTGGCGTTGGAGGACATCAACCTGACCATCCCGACCGGACAGCTGACCGCTCTGCTGGGTCCCTCCGGCGGCGGCAAGACCACGCTGCTGCGGGTCATCGCCGGGTTGGAGACTCCCGACACCGGCTCGATCAGCATCGAGGGCGTCGAGGCGACCTCGCTGCCGGTCCAGAAGCGCAACGTCGGCTTCGTCTTCCAGCACTACGCCGCGTTCAAGCACCTCTCGGTCGCCAAGAACGTCGCGTTCGGGCTGGAGATCCGCAAGCGCCCCAAGGCGGAGGTCGCGAAGAAGGTCGAGGAGCTGCTCGAGCTCGTGCACCTCTCGCAGTTCGCCAACCGGCTGCCCGCACAGCTCTCCGGCGGCCAGCGGCAGCGGATGGCGCTGGCGCGGGCGCTGGCGATCGAGCCCTCCGTGCTGCTGCTCGACGAGCCCTTCGGGGCCCTGGACGCGAAGGTACGCAAGGAGCTGCGTGACTGGCTGCGACGGCTCCACGACGAGGTCCATGTGACCACCGTCTTCGTGACCCACGACCAGGAGGAGGCCCTCGAGGTCGCCGACGAGATCGTGGTCGTCAACCAGGGCGGCATCGAGCAGATCGGCACCCCCGAGCAGCTCTACGACCAGCCTGCCAACGACTTCGTGATGTCGTTCCTCGGCGACGTGACCACGTTGGACGGGTCCTTGATCCGGCCCCACGACATCGAGGTCACCCCGTCACCGATCTCCGAGCACTCCCTCGAGGGCACCGTCTCGCGCGTCCTGCGGATCGGGTTCGAGGTGCGCCTCACGGTCCTCACCGACGACGGTGAGGTCGTGACCGCCGAGCTGACGCGTACGCATGCCCGGGCGCTCCGGCTCGAGGAGGGCGTCAACGTCTTCGTCACGCCGTCGCCGGGGGCTTACACGATGCCGGCGCCTTCGCCGGCGGCGTAGGGGCAGCTGTTCGTCTAGGTATGCAGAGAAACCGTCACTTCCCGTGCGGAACTCCGCGAGGGAAGTGACGGTTCGGCTGCATACCTAGGCCAACCGCCAGCAGGCTCAGTGAGGCAGCCAGGCCTCGTCGCGAGCGGTGCGAGTGGTGACCTCGTCGGGCAGCTCACGGGAGGCGAGGTCGGCGATGGAGACCTTCTCGAAGACCTCGCGCAGCGAGTCGCGGGCGGCGATCCACACGTGCTGGAGGACGTCGGCGCGCTCGTTGTAGGTGACGCCCTCGGGACGCAGCCCGTAGACAGAGACCAGCGGGCCGTCGACGGCGCGGATCACGTCGGCGACGGACACGTCCGACGCCTTGCGGGCCAGGCGCCAACCACCCGACTGGCCGCGCTGTGAGATGACGACGCCGGCCTTGCGGAGGTCGGCGAGGATCGCCTGCAGGAACCCGTGAGGAATCTCCTGGGCGCGGCCGAGCTCCTCGGCGCTGACAGCTTTTCCGTCCTCGCGCGCGGCCATCTCGATGAGGGCGCGGAGGGCGTAGTCGGACTTGGCAGATACTCGCACGACCACATTCTTGCAGATGAATGCAGAATTTCGCTCAATCTAGTGGTCAAGTCCACTTTCATTCACCAGCGTCTCGGCCCTCACCTTGAGAGCCTGGGCGTGACGGCGGAAGCCCTCGGTGACCCGGTCCGGACCCGCCAGCCCCACCAGTGGACCGGAGAACTCCTCGACCGTCTCGTAGCGCGTCGGCCCGCCGGGCGGCTGGGTCAGGCGCTGGTGGCGTACGCCCCGCACCAGGCCGAGCCGCGCCGGCCAGCCTTCATAGACATCGGCCAGGTACGCAGCCCCGACCCGGTCCTCACCGACCACCGGTGGCTCGAGTGCCGAGATCCGCTCCGGCGAGCGTGCGCGACCGCCGTTCGCCCAGGTCACATGCAAGATGATCGGGTTTCCCGCCGCCGCCGGCTGCGCGGTCTCGGCACGGACGACGAACGGGTTCCACGCGGCGTACTTCTCGGTCTCGACCATCACCCGCCACACCACCTCGAGCGGAGCATCGATCTCGACGGTGGCCTTCGGGTGCTCGTAGGCCACGAGGTCAGCGGTAGTTGATGAACTGCACCGCGAAGTCGTAGTCCTGCCCCTTGACCAGCGAGATCACGGTCTGCAGGTCGTCGCGCTTCTTGGAGGAGACGCGGAGCTCGTCGCCCTGGATCTGCGCCTTGACGCCCTTGGGGCCCTCGTCGCGGATCAGCTTGGAGATCTTCTTCGCGTCCTCGGAGGAGATGCCCTCCTTGAGGGTGATCGAGATCTTCGACTGCTGCCCCGACTGACGCGGCTCGCTCGCGTCGAGGATCTTCAGCGACTGCTGGCGCTTGATCAGCTTGTCCTGGAAGACCGAGAGCACCGCGCTGGCCCGGTCGTCGGCGGACGCGGAGATCTCGATGGCATGCTCACCGCTCCACTCGATGGTCGCGTTGGTCCCCTTGAAGTCGAACCGCGTCGCCACCTCACGTGCGGCTTGGCTCAGCGCGTTGTCGACCTCCTGGCGATCGATCTTGCTCACGATGTCGAACGACGAGTCCGCCATGACTCTCTCCTCTGGATTTCCGACCAGGGCTGTGCCCCGGGAACGTACCTGTCTCACCCTAAGACCTCGTCCCGTTTTCGTACGCCGCCAGGCCCTGCGCTATTGTTTCTTGCTGTCGCGATCCTCCTCGGAGGGCCGCGCGCACAACCCAGGCAGATTGCCCGAGCGGCCAATGGGAGCGGACTGTAAATCCGTCGGCTTTGCCTTCGAAGGTTCGAATCCTTCATCTGCCACGCCTGGGAGAACACCCCGGTGACCAGCGGAAACGTTGGCCATCGGGGTGTTTCGCTTGTCTGGCTGTGTCCGAGCGTCTACGGCGGTCTACGGCTATCTGTGCCCCCGGTGTGCCCCCGGACCCTCTACCTGGCGGGGCTGGAGTCAGGGTCGGTCTTCATCGCCTGCTCGATGCGAGCCTGGTGGGGCCGCTGAGTTCTCGGGATCAACCGCCACCGTCTTGCGCCGGAGGCGAGTCGCGAGGGGCGCGATAGGTTCTGGTGATGGACATGAACGCCTACCAGCAGGCAGAGCGCTGCGCACCGCGGCGTCGAAGGGCACCCCCAACGAGGTGTTCCACCTGCTGCTGGGGCTGGTCGGGGAGACGGGTGAGATCGCCGAGAAGGCGAAGAAGATCATTCGGGACCACGACAGCGACTTCGCGCAGTGGGACCTCGATGATCTCGCCAAGGAGCTAGGCGACACACTGTGGTACCTGGCGGTTCTCGCCGACCATTTCGGGCTTCCGCTCGCGGACGTCGCCGAGCTCAACATCAAGAAGCTCGCCGATCGTCAGCAGCGTGACGCCATCGGTGGCAGCGGCGACAATCGCTGACCCACCGTTGGGCCCGCCCGGCCCGGTTTACCAAGGAGCACCCATGACAGCCGATACGACGCCCTCCGTCAGCGAGAACGACGAGTTCTGGCGGGAGCGGCGGGTCTGCTTCCTGACGACGAGCCGGCCGGACGGGAGTCCGCATCTGGTGCCGGTGGGGGTGACGTTCGATCCGGAGGCCGGGATCGCGCGGGTCATCAGCAGCGCGACCAGCAAGAAGGTCCGCAACGTACGCGCGGCCGATTCTGGCGCGCAGGTGGCGGTCAGCCAGGTCGACGGGCGGCGGTGGTGCACGCTGGAGGGCACGGCGGTCGTCAAGGACGACAAGGAGTCGGTGGCCGAGGCCGAGCGGCGGTACGCCGAGCGTTACCGCACGCCCCGGCCGAACCCGGAGCGCGTCGTCATCGAGATCACTGTGACCCGAGTGCTGGGGAACGTACGTCCTTCAGGTTGGTGAACCGGTCGAGGTGAGCATCGTCCCTCGTGCCGAAAAGCGGGTATGCCTTCCAGGGTGGTCGTCACCGTTGCCGGCAGGGGCGAGGCTGGAACCATGACCACGACACCTGCGTACGCCGTCGCATGGATGAACGGCATGAACGTCAACGACGACATCATCGAGTATCTGCGCCGCGTCGACGCCACCCTCGCGCCGTTCCACGGCGAGATCCTCATTCACGGTCCCGATCTCGTCGTGGCCGAGGGCACCGCGAAGGGCATGCTGGTGGCCATCCGCTTTCCGTCGGCGAAGGCGGCCCAGGGGTGGTACACCTCGCCGGCCTACCAGGAGATCCTTCCGCTCAGGCTGAACAACATCGACCAGGAGCGTTCGTTCGCCGTCCTGGCCGAGGGCGTTGCACCGGGATACTCCGCGAGCCAGAAGATCGCGGAATTCATGTCCTAGCCGCACGCCCGTCGAGTCAGGGATCAGTGAGCACGCTGCGGTCGTTGAGCTCTTGGACGTCGCGCCGGTTGCCGATCGGGAACATGGCCCGGAACTCGGCGATCTGGCGGGGCGAGGCGGTGATGGGGTCGGTGAGCAGGACCCACCGGACGCCTTCGATGTAGGGGGCGGTGGTGAGGGAGCCGTCGTAGCGGTAAGAGGTGTGCTGTGGCGGGAGGAGGGCGCTGATGTCGATGTGGTCGACAGTGTCGACGGGCGAGCACTCGGCGACCAGGTGGTCGGAGAGGCGGCCAAGGGTCGGGTTGGTCGGGCCGGGGCGGATTCAGACGCCGACGACGAGGATGTGATCAGAGGCGTCCTGGTGTACGAGGTGCATCTCGATCGGATATCCCCGATAGGTGAGCAGATGCTCGCTCGGGGTGTGCCAGTGGAGCTCGGTCAAGCCGTACGTCACGCCACCCGTCGTGAGCGACCCGGCGTCAGGCGAGAGCTCGGCGCGTACGGTCTTCTCCTCACTGCGGACGGTGCAGCCTTCTGGCTCGTCCGCGTCCTCGCGGATGTACGTCATCGTGACTGTGGCGTCGCGGGGGTGTCGCGCGTGCAGCTCCGGCAGGCCGGCCGGCCGGGTGTCGCCGAGGGTGATGTGGATGGGGCTCTGGCGGGGCAGGCCGGCCACGGCAGAGGGGTGCGCGGATGCAGCCGCTGACGAGGTCAGAGCGGCGAGCCCCGTTACCTTCTTCGTGACCCCAGAGACAAGGGGTCCTGGTCGCCGGTTCCGGCATGACTGACTGCCCCTGTCGTAGGAATGATCCGGGGGGTGTTGTCACCGGGACCGGTGGCGTGGGACGACCGCTGATAGGGACAGGGCCGCCAGTACGTCGAGGATCTCGACGGGACTGGTAGGTCTCTTCGTAACGTGGGTGCCGGCATCCTTCGCCAGACTTTGTGGCCAGTCGCCGTACTGGAAGAGCGGAGCACAGGATGGACCGACCCGACTACGCCGTGTACCTCGGCCTCGATGTCGGCAAGGAAGAGCACCACGCGACCGGGCTGGATCCGTCCGGGACTCGGGTGCACGACAAGACGCTGCCGCAGGCCGAGGACAAGATCCGCGACCTGCTCCAGGACCTGTCGGCCCGGGGCCGGGTGCTGGTCGTGGTCGACCAGCCAGCGTCGATCGGGGCGCTGGCGGTCGCGGTGGCTCGGGATCTGGGTATCGATGTGGCCTACCTGCCCGGTTTGGCGATGCGCCGGATCGCGGATCTGCACCCGGGTAACGCCAAGACCGACGCCCGCGATGCCTACATCATCGCCGAGGCAGCGCGGTCGATGCCGCATGCGCTGCGTCGGGTCGACACCGGCGATGAGGCCCTGGCCGACCTGGAGGTGATCGTCGGCTATGACGATGACCTGGCCGGTGAGGTCACCCGGATCAGCAACCGCATCCGAGGACTGTTGACCCAGATCAACCCTGGGTTGGAGCGAGTCCTGGGCCCGAAGATCCAGTGCCCAGCGGTGCTCGAGCTGTTGATCCGGTTCGGTGGCCCGACCGGCCTGGCCGCCGCAACCCGCCGCCAGTTGATCGCAGCCACGAAGACCCGCGCACCACGCTCGTATGAGCAGCTCGTCGACGACGTGCAACAGGCGCTGACGGAGCAGAGCGTGACCGTGCCCGGCACCCGCGCCGCCGAGATGGTCCTGCCCCAACTGGCCACCCAGCTGGCCGGCCTGCTGGCCCAACGCGCCACAGCTGCGGCGCAGATCGAGGAGATGCTTGATGCGCACCCTCTTGCCAAGGTCCTGACATCGATGCCCGGCATCGGTGTCAGGACCGGAGCCCGCATCCTCCTCGAAGTCGGCGACGGCACCTCGTTCCCGACCAGCGGTCACCTCGCCGCTTACGCCGGACTCGCCCCCGTCACCCGTCGGTCCGGCACCAGCATCCGCGGTGAACACCCATCCCGAGCTGGGAACAAGCAGCTCAAGCGCGCGTTCTTCCTGGCTGCGTTCGCGGCGCTTCACGATCCGACCAGCCGGGCCTACTACGACCGGAAACGGGCGCAGGGGAAGAAGCACAACGCAGCCCTGGTGTGCCTGGCCCGCCGCCGCATCGACGTACTCCACGCCATGCTCAAACACGGCACCCTCTACGAAGACCGGTCAGCACCTGCTGCGGCTTGACGAAGACCATAGGGACACCCCCCGCGGGGGGAGCACGGTGGCTCCCGGGAGCAGTGCGCGGCGGGCCTGACCGAGGTCGAAGCGCGACATGAAGATCTCCCGAGACCTACCGGATCGAGATGACCCGTGGACCGCCATACGAACCACGAACGTCGGCCGGCAACCCGTAGGCACCCGCTGCCGACCGTGCTGACGTGGCGGCCGGCGCGACGGCTCCTTTGATCGTCGAGGCCCTATACGAGGGGGTGATGTGATGCTAGTCTCATTTTTCAGATCACACACTGATGGTTCCGCTATCACTATGTGATGCAACAGGAGAGTGACCGTCACATCAAGGAGGACGCTGTGTTGAAGAAGGTGCCTGTCGTCGCGTCGCTGCTGGGGGCCACGCTGGCCGCGACCGCTGCCTGTGGCCCCAACAACCCGCGGGCGGGAGGCTCCGGCGCCGCCGACGCTGCCGGGCCGAACACCGTGCGGTTGGGGCTGCTGGGAATCATGAGCGATGCGCCGATCGCCATCGCCCGGGAGCGCGGATACTTCGAGAAGTTCGACGTTGACGTCCAGATCCAGGAGTTCGACTCCGGCGGCGACATGGTCGCGCCCATGGCCAGCGGAGACCTGGACGCGGGCGGTGGTGCGTTCAGTGCCGGGCTGGTGAACTCGATCGCCGCCGGCAACGGGATGGAGATCGTCGCCGACAAGGGCGCTTTCCCCACGCCCGAGCTCGGCTCGCAGCAGTTCATCGTGGCGGAGAGCGTCGCCGACGAGATCGAGGAACTCTCCGACCTCAAGGGCCGCAAGATCGCGGTCGGCACCGCTGAGGGCACCGCGCCGTACGTCGGGGTGATGGACGCTCTGAAGAAGGCCGGCATCGAGGACCCGCGCAACGCGACGACGTCGATGAAGTCCTCCGATGTGCTGGTCGCCATGAAGCAGGGCGCGGCCGACGCTGCATGGTTGAGCGAGCCCAACGCCTCGCTGGCGATCTCGGAGGGGGCGGCCGTGGCGTGGAAGTCGGCCTACGACATCGCGCCCAAGGAACAGGACGCGACGATCTTCTACCGTTCAGAGTGGGCGCAGGAGAACCCTGAGCTCGCGCAGAATTTCATGAACGCCTACGTCTGCGGGGCCAATGACTATCTGGAGGGCGTCGCGGCGGGCGGCGCGGAACTGGAGAAGGTCCAGCAGATCATCGCGGACTACACCGAGACCAATGTCGAGGTAGTCGAGCACGCCCACCTGCCCGGCTATTTCTACGGTGCAGTGCCCGACACGGAGAGCATCGAGCACACCGTCCATCTCTTCGTCGAGGCTGGCGACTCCCCGAAGGCGCTCGCGATTGACGAGATGGTCAACCTCGACTACGTCAACGAGGCGGCCAACGCCTCGTGCGAGTAGGGCGGCCCGCGACATGAGCAACTCGGTGAAGATCAGATTCGACCACATCACCAAGACGTTCACGACCGGCTCGACGTCGGTGACCGCCGTGGAGGACTTCAGCTTCGACGTACTTCAGGGCGAGTTCCTGGCGATCGTCGGACCGTCGGGGTGCGGCAAGACGACCCTGCTCCGCATGCTGGCCGACCTGGAGACGCAGACCGAAGGCACCATCGAGGTGGTGCGCAAGGATGCCTCCCGCCCGGAGTGCTCGATCATCCCCCAAGGGGACAGCATCTTCCCGTGGATGACGGTCCAGGAGAACGTCGAGTTCGGTCTGCGGCTGCGGCACATCTCTCGAAGCGAGCGCCGCGAACGGGCGACCCATTACATCGAGGTCACCGGTCTGAAGGGATTCGAGAAGTCCTACCCGCACCAGCTCTCCGGTGGTATGCGGCAGCGCGTCTCGGTCGCGCGCGCGTTCGTCAACGACCCGGAGATCCTGCTGATGGACGAGCCGTTCGGCGCGCTGGACGAGCAGACCAAGTTCACACTCCAGCAGGAGCTGCTGCGCCTGTGGGAGCAGACGAAGAAGACCGTCGTCTTCATCACCCATGGCCTCGATGAGGCGCTCACCCTCGCCGACCGTGTTCTCGTGATGACCCCGCGGCCGGGACGGATCAGCACCGTGATCGACGTGCCTTTCGAGCGTCCCCGTGACGTGCTCGAGTTGCGTCAGGAGGACGAGTACGGACAGCTGATCAACAAGATCTGGGCCGCTCTGCACGGCCCGGCAGAGAAGGGTACGGAGGCAGCCTGATGAGTGCACAGAGATCAGCCACTCGCGAGGTGGTCCAGAACGCCGGCGCCGGAGCGACGACCTCCGGTCGGCTCGAGGGCGCCTCGGTGCGGATGCCCAAGGCGCAGCGCACGGCCCGCATTTCCGCTTCGACCCAAGAGCGTGTCATGACGTTCGCGGCACCGGTGCTGTTCCTGCTGGTGTGGGAGGCACTGGCCCGGGTCGGCATCCTGGACGTCAAGTTCTTCCCGGCACCGTCGATGATCATCGACCAGTTCGGCTACGAGCTCGGCCCGGAGGGCACTCTCCAGTACGACACGTTCGTCACGCTCCGACGGGTCCTGATCGGCTTCCTGGTGGGCGGCGTCCCGGCGGTGGTCATCGGGCTGTGCATGGGGTTCATGCGCCCGCTGCGACTGCTGGTCGACCCGGTGGTCTCGATGCTGTACGCCCTGCCCAAGAGCGCGATGATGCCGCTGCTGATGCTCATCCTCGGCTTCGGCGAGAGCTCGAAGGTCGCGCTGGTCGCGCTCGGAGTCTTCTTCCCGGTCGTGGTCAACTGCATGGCCGGCGTACGCGGGATCCAGAGCGTCTACGTCGACGTGGCCACGAACTACGGCGCCTCCACACTGCAGTATCTCCGGTTCGTCGCCATGCCCGGCGCGCTGCCGCTGATGCTCTCGGGGCTACGCATCGGTCTGGCCCAGGGCATCATCCTGGTCGCTGTGGCTGAGCTGGTCGGGGCGCGGGAGGGTCTCGGCTACATGATCCAGCACGCCTGGGAGCTGCAGTCGGTGCGAACGATGTACGTCGCGCTCTTCACGATCGGCATCATCGGAATCGTGAGCAGCTTGGTCCTGCGCGAGCTGGAGCAGAAGCTGGTCGCCTGGACGAGGCGCGACTGAATGGAGCTTCGACCTGGAAGTCAGGCCTCGCGACCGGCTCCTCGCGCCAGGTCCTCGGAGATGGCGGCCGCGGTGTCGCAGGCACGCTCGATCACGGTCCGGCGGGACTCCTCGGTCATCCTGAACTCCGGGCAGGCCACCGAGATCGCGCCCACCATCCTCGTGCCGAGATCGATCGCCGCCGCCACCGCCCAGATGCCCTCGCTGAGCTGCTGTGAGCTGGTCGCCCATCCCTGCTCGCGGGTCTGGCGAAGCTCCTCCTCCGTCCACTCCGCTCCGGGTGCCGACGTCGACCGGGCACTCATCCGTGCCAGGTACGCCTCGCGCTCGCCGGGCGTCATGCCGCTGACCAGGACCTTCGCGGAGGCCCCGCGAAGGGCGGGCATCGGCTGGCCGGGCTGGAAGGAGGCACGCAGTGTGCGCGCGGACTCGTACCGCTCCACGCAGACCGGGTTGTCGCCGATCTGCTGCACCAGGGCGACGGTCTCGTCGAGCTCGAGGGAAAGGCTGCTCAGATGCGGTCGGGCAACGTCGAGGATGCTGTTGGCGGCCTCGGCGGCCCGAGTGAGCGGGAAGACCAGCGGAGTGAGCTGATACAGCCCCCGGCGTACGTCGACGATCAGGCCGAGGTCGCGCAGCAGGGCGACGTACCGGTGAACTGACGGCATCGGGATCCCGGCGGCCTCGGACAGCTCCCGAGCGGTCCGCCGGGGGTGATCCTCGGTGAATGCGAAGAGGAGCTCGATGATCCGGCGGGCACTGTCCGATCCGGTGCGTCGGGCGTCCGTGGTCGAGAACTCCGAATTGGTGTCCATCTCATTCCTTTCATTCAAAGTTTCTGCCATAATAATCATCAGGTGAGTTCGACACTATCACATAGTGATACGAATTGTTACCCTCTCTAGGAGGCAAAGGATGTTGAAGTCCGAGGACAACAAGCTCCTCACTCAGGTCGGCCCCGGCACCCCCATGGGCAACATGCTGCGGCGTTACTGGATCCCTGGCCTGCTGACCGAGGAGATTCCCGACCCCGGGTCGGCCCCTGTTCGCGTACGCCTCCTCGGGGAGAACCTGGTCGCCTGGCGTGGTCACGACGGCAAGGTCGCCGTCATCAACGAGCGCTGCCCGCACCGGGGCGCCTCGCTATTCTTCGGGTGCGCCGAGGGCGCGGACTCGCGTGACGGCAACGTCGGCCTGCGGTGCTCCTACCACGGCTGGAAGTTCAATGGGGCGGGTGAGGTCGTCGACATGCCCAACGAGCCGCGCGAGAGCAACTTCAAGAACAAGGTGTCCATCACCGCCTATCCCGCGAGGGAGCGTGGCGACGTCGTGTGGATCTATATGGGACCCGAGGGCACCGCACCGGAGCTGCCCGAGCTCGAGTGGGCGATGCTCCCTGAGGGGCACCGCTTCGTGTCCAAGCGGATCCAGCGCTGCTCCTACCTCCAGGCGATGGAGGGTGGCATCGACTCCAGCCACGTCTCCTTCCTGCACAACGACGCCCCGCTGTGGAGCCCGCCGTGGACCCACCAGATGGACGGGCCGCGCAAGCACCTGACCAAGGGCAACCCGAAGTTCTTCATCGAGCCGACGGACTACGGCATGCTCCTCGGCGCCCGTCGCGACACGACCGGCGGCGACTACTACTGGCGCGTCACCCAATGGCTCATGCCGTGGTACACGATGGTCCCGCGCGACGAGCAGGAGCCGATCGGCGCCCATGCCTGGGTCCCGATCGACGACGAGACCTGCTTCACCTGGAACGTCAGCTATGTCCCGGAGCGTCCGCTGCGCAAGGCCGAGCTGGACTATTACCGCGAGGGTGGTCACATCCACGCGAAGAAGTCCCCCGAGAGCCCGTTCCTGACGCTGGCCAACGCGGACAACGACTATCTGATCGACCGCACCCTGCAGAAGGCCGGCATCTCCCAGTCTGGCATCGAGGGCATCGCCATGCAGGACGTCGCGATGCAGGAGAGCATGGGCCCGATCGTTGACCGCGAGGGGGAGCACCTCGGCACCTCCGACGCGGGCATCATCGCCGCTCGGCGACGCCTGCTCTCCGAGGTCCGGGCACTGGCTGAGTCCGATGAGACCCCCTCGGGCCTCGACCCGGTCAGCCACCGCGTGCGCTCGACCAGTGCGGTCCTGCCGACCGACGTCTCCTGGGTCGAGGCGACCGAGGAGAGTCGCAAGGCCGCCGTGGAGCACTACCTGGTCGCCGAGTGAGTTGATCCAGCAGCGAAGGGAACCAGCATGACGACACGAGTTGCACACGGCGTCGCCACAGATCTCGTCCGGGCCAGCGTCGTGGTCGCCCCTGGCGTCAGCGAGCTGCGTACGCTGCCGCTGCCGGAGATCGACGAGGATGCCGGCCTCCTGCGGGTCGAGGGAGCCGGGGTCTGCGGCACGGACGTGGGGAACTACTTCCGGGACACGGAGCCCCGGATCCTCGGGCATGAGAACGTCGGCCGGGTGGTCGCGCTGGGCCGGCGGGCCGCCGAGCGCTGGGGCATTGAGGAAGGCGCTCGGGTCGCGGTGGAGGAGTATCTGCCCTGCGGCCACTGCGCGGTTTGCCGCACGACCGATTACCGGCTCTGCGCCGCCACCGATTCCCGGGCCGGGGGCACCCGGTTCGGAAGCACCCCGGTCACCGTCGAGCCGGCGCTGTGGGGCGGCTACAGCCAGTACCTCTACCTTCACCCGCGGACCGTCCTCCACCGGATCCCCGAGGACATGGACGCGCACCTCGCCGCTATGACGCTGCCGGTCGCCAACGGCTACGAGTGGGCGGTGATCGAGGGCAGGGCCGGCCCGGGCCGAACCATCGTCGTGATCGGGCCCGGTCAGCAGGGCCTCGCCTGCGTCTACGCGGCCAAAGCCGCTGGCGCCGACCAGGTCATTGTGCTCGGTCTCGGTCGTGACGCACGCCGCCTCGAGCTCGCCAGGGAGTACGGCGCCGCGGTGGTCGTCGACGTCGACGAGCAGGACCCTGTGGCGGTGGTCGAGAAGGTCACCGGCGGCGCCGGCGCCGACCTCGTGCTCGACACCGCCCGCGGCGACGCGACCACCATCGGGTGGGGCGTCGAGATGGTCGCCCGACGCGGCCAGATCCTGATCTCCACCGCCACCGACGTCGTCGACGGGATGGCGATGAAGGCACTGCAGTGGAAGGTCGCCTCCATCCGTGGCGTACGCGGGCACAGCAACTCCGCGGTCGCCTGGGCGATCACCACGCTCAGCCGTCCGGACACGCCGCTGGCTGCGATGTCGACCCACGTCTTCGGCCTCGACGAGGTCGACCAGGCGATCCGGGCGACCGGCGGCCAGATGGGCGACGACGTGGTGCATGTGACCGTCGACCCCTGGCACGGCGCCCCGCTCGCCACCCTCAGCGCTGACCCGATCGGAGCCTCCTGATGACCGAACCTCTGCTGGACGCCGCCCTCGAGAGGCGCCTGCGCCACGAGCTGGCGATCCCGTACGTCGCCCTCGTCGACTGCTACCCGCAGGACGGCGACTGGATCCGGCGCGCCGCCTATCCCGAGCTGCCCGGCTGCACAGTCGAGTCGTACAGCACGCTCGAGGTGATGGACCTGCTCGAACAGCTCCGCATCGACACCATCGTGGACGCCGTCCTCGATGGTCGGGAGCTGCCCACCGAACGCCGACCGCTCAGCGGTGGCAGCTCAGGGCTCAGCGACGCGACCCTACGCACGGTCATCAGCGACGCGATCGCCCGCCGCACGACGAAAGGACACACGGCATGACCAACATCGAGATCACCACCGACCCCGCGGAGCGCGGCTACCTCCGGATCGCGACCGAGGAGGCATGGTCGCCGCAGGAGGTGATGGACGAGTGGGCTCGGATGATCCGAGCCGATGAAGGAGGCCAAGGCTTCCACAGCCTGATCGGTCACTACACCACCAGCGACTCCGCACGAGCGAGGTTCGTACGCGAGGGCCTGGTCAGCGCCGACGAGCTCCGGCTCGGCCACATGGCCGCAGGCGGCGTCGACCACGCCATCCTCTCGCTCACCTCGCCGGGCACCCAGGTCTTCTCGGTCGACACGGCGCGTGAGATGGCGAGGCTGTCCAACGACTGTCTTGCCGAGATCTGCCGGGACAACCCGCAGAGGTTCTCCGGGATGGCCTCGGTCGGCTGGGAGGATGCCGGCACAGCCGTCAAGGAGCTGGAGCGCGCGGTCGGCGACCTCGGGCTCAAGGGTCTGATGCTGAACTCGCACATCAAGGGCCACTACCTCGACGAGCAGCAGTTCTGGCCGGTGCTGGAGGCGTGCGAGGCGCTCGACGTGCCGCTCTACCTGCATCCGCAGACGCCGAACGACGACATCATCTCGACGTTCTACGACGCGGGTCTGGACGGGTCGGTCTTCGGGTTCCAGGTGGAGACCTCATTGCACGCCCTGAAGATGATCACCTCGGGCGTCTTCGACCGGTACCCGAACCTGCGGATGGTACTGGGCCACATGGGTGAGGGGCTGCCGTTCTGGGCCTACCGGCTCGACTACATGCATGGCGGGATGGTGCGCTCGGGTCGTTACGAGGTGATCAAGAAGCTCGACCGCACGATCACGGAGTATCTGCAGCAGAACGTGTGGATCACCTCCTCGGGGATGCCGGCGCCCGAGCCGATCCTGTTCACCCGGAAGGTGGTGGGGGCAGATCGGGTGATGTACGCGATGGACTACCCGTACAACTACGAGCCGGCCGAGGTCGCGATGCAGGAGTCGATCCCGTTCACGCCTGCTGAAAGGAAGGCGTTCTTCCAGGACATCGCCATTGACGTGTTCGGTCTCGACCGAGACGCCATCGGCGCCGTGTGAACCGCGGGCAGACCATGACCACAGAGAACGCACAACGCCTCGTCATACGCCGGGCGAGCTGGGAGGCAGACGGCGTGATGTCCCTAGAGCTGGTCTCCGCCGACGGCGGCGACCTCCCCGGGTGGGAGCCCGGCGCCCACCTCGACATCGTGGTGCCGTCCGGCCTGGTCCGTCAGTACAGTCTGTGCGGCGACACCGCCGACCGGTCCCGCTACCGGATCGCGGTGCTCCGCGAGCCGGAGAGTCGCGGCGGCTCCGCGGAGATCCATGACACCGCGCTGATCGGGCGGACCATCGAGGTGCGTGGGCCACGCAACCACTTCCCGCTCGAGCCGGCGGTGGCGTACGTGTTCGTCGCGGGAGGCATCGGGATCACCCCGCTGCTGCCGATGGTGGCCGCCGCGGAGCGGGCCGGTGTGGCGTACCAGGTCGTCTACGGCGGGCGAAGCCTGGCGTCGATGGCCTTCCGCGACGAGCTGCCGGTCGGTGCGCACGTGCGGCTGATAGCCGAGGACACCGGTGGCCGTCCCGATCTGGCGACCGTCGTGAAGGAGTCGCCGGAAGGCGCGGTGGTCTACGCCTGCGGCCCGAACGGGATGCTGGACGCGCTCGCCGAGGCCTGCGAGCGCGTCGGCCGCGAGCTGCGGCTGGAGCGCTTCGGAAGCGACGGGGAGGGCGCGGCCGAGGCCGCCACGGGCGCGTCTTTCGAGGTCGAGCTGCGCCGCACCGGCGCCGTGGTCCGGGTGGGCGAGTCCGACAGGATGCTCGACCGGATCCTGGAGACCTGCCCGGACCTGATGACCTCCTGCGAGGAGGGCTTCTGCGGCACGTGCGAGACGACGGTCCTCGAGGGGATTCCGGAGCACCACGACACGATCCTCAACGAGAAGGAGCGGGCTACGGGCAAGACCATGATGGTCTGCGTCGGACGGTCGAAGTCGTCTCGTCTCGTGCTCGACCTGTGACGTCCGTCAGCCGACCCTGGGGTCAGGCCAGGTCGGCGGCGAGCTGCTTGCCGGCCTCGGTGAGCAGCGGGACGGCGCGCTCGATGAGCTCGTCGCTCATCCGCCCGGTGGGGCCGCTGATCGACATCGCCAGGCGTGGGGCGTAGTCGGGGACGGCGACGGCGACGCAGCGTACGCCTGCCTCCTGCTCGCCCTCGTCGATGGCGTAGCGGCGCTCGCGGACCTGCTCGAGCTGGTCGAGGTAGTCCTCGCGCGAGGTGATCGTGGTGGAGGTGTAGGGGACCATGTCGGTGCGTCGGAGGATGTCGCGGACCTGCTCGGGCGCCATGTCGGCGAGGATCGCCTTGCCGACGGCGGTGCAGTGCGGGGAGACCCGGCGGCCGACCTCGGTGAACATGCGCATCGACTGGCGCGACTCGGTGTGGGCGACGTAGACGATCTGGTCGCCGTCGAGCATCGCCAGGTTGGCCGACTCGCCGACCTCGTCGACGAGCCGGGCGAGGTGCGGGCGGGCCCAGGTGCTGAGCATGCGCGAGGAGCTCTCGCCGAGCCGGATCAGCTTCGGGCCGAGGACGTACTGCCGGTTGGCCTCCTGGCGGAGGTAGCCCAGGTCGACGAGGGTGCGCACCAGTCGGTGGATGGTCGGCAGCGGCAGGCCGGAGGCGGCTGCGAGCTGGGAGAGACCCATGGTCCCGCCGGCGTCGGCCATCGTCTCCAGCAGTGCGAAGGCGCGCTCGATCGACTGCACGGCCCCGGTGCGTGCCTTCGGCGCCTTCTCGTTCTCGCTCACCTGAGCTCCCCGATCTCTGGGTACTGTCTTCCGGATGACGGAAGTCTAGCGTCGTGTAGAGGAAACCCAGCTGGTTGCGTCCCTCGTCTGGCCAGATTATTATCCGCAATGCGGAAAGAAGAATCCATTTAAGGGAAAACTGTAGCCCCCAGGAGGGTGGAGCTCGTGAACATTCAGATCACCGGTGTCGACGTCGAGCGAGGAGCCGAGATCCTGACGCCCGAGGCCCTCGACTTCGTCGCGGATCTGCAGCGACGGTTCGGGGCCCGCCGTGGCGAGCTGCTGGCCGCCCGCCGGACCCGTCGTGAGGAGGTCGCGCGCACCGGCCGGCTCGACTTCCTGCCCGAGACGGCCGACGTACGCGCCGGCGACTGGACCGTGGCGCCCGTGCCCGAGGACCTCCTCGACCGCCGCGTCGAGATCACCGGTCCGACGGACCGGAAGATGACGATCAACGCCCTCAACTCCGGTGCGCGGGTCTGGCTGGCCGACATGGAGGACGCCAGTACGCCGCACTGGAGCAACGTGGTCGGCGGCCAGGTGAACCTGCGTGACGCCATTCGGCGAGACATCTCGGCGATGTCCCCGCAGGGCAAGCTCTACGAGCTCAAGACGGACCAGCGGCTGGCTACGATCGTGATGCGCCCTCGCGGCTGGCACTTCGACGACCAGCACGTCCTGGTCGACGGCGAGCCGGTCGTCGGCGCGCTGGTCGACTTCGGCCTCTACTTCTTCCACAACGCCCGCGAGCTCGTGGAGCGCGGGAGCGGGCCGTACTTCTATCTGCCCAAGATGGAGAGCCACCTCGAGGCGCGGCTGTGGAACGACGTGTTCACCTTCGCCCAGGCGGAGCTCGGGATCCCGCACGGCACCGTCCGCGCGACCGTCCTCATCGAGACCATCCCGGCCGCGTTCGAGATGGACGAGATCCTCTACGAGCTGCGCGACCACGCCTCCGGGCTCAACGCCGGCCGCTGGGACTACCTGTTCAGCCTGATCAAGTACTTCCGCGACGCCGGGCAATCTTTCGTGCTGCCCGACCGTGCGACGGTGGGGATGACCTCGCCGTTCATGCGTGCGTACGCCCAGCTGCTGGTGAAGACCTGTCACCGCCGCAACGCCCACGCCATCGGCGGCATGGCCGCCTTCATCCCGAGCCGCAGGGACCAGGATGTCAACGCCATCGCCTTCGCCAAGGTCCGTGAGGACAAGGAGCGCGAGGCCGGCGACGGCTTCGACGGCTCCTGGGTGGCCCATCCCGACCTGGTCCCGATCTGCCGCGAGATCTTCGACGGTGTCCTGGGTGACCGGCCGAACCAGGTCGACCGGCAGCGCGACGATGTCGTGGTGCGTGCCGAGGACCTGCTCGACGTGGCCTCCGCGGGCGGCGCGATCACCCTCGCCGGGCTGCGTGACAACGTCGAGGTCTCGCTGGTCTACCTCGACGCCTGGCTCCGTGGCTCCGGCGCCGTCGCCATCCACCACCTGATGGAGGACGCCGCCACGGTCGAGATCTCCCGCTCGCAGATCTGGCAGTGGGTGCACAACGGTTCGAAGCTCGACGACGGGACCCAGATCACCGCGGAGCTCGTACGCCGGGTCCTGGACGAGGAGATGACGACGCTCCTCGCGGTGGCCGACGGGATCGAGCACCGCTTGGAGCAGGCCCGCGCCATCTTCGAGGAGGTCGCGCTCGCCGACGAGTACGTCGACTTCCTGACGCTGCCCGCCTACGCGCAGGTGGTGGGTGCATGAGCGAACTGGAGGACCTCGTCGCTCGGCTCGACCGCGACCTCGCCGGCGCCGATGCGGCGCTGGCCGCGAGCTATCCGGGGGACCGTGGCGTACGGCAGCCGGTGCACACCGTGTACGTCCCCGGCGACCGCTACTCCGACAAGACGGTCGCGGAATGGTCCGCCGAGTCCGGTCAGGCGCTGGCCGAGCACGCGGGTTCGGCTGCTGGGGCTGCCTCGGTGTTCGGTCTCGATGCCGATCTGGCCGAAGCGATCTATGACCGGGTGACGGCGAAGCTCGCCGATGAGCCGATCGAGGACCTGCGGATCGACTTCGAGGACGGCTACGGGAACCGGCCTGATGCGGACGAGGACGCCGCGGTCGTGGCGGCCGCCGGGGCACTTGCCGCCACCGTCCGGGACGGCTCGGCGCCGCCGTTCCACGGCATCCGGATCAAGTCGTTCGAGGCCCCGACGCGACACCGCGGGCTGCGTACGCTCGACCTGTTCCTGGGTTCGCTGGTGCGTGAGGGTGGGCTGGGAGACGGCTTCGTCATCACGCTGCCCAAGGTGACCTCGGTCGAGCAGGTCACCGCTATGGTCACCGCGCTGTCCGTGCTCGAGTCGGTCCATGGGATCACGGCGGGGAGCCTCCGTTTCGAGATCCAGGTCGAGACGCCGCAGGCGATCCTCGGCTCCGACGGCACCGCGCTGATCGCACGGATGATCGCTGCTGGGTCTGGTCGGGTCACGGGCCTCCACTACGGGACCTACGACTACTCCGCCTCGCTCGGGGTCGCGGCGGCCTTCCAGAGCATGGAGCACCCGGTCGCCGACCACGCCAAGGACGTGATGCAGGTGGCTGCTGCCGGCACCGGTGTCTTCGTCTCGGACGGCTCGACCAACGTGCTCCCGGTCGGGGATGCGGAGGCCGTACGTTCGGCCTGGCGGCTCCACTCGCGCCTGGTGAGCCGGTCGCTGGTCCGCGGGATCTACCAGGGTTGGGACCTGCATCCGGCCCAGCTCCCGAGCCGGTATCTCGCGACCTACGCGTTCTTCCGGGACGGGCTCGAGGTCGCCTCGGCCCGTCTGAACGCGTACGTCCACGGCGGCGACTCGAGCTATCTCGACGAGCCCGCCACGGCCGCCGCGCTCGCCGCGTTCGTGCTGCGCGGGGTGGAGTGCGGTGCCGTCGCGGCCGACGAGGTCGAGCGGCTCGCCGGGGTCGACCAGGCCGAGCTGGCCGAGCTCGCGCGGCGGCCGATCGGCTGACGACGGCTGAGCACCGTGATCGCATGGCGGCAGGCTGGGTAGCCTGCCGCCATGCGCGTCGAAGCCGAGTTCACCACCGAACCGTTCCGTGGCGAGGGCGAGCCTCCCGAGCATGCGACGGCGGCACTCGCGGCCGCCCGCGAGGCCGGCCTGGAGTGTGACTTCGGGCCCCTGGGCACGTCCGTACGCGGCGAGCGGGAGGCGGTCCTGGCGACCCTTGCCGAGGTGGTGGCCGCCGGCCTGGACCACGGCGCCGACCAGATCACCTTCCAGGTTCGGGTCGAGGGACACAGCGCGCCGCGGCGTACGACCGGAGGGTTGGAGGGGCTGCTTGCCGAGGTCGCCGACGAGCTCGGTGGTGATCTGCGGACCCTGGACCGGCAGGGCAAGCAGCGTGCGGTGCGGCTGCTGGAGGAGCGCGGTGCGTTCGACTACCGCAAGAGCGCCGAGATCGTGGCCGGGGCGCTCGGGGTCACCCGCTTCACGGTTTACAACTACCTGAACCGCGAGCGGGAGTAGCGCCCGCCAAACTTTTCAACAAACTGTTGACTGTGACGAGAGACACATGTAATCGTTGTTGCTGTACGGAAATTAGTTTCCGCATAGCGAGAGAGAACGGTGCATGGACCTCCAGAGCTTCAACACCTCACCGGCAGATGTGGTGCGGCCCGCGCTGCAGGCCTGCTGCGACGCGCCGAGCTGGGTCGCCGCCGTCCTGGCCGGACGCCCGTACGCCGACGAGGCCGGCGTCGCCCGCGCTGCCGACGAAGCTGCGCGACGGTTCACCGCCGCCGACGTCGACCAGGCGCTGGCCGCCCACCCCCGGATCGGGGAGCGCGCCGAGGGCGAGCACGTCGAGGCTGCCTGGTCGCGACGCGAGCAGGCGGCGGTCGGCACCGACCAGGCCACCGCACATGCCCTCACGGAGGGCAACCGGGCCTATGAGGAGCGCTTCGGCCGGGTCTTCCTGATCTGTGCCACCGGCCTCTCGGCGGACCAGGTCCTGGCCTCGCTCCGCGACCGGCTCGGAAACGAGCACGACGAGGAGGCGGCCGTGGTCGCCGACGAGCTGCGCAAGATCGCGCTGCTCCGCCTCGAGCTGGTCCTGGCCGTCGATGAGGTCTCCCGATGACCAGGCAGCAGAGCACCGGCGCCATCACCACCCACGTACTCGACACCGCGCTCGGCCGCCCGGCCGCCGGTGTCCCGGTCCGGCTCAGCCGGATCGACCCTCACGACACCGACCAGTCCGTCGTCCTCGCCGATGCCGTCACCGACGACGACGGCCGAGTGACCGACCTGGGACCCGATCAGGTCCCGGCCGGCACCTATCAGCTCCGGTTCGGCACCGCCGCCTACTACGCGGCGACCGGTCAGGAGTGCTTCTACCCGCAGGTCTCCGTCACCTTCGCGGTCACCGACCGGCGGCACCACCACGTGCCACTGCTGCTGAGCCCGTTCGCCTACTCCACCTACCGAGGGAGCTGACCATGCCCATCCGCCACGGTGCCATTCGTCTTGGCCTAAACCAGTACGGCAAAGCCGAGAACCGCGTCGTACGCATCTACCGCGACACTCCTCGCCACCAGATCCGGGACCTCAACGTCTCCACCTCGCTGCGCGGCCACTTCGACGACGCCCACACCAGCGGCGACCAGCAGGACGTACTCCCGACCGACACCCAGAAGAACACCGTCTTCGCGTACGCGAAGAAGATCGGCGTCGCCTCGATCGAGGAATTCGCGCTGGCTCTGGCCGACCGCTATCTCGAGGCCTGCCCGGCCGCCGAGGGCGCCCGGGTCGAGATCGACGAGTACGCCTGGGACCGGATCCAGGTCGATGGCGCGGGTCACGACCACTCCTTCGTGCGATCGGGTGGCGGCGTACGGACGACTGTGGTGAACGTCGACGGCCGAGGTGCCGACCGGGTCGCCCATGTGGTGTCCGGCATCAAGGACCTGGTCGTGCTCAAGTCGACCGGCTCGGAGTTCCACGGCTTCCTCAAGGACGAGTACACGACCCTGCAGGAGACCACCGACCGGATCCTGGCGACCTCGCTCGTCGCCAGGTGGCGCTACGACGGCACCCAGGTCGACTGGGACAAGTCGTACGACTCCATCCGGGCCCTGCTGCTGCAGCGGTTCGCGGAGATCCACAGCCTCGCGCTCCAGCAGAGCCTGAACGGGATGGGCACCTCGGTGCTCGAGCAGCACGGCGACGTCGCCGAGATCAAGTTCTCCGCGCCCAACAAGCACCACTTCCTCTCCGACCTCTCGCCCTTCGGTCTGGACAACCCCGGCGAGGTCTTCTTCGCCGCGGACCGGCCCTACGGCCTGATCGAGGCCTCGGTCGTACGCGACGGGGCCCCCGATGCCGGCAACGCCTGGCACGCCATCCCCGGATTCTGCTGAGGACCGGCCATGCTCGGTCGTAGGAGACAGACAACCGCCTCTGCCCCGACCAGACCGGAGGACGAGCGGCATCCACCCGGCCAGCTCCTCGCCTACGGCACGCAGCACATCCTGACGATGTACGGCGGCGTGATCGCGCCGCCGCTCATCGTCGGGGGTGCCGCGGGCCTGTCGGGCACGGACCTGGCGCTGCTGGTGACCGCGGGGCTCTTCGTCTCGGGCCTCGCCACGCTGCTGCAGACGCTCGGCCTCGGGCCCTTCGGCAGCCGGCTGCCGATCGTGCAGGGCATCTCGTTCGCCAGCGTGTCGACGATGGTCACGATCGCCAGCGAGGACGGGCTGCGCCCGGTCTTCGGCGCGATCATCGTCGCCGGCCTGATCGGACTGGTGCTGTCCTCGTTCTTCGCGCAGCTGGTCCGGCTGTTCCCGGCCGTCGTCACCGGCACGATCATCACGGTCATCGGGCTCTCGCTGATGCCGGTGGCGTTCCGGTGGGCGATGGGCAACGACGCCGAGGCGCCGGACTACGGGTCGATGACCAACATCGCGTACGCCGGGCTCACGCTGCTCATCATCCTGGTGATCAGCCGGGTGTTCCAGGGTGCGATCTCACGGCTCTCGATCCTCATCGGGCTCGTCGCCGGGACCGTGATCGCGGTGATCACGGGGCAGGCCGACTTCTCCTCGGTCGGGGCTGCCGACCTGGTCGCGGTGCCGCCACTGCTGCACTTCGGCAGCCCGACCTTCCAGCTCGGCGCGATCGTCTCGATGACGATCGTGATGCTGGTGATCATGACCGAGACGACCGCCGACATCCTGGCGATCGGCGAGATCGTGGAGACCGATGTCGACGCTCGACGTGTCGCTCGTGGTCTCCGTGCCGACATGGCCGCGACGACGGTTGCGCCCTTGTTCGGCACCTTCCCGTGCAGCGCGTTCGCGCAGAACGTCGGGCTCGTGGCCCTGACCGGCATCCGGAGCAGGTACGTCGTCGCGACCGGTGGCCTCGTCCTGCTGCTGCTCGGGCTGCTGCCGGTGGTCGGCGCGGTCGTCGCCGCGATCCCGTATCCCGTCCTCGGTGGCGCCGGCATCGTGCTGTTCGGCTCGGTTGCGGCCTCCGGGATCCGGACGCTGTCCCGAGTCGACTACGAGGACAACCTCAACATGGTCATCGTCTCCGTGGCCATCGCCGTCGGCATCCTGCCCATCGCCGCACCGACCTTCTGGGACGCCTTCCCGGAATGGCTCGGCGTCATCATGCACTCCGGCATCAGCGCCACCGCCCTCGTCGCCGTCGTGCTCAACCTGCTGTTCAACGAGATCACCGTCGGCAACCGCTCCGGCGCCTCCGTCTTCGCCGCCTCGCAGGATTCTCGTGAGGGCTTCGGGGACCGGCTCGACGACGACATCGAGCGTTCGTAGCCGGCTGAGGAATGCCGTACGGAGGCCGAGTCGGCTCGTCCTCACCTGAAATCCTGCCGAGTCGGCTCGTTATAACGAGCCGACTCGGCAGGATTTTGCGTCAAGATGAGCCGACTCGGCCCTCTTGGGGTCAGCCGACTAGGTGGGGGTCGGGGGTGTTGACGAGCTCGCCTTCGATCCAGACGCTGCGTACGTCGGCGGGGGTGCCGAGGGCGAACATCTTGGCGAGGGCGTCGGCGGGGTCGATGGCGTGGGCGAGGCCTACGTCGAGAGGGGTGCTGGGGGCGGGCTTGATCCACTGGGCGTCGAAGCGGCGGCCGGGGGAGAAGTCGCCGATGGCGGCTCCCAGGCCTAGGGCTTCGGCGCCGGCGACGGTGGCCAGGTGGAGGAGGTGGGTGGGGGTCAACGGGTGACCGGCCTCGCCTAGGAGCCGCTGGGCGACGTACGCTCCCAGACCCTCCTTGAGCAGGGAGAAGCCGGTGCCGGCGCCGACGTCGGAGCCCATCGCGACGCGTACGCCGTGGGCACGGTGGCGGGCCAGCGGGAAGAGGCCGCTGCCGAGGGCGGCGTTGCTGGAGGGGCAGTGGGCGACGGCGGCGCCGCGGGCGGCCAGCAGCGCGAGCTCGGGGTCGGTGGGGTGGACGTTGTGCGCCAGGACGGTGCTGGGGCCGACCAGGCCGTGGCGGTCGTAGGAGGTGACGTAGTCGCAGCCGAACAGCGCCTCGACGGTCTCGATCTCGCGGATGTTCTCGTTGACGTGGGAGGTCAGCATCGCCCCGGGCACGGAGCGGAGGACGTCGGCGCAGGCGGCGAGCAGCGGGTCGGAGCACGACAGCGAGAATCGCGGGGTCACTGCGTAGCGCGCCCGGCCGACGCCGTGCCAGCGGGCCGCGAGCGTGAGCGATTCCTCCCGTGCCCGGGAAGGATCGGTGAACAGGTCCTCGCGGATGAGCCGGTCGCTGACCACGAGCCCGCTGGTGATCCGCAGCCCGACCCGGGCGGCCTCGGCGAAGACCGTGTCGACCGCGGGCGCGAAGTGGCTGCCGAAGACCAGGGCCGTGGTGGTGCCAGCGCCGACCAGGCCGCGGACGAAGTCGGTCGCCACGCCCGCGGCGTAGGCCGTGTCGGCCAGACGCGCCTCCTCGGGGAGCGCAGTCTGGTCGAGCCAGTCGAGCAGCGGCATGCCGAGGCCGCCGATGACGCGTACCTGCGGGAAGTGCACGTGGGTGTCGACGAATCCGGGCAGCACGAAGCCGCCGGTGAGGTCGACGACCTCCTCCTGGGGGTGCTGCCCGCGCAGGTCGGCGAAGGACCCGCGGGCGCGGACCACGCCGTCGCGTACCAGCAGGGCGCCGTCCTGTTCGGTGCGGAGCTCGCCGCCGGAGAACGGGTCGGACGGAGTGTCGAGGAAGGTCCCTCGGAAGAGCGTCATTTTGGATGTCACCTTGGTTGTTGTTCGGTCTGCGCGGGGTCGCCCGCGAAGAGTTGCAGGAGCCGGGCCGCGACGCTGACCGCGATCGTGGCCGGCTCCTTGCCGCCGAGATCTGGGAGCCCGATGGGCGTGGTGATGCGGGCGATCGCCTCGGGGGCGTGGCCCTCGTCGGCGAGCTTGGCCCGGAAGCGGCTCCACTTGGCGCTCGAGCCGATCAGCCCGATCGACCCCAGATGGGAGGCGCGGATGGACGCGTCGCACAGCGCCGCGTCCTCGGCGTGGTCATGGGTCATGACGAGGACGTGGGTGCCCTCGGGCAGCTCGCCGATGACGAGCTCGGGCAGCACCGGCACCTGGTGGACGTGGATGCCTGCGACGGCGTCGTCGAGCCCGCGCAGCTGCTCGGGCTCCAGCTGGGCGGCGCGGGAGTCGACCAGGTGCAGCTCGAGGTCGTGGCGCGCCAGGATGCGCGCCAGCTCGAGGCCGACGTGGCCCATCCCGAAGATGGCCACGGACGGCACCACGGGCAGCGGCTCGAGCAGCAGCTCGACCTCGCCGCCGCAGCACTGGACGCCGTGCTGATAGGGCGCCTTGTCCGAGAGCGACACCTTCAGGCTCTCCGGCACCGCGCGATCCTCGGTCAGCATCGCCCGGGCGCGCTCGATCGCGACCGCCTCGAGGTTGCCGCCGCCGACGGTGGCCCAGGTGCGGTCGGCCGAGACGACCATCTTCGCCCCGGCCTCGCGCGGCGAATGACCGCGTACGGACGTCAAAGTCACCAGTACGCCGGGGACCCGCTGCTCGCGCAGCCGCTGGACGGCCTTCAGCCACTCCATGTCATCACCTTTCTCCGGCCATGGCAGGCTCGGCGCCGGCGTCGCTCGTCTCAGCGGCCTGGGGCGTACGCGCCTTGTCGAGCGCCCAGTAGACCGCCTCCGGGGTGGCCGGGCAGCCGAGCACGACGCTGGTGCCGGCCGGACCGAAGGCGGCGGCCGCCTCGCGCAGCGCCTCGCGGACCGAGAAGGCCAGCATCAGCGGCGGCTCGCCGACTGCCTTGGAGCCGTAGACGGCGCCCTCCTCGTGGGCCTTCTCGAGCAGCTTCACCCGGAAGTCCTCGGGCATCTCGGAGAAGCTCGGCAGCTTGTAGGTGCTCGCCGCCTGCGTCGCCAGCCGGCCACGGTGGGGCCCGTCGGAGGTGTCCCAGCGCAGGTCCTCCAGGGTCAGCCAGCCGGCGCCCTGCACGAAGCCGCCTTCGATCTGGCCGATGTCGATCAGCGGGCTCAGGCTGTCGCCGACGTCGTGGACGATGTCGACGCGCCGCAGCGTGTAGGCACCGGTGAAGCCGTCGACCTCGACCTCGGCCGCCGCGACCCCGTTGGCGAAGTACTTGAACGGCTCGCCCTGCATGACGTTCGGGTCCCAGTGCAGGCCCTCGGTGCGGTAGAAGCCGGCCGCCCACAGCTGCACCCGCTGGTGGTAGGCGGCGTTGACCAGCTCGTTCCAGCCGATCTCCCCTGAAGCGGGGGACAGGCCGCGGACGACGCCGTCGTCGAAACGTACGTCGCTGGGGCTGATCCCGAGACGGCCACCGGCGACCTGGGCGAGCCGTTCGCGGATCTGCTCGCAGGCGTTCTTGATCGCGGCCCCGTTGAGGTCCGCGCCGGAGCTGGCCGCGGTCGCCGAGGTGTTCGGCACCTTGTCGGTGCGAGTCGGCGCCAACCGGACCCGGGACAACGGGAGCCCGAGCGCGGTGGCCGCGACCTGGAGCATCTTGGTGTGCAGGCCCTGGCCCATCTCGGTGCCGCCGTGGTTGATCAGCACCGAGCCGTCCTTGTAGACGTGGACGAGGGCGCCGGCCTGGTTGAAGGCGGTGAGGTTGAACGAGATGCCGAACTTCACCGGCGTCATCGCCAGGCCCCGCTTGGTGTGCGGGTACCGACTGTTGAAGTCGGCGATCTCCGCTCGCCTCCGCGCGACCTCGCCGGACGACGCGACCTGGTCCCAGCAGGCCGCCAGGCGGTCGGCCTGGCGCACCGGCTGGCCGTACGGCGTGGTCTGGTCCTGCTGGTAGAAGTTGCGTCGGCGCAGCTCGATCGGGTCGATGCCGAGCAGCGGAGCGCACCGGCCGAGCAGGTCCTCCATGACGAGCATGCCCTGCGGTCCGCCGAAGCCGCGGAAGGCGGTCTGCGAGGTCTTGTTGGTACGCGCGACGCGGCCGTCGACGCGGATGTTCGGCACCCAGTAGGCGTTGTCGATGTGGCACAGTGCGCGCGCCAGCACCGGCTCGGAGAGGTCGAGGCTCCAGCCGCCGTCGGCGGTGAGGGTGGC
This sequence comes from Nocardioides sp. NPDC047086, assembly GCF_040643685.1. Lineage (NCBI taxonomy): Bacteria > Bacillati > Actinomycetota > Actinomycetes > Propionibacteriales > Nocardioidaceae > Nocardioides > Nocardioides sp. NPDC047086. Next base: position 29,806 of record NZ_JBEYUV010000046.1, read on the forward strand.
CTCGAGCCCGACGATGTGGCCCGCGTCGTCGAACCCGGCTCGCCAGGTGCTGTGGAAGCCGTGGCGCTTGCCGGACATGGTGATGTCCTGGGTGCGGTTGAGCCGCAGTCGTACGGGCCGCCCGGTCAGCCGAGCGCCCAGCGCGGCGATGGCCGCGTAGCCGTGCGGCTGCATCTCCTTGCCGCCGAACGCGCCACCCATCCGCAGGCACTGGACGGTGACCTCGTGGCTCGGCACCCCGAGCACGTGGGCGACGATCTCCTGGGTCTCGGAGGGGTGCTGGGTGCTGCTGTGCACCAGCACCTGGCCACCCTCGTCGACCAGGGCGAGCGAGACATGGGTCTCGAGGTAGAAGTGCTCCTGGCCGGCGAACTCGAACTCACCCTCGAAGACGTGCGCGGCGCTCGCGAGGGCCGTCGACACGTCGCCGCGCTCGAGGTTGCGCGGGGTGCCCTGGAAGCTCTCCGCCGCGATCGCCTCGGTCACCGTGACCAGCGAAGGCAGGGCCTCATAGTCGACCTCGACGGCGGCCGCGCCCAGCCGGGCGGCCTCCTGGGTCTCGCCGAGCACCCAGCACACGGCGTGGCCGTGGAACATCACCTCGGTCGGGAAGAGCGGCTCGTCGTGCTTGACGCCGGCGTCATTGATCCCGGGTACGTCCTCGGCGGTCAGGACGCGCACGACCCCCGGCACGTCATGGGCCGGGGCGGTCCGCAGCGCGGTGACCAAGGCGTGGGTGTGCGGGGCCTGGACCGGCCAGGCGTGCAGCGTGCCGGCGATCCGGCCGACCAGGTCGTCGGTGTAGAGCGCCTCGCCGGTGACGTGCAGCGCGGCGCTCTCGTGCGGGAGCGGGATCCCGACGATCGGGTTGTCGGGGCGTTCGGACAGGGCGCTCATGCGGGCACCTCCTCGCGGTGGTTGTGGAACAGGCGGAGCAGGGACTGGCCGAGCATCGCCGAGCGGTAGGACGCGCTGGCGCGGTGGTCGTCCATCGGGGTGCCCTCGGTGGCGAGGACGGCCGCGGCGCGGCGTACGGACTCCTCGGTCCAGGGCTGTCCGATCAGGGCGTCCTCGGTGGCGACCGCACGCAAGGGTGTCGCGGCGACGCCGCCCAGGCCGATCCGGGCGCGGACCACGATGCCGTCGGTGACCTCGAGCGCGTAGCCCACGGCCACGCTGGAGATGTCGTCGAAGCGGCGTTTGGCGATCTTGTGGAAGCCGACGACCGGAGCCAGCGGCAGCGGGAGACGTACGCTGCGGATCAGCTCGTCCGCGGCCCGGACCGTCTCGCGGTAGCCGGTGAAGTAGTCGGCCAGCGGGACGACCCGCTCGCCGCGCGGCGAGGCCAGCACGACCTCGGCGTCGAGCGCGAGCAGCGCGGGCGGGGCGTCACCGATCGGGGACGCGGTGCCGATGTTGCCCCCGATCGTCGCGCCGTTGCGGATCAGCCGCGACGCGAACTGCGGGAAGAGCTCGGCCAGGAGCGGGACCCGGCCGTCGAGCTTGCGCTCGATCTCGGTCAGCGTGAGGGCGGCGCCGATCTCCACGTGGCCGGTCCGGAAGGAGAGTTCGCGCAGCTCGGGCAGCCGGTCGACCGCCACGACGAGCGGCGCCCGACGGCCGCGGATGTTGACCTCCACGCTCCAGTCGGTCGAGCCGGCGACGACCTGCGCCTCCGGCCGCTCGACCAGCAGGTCGAGCGCCTCGGTGAGCGTCTGCGGGCGTACGAACTCGGCACCGTCCACGGCGATCCGGGTCGGTCGGACCTCGGGCGGTGGCTGCTGCTGTCGCGCGGCGAACGCGTCGTCGGCCTCGGGTGCGCCGAGGGCGTAGGCGGCGTCCCGGATCGGGCGGTAGCCTGTGCAGCGGCACAGGTTGCCGCTCAGCGCGTGCAGGTCGACGCCGTTCGGGCCGTGCTCGTGGTCGCATGCCTCGGCGGCCGGCTCGCGGTTCGGACGGTAGTACTCCGCGGCGAGGCTGCAGACGAAGCCCGGCGTGCAGTAGCCGCACTGCGACCCGCCGCGTACGGCGAGCTCCTGCTGGACCGGATGGAGGTCGCTGCTGGAGCCGAGCCCCTCGCTGGTGACGACCTCCTGCCCGTCGAGTGCCGCGACCGGCACCAGGCAGGCGTTGACCGAGGTCCACTCGGTCGGCGAGGTCGTGCCCGGCCGGGCGACCATCACCGAGCAGGCGCCGCACTCGCCCTCGGCGCAGCCCTCCTTGGCCCCGGTCAGGCCGCGGTCGCGCAGCCAGTCGAGGGTGGTGGTGTAGGTGGCGACCCCGGTCAGGGGCACCTGGTCCCCGTTGACGGTCACACTGGGCGCGGTCATGGCTGGCTCCGGATCGGGTTGCGGGTGCGGGCGCTGTGGATGGGGTTGGCATCGCGCAGGAAGTCGTCGAAGCGGTGGCCGGCGATCTTGGCGATCTCGATCAGCGCGGCGGCGTGCTCCTGCCGTTCGCAGTTGCCCAGTCGCGCCCGGCCCTCGGCGAGGATCCGGTCGAGCGAGTCGGAGTCGCGTACGGAGATGACCAGCGGGAAGCCGAACCGCTCGTGGTAGGCGTCGGTGAGCGAGGACAGCGCCTCCTGGTCCGGCTCGGCCAGGTGGGTCAGGCCGCGCGAGGACTGGTCGCGCAGCGACTCCTCGCCGACCATCCCCTCCGAGACCAGCCGCGAGCCCAGCTCCGGGTAGGCCTCGATCAGCTCGCGCTGCTCCTCGACCGAGCCACTGAACAGAGCGTCCTGGAACGCGCGGCGCAGGGCATGGGTGTCGGTGAACGGACGCTGCTCCCAGGCCCGCTCCACCATCCACCGCGGCCCCTGGAACAGGCCGTCGAACGTCTCCACGAACTCGGTACGTCCCATCTGGTTGACCTGGTCGAGCCGGACGCCCTCGCCGGGCTGGCCGGCGACGGCGGGGCCGTAGTCCGGGCCGACGTGGTGGAACAGGATGTTGAGCAGGATCGCGGTGAGGCTGCCGAGGGTGATGCCGCTGCCGAAGATGATCTCGGCCCATCCCGGGACGGCCTGGGCGACCTCGGGCTGCGCGGTGACGTACATCGCCAGACCGACGCTGGTCGCGACGATCACCACGTTGCGGTGGTCGTGGAAGTCGACCTTGCTGAGCGTCTGGAAGCCGACGACCGCGACCGTCGCGAACATCGCCAGGGCGGCGCCGCCGAGGACCGGGTGCGGAATGCCGGCGACGATCGCGCCGACCTTCGGGAGGAGCCCGATGAACACCATGATCAGGCCGGCCGCCGCGACGACCCAGCGGCTCTTGACCCGGGTCAGCCGGACGAGGCCGACGTTCTCGGCGAAGCAGGTGTAGGGGAAGGAGTTGAAGACGCCGCCGATCGTGGTGGCCAGGCCGTCGGCGCGCAGGGCGCGGGCGATGTCGGTGCGGCCGATCCGCTTCTCGACGATCTCGCCGGTGGCGAAGACGTCACCGGTGGTCTCGACGGCGGTGATCAGCATGACGACGATCATGGAGATGATCGCGGCGGCGGAGAACTGTGGCCAGCCGAAGTGGAACGGGGTGGTCACGCCCACCCAGTCGGAGCCGGCGACCGCGTCGAAGTGGGCGTCCCCGAGGGCCCAGGCGACCAGCGTGCCGACGACCAGGCCGACGAGCACGGCGACCGTGGCCATGAAGCCCTTGAACACCCGCTGGATGACCACGATCAGGGCGAGGGTGCCCAGGGCGTACGCCAGGTTGCGGCCGCTGGTCGGATCCGAGGTCGGGCCGGCGCCGCCGGTCGCGTCCGCGGCGGCGACGGGAAGCAGGGCGATGCCGATGATGGTGATCACCGAGCCGGTCACGACCGGCGGGAAGAACCGGATCAGCCGGCTGAAGTACGGGGCGATGAAGAAGGTCGCCAGACCGGCGACGATCACCGCGCCGTAGATGACGAGCAGCCCGTCGGTGCCGCCACCGGCCGCCATCCCGATCGCGATCATCGGCGAGACGGCGGTGAAGGTGACCCCCTGCAGCAGCGGCAGGCGGACGCCGACCTTCCAGAAGCCGACCGACTGGATGATCGAGGCGATGCCGCAGGTGAACAGGTCGGCATTGATCAGGTGGATCAGCTCCTGCTGACTCAGCCCGATCGAGTTGGCGAGCAGGATGGGGACGATCACCGCCCCGGCGTAGAACGCGAGCACGTGCTGGAGGCCGTAGACGGCGAGCTTGCCCGCCGGGAGCACCTCGTCCACGGGGTGGGTGGGGCGGCCACCGTCCTTCTTCTGGGGCCGTATCGACCTCAGGGCTGCTCTCGCGTTCATCCTCACACCTTTCTCGGGGGCGCCCCTTGTGGGCAGGTGAGCTGTGACTTACCCCACAGCCTGGTCTCTCGGGGCCCCGAGCGGCACCCGCCGATCATCCGAAGATGAGGTCACCCCGGATACGGCCTTTGTGTGAACCTCCAGAATGGCGTGCAGGCGGTTTCCGAGTGGTTTCTTCCCGGTTTCGCCGGACCGATTTCAGAGCGATCGGAGGGCGAGGAAGACGTCGACCCGGTCCTCCATCGTGGTCAGGTCACGGCCGGTCAGCTCCTCGACCCGGGAGATCCGGTAGCGCACGCTGTTGACGTGGAGATGGAGCGACTCCGCGGTGCGCGTCCACGACCCGGCGTACGTCAGGAACCGGTCGAGCGTGGGCACCAGATCGCTGCCGGTGCGCTGGTCGTGCTCGAGGACGGGGCCGAGGACGCGCTGCGCGTAGGTGCGGCGGATGTCGTCGGGGACGGTGGCGAGCAGCAGTACGTGGGAGGTGACCTCTTCCGAGCTGGACAGCGCCACCGCGCCGCCGCCGGAGCGGGCGACCCGGTGGGCGAACCGGGCCTCTTCGAGTGCACCGGCCAGCGCGTCGACGGCGCTCTCGCCGCTCAGTCCCACAGACAGCGAGCCGCGGACCAGGGCGGGCCCCAGCCGGGTGAGCGAGCGGCGCAGCTGGTCGATGAGGTCGGGGCGGGAGGGGAGGAACGCGACGGCGCAGCCGTCCCGTGCGCTGGCGACCACGGACGGCCCCAGGCCGAGGGCCACGTCCTCGAGCACCGCGGCCACCGCGTCGGGCGGGCCACCGGGTCCGAGCTCGGCCACGGCGAGGACGAGCGGACGCTCGGGATCGAGCCCGCACTGGCGTAGTCCGGTGGCGATCTCGGCAGGTGAGGCGCCGGCCTCCAGGTGGGCGAGGGTCGCCGCCGCGAGCGGTCGCCGGACGCGGAACCCCTCGTCACGCCGCGAGCGGTCCAGTGCCGTGATGGCGCCGAACTCGTGGACCATGTCGAGGTCCTCGCGCGGCCAGGTGGTGTGGTCGCCCTCGACCGCCACCGTCCAGCCGGTGAGGCGGTCGGCCAGGCCCGACCCGATGGGGAACAGGGAGTAGCGCCGGTCCCCGGCCTCGGCCACGGCGGGCAGCAGGTCGGCGGTCAGGAAGCGGCGGGTCAGCGCATCGACCGTCTCTGGATCGAGCTCGCCGGGACCGGGTACGACATGGCGCCCGCTCGTGGTGAGCACCCGGCACGCGTGGCCGATCTCGGTGGCCACCCGGGCGGCCAGCTCGTCGAGGCTGCGGCCGGAGGCGATGGCGGAGAGGAGCTGGCGCTGGCGGGCCAGGCTGGCCGACATCCGGGCGCTCTCGCCGGCGGCACCTGCGGCTGCGACGTACTCGGTCACGTCGGCGAAAGCCACGTCTCCGGGCACCTCGACCAGGGCGACGCGGTGGCGGCGGCAGGCCTCGACGAGGTCGTCGGGCACCGCGCCGAGCAGGGCCGCGCCGGCCAGCAGGCAGGTCGCGCCGCCCTCCGCGATCGAGGACACGAACGTCTCGCTGTCCCCGGGTCCGCGACGCCAGACCAGACCGGTGAGCACGAGCTCGCCGCCGTTCAGATAGCGGCCCGGCTCGAGCAGGTCGATCGTGATCGTGCGTCCGACCGGACGCTCCAGCGACCCCTCGGGCGCGTGCAGGAGCCGCAGGCCCAGGTCGGGCGTCTCCAAGAGCTCTGCCAGTTGCACGGTACCTCCACGGTCCGTCAGCCGCGTATTGGAGGAACGTACAACGCCTGCGCCCGCACGCGGGAGGCCGTTGTCGTTTCTTCACCAGTTTGCGGCTGAGAGGTCTGGTCGGGTTGACGTGACTCCGCTCACATCCTTATATTTCGAATGTCAGAAATCAAATTCCGCATTACGGAAGGAATGGTGAGATGACCCACCAGCTCCGCTACGAGGTGAACTGCTCGATCCTGTTCACCGAGCTCCCGCTGCTCGAGCGCCCCGCGGCGGTGAAGGCCGCCGGCTTCGACGCGGTGGAGTTCTGGTGGCCGTTCGCCGAGGCGGTGTCGTCCGACAAGGACGCGGACGCCTTCGTCGCCGCCGTGCAGGACGCCGGTGTGCAGCTGGTCGGCCTCAACTTCTTCGCCGGTGACATGCCGGCCGGCGACCGTGGCCTGGTCTCGTGGCCGGCCCGGTCCGCGGAGTTCCGCGACAACATCGACGCCACCATCGGCATCGGCGAGCGGCTCGGCTGCACCGCGTTCAACGCGCTCTACGGCAACCGTATCGACGGCGTCGCCGTCGAGGAGCAGGACGAGCTCGGTGCCGAGAACCTCGCGCTGGCGGCCCGTGCGGCGGCCCGGATCGGCGGCACCGTGCTGGTCGAGCCGGTCAGCGGCGCCGACCGCTACCCGCTGCTCACCGCCGCCGACGCGGTGGCCGCGATCGACCGTGCCGGCGAGGCCAACATCGGCCTGCTCGCCGACCTCTACCACCTCGCCGTGAACGGCGACGACGTCGACGCGGTGATCGCTGCGTACGCCGCTCGCATCGCGCACGTGCAGATCGCCGACGCCCCGGGCCGCAACGAGCCCGGCACCGGTGAGCTCCCGCTCGAGCGGCAGCTCGCCGCGCTCGAGGCGGCCGGCTACGCCGGCTGGGTCGGGCTGGAGTACAAGCCCGCCAGGACCTCCGCCGAGAGCTTCGACTGGCTGCCGCGAGAGCGCCGCAGCGCCGCTCCCCGCCGAGTCGGCGCGTCCTGACCGGTTTAAGGGCCGAAGGGGCGCGTCATTAAGCGCCGCCCCGGCGCGCCGGGTGGGGTGGACGGGCCCCCGCCGCAAAGCCCCTCCGCCCCC
>NZ_JBEYUV010000047.1:0-34214 GCF_040643685.1 Nocardioides sp. NPDC047086
GTCAGCCGGGCGCCGTCGGCGGCGGCCTCGTTACTCTTCGAGGGCAGCACGAAGCGGTAGCCGACGTTGCGGACGGTGCCGATGAGGGTCTCGTCCTCGGGGCTACGTGACTTCTCGGCAGTTCGTCAGCCGTGGATGTCGCGGCGGCGGAAGCCGACCATCGACACCAGGAGTAGAGCGAGCGCCACGGCGCTGAGGCCGAGGGTGTGGCTGAGGGGCTGCGACTCGAGCATGGTGTTCTCGATCCACCAGAACGGGGACAGGCCACGGATCCAGTCGGGGAGCTGGAGCGCCTCGGCCAGGATGAGCACCAGGAACATCCAGCCGAAGAGCGCCCAGGACACCGCGCCGGCTGCCTGCGGCACCCAGGCGTAGAGGGCCAGCGCCAGCGTGACGATCACCAGGACCGCGGGGACGTAGGCCAGGGCGAGGACGGTGAAGTCGCCGAAACCGACCTCGTCGACGCCGGTGGCAGCAGCACCCAGGCCCATCGCCCAGATCCCGGAGACCAGCACGACCAGCGATCCGACTGCGGCCACGAGAGTGTTCGACAGGAGCCAGCGAAGCCTTCCGAGGGGCTTGGCCAGCACCAGCGCCGCCCGGGTGGCGTCCTCCTCCGCCTTGACCCGCAGGGTCATGATGATCGCGTACGCCGCGGCGCCGAAGGCCGAGTAGGCGGCGATGAACGCGGCGAACGTCTTGATCATGTCCTCCGCGCCGCCCTTGAGGAGGTCGGCGTAGATCGGGTTGTCGCCGACGGCCTCCAGCATGTTGGGGACCTCGCTCAGGATCGAGCCGGTCGCGAACCACATCAGGCCGAGTCCGGCGGCGGTCCAGAACAGGCCGGTACGCTGCCGCACCCATGCCAGGGCGATCGGCCCGCTGAGCAGCGGCGAGGCGTCGGCCCGCCCGCGGCCTACCTTCACCATCCCGGCACCGAAGTCACGGTGGGAGCCGAGGAAGGCGGCGACCGCGAGGAGAGCCAGCGCGACGGCCGCGGCGATCCCCAGGGGCCAGACCCGGGTGTCCACGAACACCCTCGTCTGGTGCACCCAGGCGATGGGGGAGAGCCAGGACAGGGGACTGCCCAGGGGCTCCTGGATGTCGCCGACCACACGCGCGACGTAGGTGGCGCCGACGACGGCGAAGGCCATGCCCATCGCGCCGCCGCTGCTCTCCGAGAGCTGGGAGGTCACCAGCGCGACGGCTCCATAGACCAGCGCCGCCAGGGCGATCCCGAAGGACATCACGATCGAGTCGACCGGGTCCAGGCCCATCGCGACCAGGGCCAGCGTGCCGGCGGTGGCGACGATGAGATTGGTCAGCGCGACCTCGACGATGACCGCGAGGGAGGGAGCATGCCGACCGAGCACGCCGGCGCGCATCAGCTCCGAGCGGCCCGACTCCTCCTCGGAGCGGGTGTGGCGGACGACCTGCAGGATCGTCATGACAGCCAGCGCGACGACCATCCAGAGGATGAGCTCGTTGGCGACCGCTGCACCCATCGTGTAGTCGTCGAGGCCGTAGCCGGGGCCACCCATCGCGATCATCGCCGGGCTGCTCAGGGTCACCGCGCGCGCGGCCCGCGCCTCGGGATCGTCGTTCAGCACCGCGTACTCGCCGCCGGGCGCCAGCGAGACCAGGTAGAGGATCGCGACGATCAGGGTCCACACCACGATCCGCACCCGGTCGCGGCGGAGCATGAAGCCGATCAGGTGCCCGGTCCCGGTGAAGGAGTCCAGGAGTCCCGCCTTCGGGACCGTGACAGTGGCTGCCGCGCTCACTTCGCGTCCTCGGACTCGGTCTCGGACTCGGCGATCACGTCACCGTAGTGCCGCATGAACAGCTCCTCCAGCGAGGGAGGCGTGATGGTCAGGCCGTGTACGTCGAGCGTGGTGAGCGTCTTGAGCACCTCGCCGACGGAGGCGTTGTCGACGTCGAAGGCCACCCGGGTCCCGGCGCCGTTGGGGTTGATGACCAGGTCGTTGACCGCCGAGATCGTACGCAGCGTCGACGCGTCCCCGCCGACGGTGGCGACGACGGAGGAGCGGGTCAGATGGCGCAGCTCCTCGAGCGTGCCCGACTCGACGGCGACGCCGGCGCGGATGATCGTGACGGTGTCGCAGACCTTCTCGACCTCGCTGAGGATGTGGCTGGAGAGCAGCACCGAGGATCCCGCGGCCTTGGCCTCCCGGGCGTACTCGGTGAAGACGGCCTCCATCAGCGGGTCGAGGCCGGAGGTCGGCTCGTCGAAGATGTAGAGGTCCGACTGGTCGAGGAACGCCGCGACCAGGGCGACCTTCTGCCGGTTGCCCTTGGAGTAGGTCCGCGCCTTCTTGGTCGGGTCGAGGTCGAACCGCTCCAGCAGCTCGGCCTTCCGCGCCTTGCGCTTGGACTTGTCACCGCCCGGCTTGAGCCGGGTGAGGTAGTCGATGCACTCGCCGCCCGAGAGGTTCGGCCACAGGTTGACGTCGCCGGGGACGTACGAGATCCGCTTGTGCAGCTCGACCGCGTCACGCCAGACGTCGCCGCCGAAGAGGCGGGCGGTGCCGGCGTCTGCGCGCAGCAGCCCGAGCAGGACCTTGATGGTGGTGGACTTGCCGGCGCCGTTGGGGCCGAGGAAGCCGGCCACCTGGCCGTGCTCGACGGTCAGGTCGAGGCCGTCGAGGGCCTTGAAGGAGCCGAAGGACTTGTGCAGACCCGCGATCTCGACCGCGGGGATGGTGTCGGACATGGGAACTCGCTTCCGCGTTGGGAGGGTAGGAGGGCGTACGCCGACGGGCTGGGCGTCATTCGGACGCCGGCTCACCGGCGGCGTCCTGCGGCGGGTCCGGGACGTAGAGCAGGTATTCGTCGAGCATGCGGCGGGTGGTGAAGAAGCCCTCGGTGTAGAGCTCGATCATCGGCAGGTAGCTGGTCGCCAGGAAACCGCGCACCAGACCGCTGATGTCGCTCGGGTCCTCGGGCGGGTCGAGGGTGATCTCGAGCATGAGGGTGCCGAGCGCGGACAGGACGAGATAGCGGGCCCGGGCCGCCTCGTCCCGGCTGGGCTTGACCAGACCCGCCTCGACGCCGTGCTTGGTGTAGCCGACGGCGTCCTCGACCATCTGCTCGATGAAGGTGCGCCCGACCGGCCCGCCGTCCTGCAGCGAGCGGAGGACGTAGCCGAGCATCGGTGCGTACTCGTCCGCGGCGGCGAACCGGTGCAGGATGCTCTGGCCCGAGGCGAGCTCGTCGATCGTGTCGTTCTTCGCCGAGCGGATCTCGGCGAGCACCGCCTCGTCGCACTCGGCGTGCAGCTCGTCCTTGGAGCCGAAGTGGTGGATCACCAGCGCCGGGCTCACCCCGGCGTCGGTTGCGATCGAGCGGACCGAGGCCCCGAAACCGTCACGTGCGAACCGCAGCACCGCCGCATCGCGGATCCGTTCACGGGTCGTCTGGTCGGCTGAGGCTGAACGCATGTTTAATGCTAAACACGTGTTCAGTCGGAGCGCAAGGGTAAACGCCGATGCGAGGGGTGACACGGTGTTCGCACGGCGCGCGGTGGCGTGTCCTCTGCGCGGCTCAGCCTGCGTAGCGAGCGGCCCGAGCCGTCGGCTCGCCCGGGCCGGAGGTGAGCAGCGCGAGCAGCTCGTCCTCCAGGACCGCTCCGACCCGGCGGCAGAACGCCTCCGGCTCATCGGCGGCGTCGGGGGACTCCGCGACGATCCGGTCGACCACGCCGATCTGCCGGAGGTCGACGGCGAGGACCCGCTGCGCCTCGGCCATCTCGGCGGCATGGTCGGAGTCGCCGTGCACGATCGCGCTCGCGCCCTCGGGCGGAAGCGGGGAGAGCCAGGCGTGCTGGGCGGCGACCACCCGGTCGGCGGGGAGGAACGCGAGTGCGCCACCGCCGTTGCCCTCACCCAGCATCAGGCTGAGCGTCGGGGTCTCGACGTTGACGAGAGTCCCCAACGTACGCGCGATCTCGCCGGCGATGCCGCCGTTCTCCGCCTCCGCCGACAGTGCGGCGCCCGGGGTGTCGATGACGGTCACGACGGGGAGCCCGAGCCCGGCGGCGAGCTTCATCCCGCGCTGCGCCTCGCGCAAGCCCTCGGGCCCGAGCGGCTGGTGAGCCTGCTCGCGCCGGTCCTGGGCCAGAACCAGGCACGGCGCCGACCCGAACCGCGCCAGCGCGATGATCAGTCCGGGATCGCGCTCGCCCTGCCCGGTGCCGTTGAGGGGTACGACGTCCGAGGCTGCGATCCGGAGCAGCGCCCGAGCCCCCGGCCGGTCGGTCCGCCGGGATCGGGTGATCGCGTCCCAGGTGTCGACCTGCCCGCTGGTCTCGACACGCTCGCCAGCGGTCGCGGCTCGACCAGCGGTGGACCTGAGGTCGAGGATGGTGAGGACGCGGTCGACGAGCCCGGCGAGCTCGTCGGGAGGTACGACGCCGTCGACGAGGCCGTGGGCGAAGAGGTTCTCCGCGACCTGGACGCCGGCGGGGAAGGGGCGGCCGTTGAGCACCTCGTAGACCTTCGGGCCGAGGAACCCGAGGAGCGCCTCGGGTTCGGCGACGGTGACGTGGCCCAGCGATCCCCACGAGGCCATCACGCCGCCGGTGGTGGGGTGGCGCAGGTAGACGAGGTAGGGGAGACGGGCCGCCTTGTGGCGGGTGACCGCCTCGGCGATGCGCACCATCTGCACGAACGCCGGCGTGCCCTCCTGCATCCGGGTCCCGCCCGAGGCCGGGCCGGCCAGTAGCGGCAGCCCTTCACGCGTCGCCCGCTCCACCGCCGCGATCAGTCGATCGGCCGACGCGCGTCCGATCGACCCGGCCAGGAACCGGAACTCCGAGAGCACGACGGCCACCCGCCGTCCGGCGATCCGGGCCTCGCCGGTGACCACCGACTCGTCCGTCCCTGCCCGCTCCCGGGCCTTCGCCAGGTCGGTGGCGTACGCCTCGGGGATCTCGGCGTAAGACGGCGGGGTGTCCCATGACGTCCATGTCCCGGCGTCGAGGACGAGGTCGATCAACTCGGCAGAGGTCAGGCCCATGGCGGGGACCATACCCCGAGTTGGCTCATTGGCTGAGCCTCTGTCCATCCATGGACACCGCGATGCATAGTCCATAAAGACGATTAACATTCATGGGAACGCCTCATGAAGGAGTCCGGAATGACCGACCCCCACGCCCCCGAGTTCCTCTGGTACCTCCCCAACTTCGTCGAAGCCGGTCACCGTGGCGACACCGCATCGCCGGAGGACGGCTACGGCTCCCTCGACTACCAGGTCGGCCTCGCCGAGGCGGTCGAGGATGCCGGCTGGACCGGCGCCCTGCTCGGCACCAGCTGGGGGAGGCCCGACACCTTCACCGTCGCGACCGCCCTGGCCGCGCGCACCACGACCTTCGAACCGCTCATCGCGATCCGCCCGGGCTACTGGCGCCCGGCCAACTTCGCCACCGCGGCCGCGACGCTCGACCAGCTCAGCCAGGGCCGGGTGCGGGTCAATATCGTCTCCGGTCAGGACGACCTGGCCGCCTACGGCGACCGCAAGGACTCGCGCGCGGCCCGCTACGCGCGGACCAAGGAGTTCATGCGGCTGGTGCGGCGGCTGTGGACCGAGGAGGGCGTCACCTTCGACGGCGACCACTTCCAGGTCGCCGGATCGACCATCACCCCGCGCCCCTACGCAACCGACGACCGCCCGCACCCCCGGCTCTACTTCGGTGGCGCCTCCCCGGAGGCCGAGGCGGTGGCCGCGACCGAGGCCGACGTACAGCTCTTCTGGGGTGAGCCGCTGGACGGCATCGCCGAGCGGGTCGAGCGCCTGCGCGGACTGGAGGAGTCGCTGGGTCGAGACCTGGAGCCGCTCGAGTTCGGGCTGAGGATCACCACGCTGATCCGCGACACCCGCGAGGAGGCCTGGCGTGACGCGGAGGAGAAGGTGCGCCGGATGGCCGACAGCGTCGGTGACCGCGAGTTCCGCCGCACCGGCCGGTCGGCGGTCGGGCAGAGCCGCCTCCTCGACCTCGCCGACCGTGGCGACGTACTCGACGACTGCCTCTACACCGCCCCTGGACGCTATGGCGGAGGCGGTGCCGGCACCACCTGGCTGGTCGGCTCCGGGGACGACGTCGCCGCCGCGATCGCCCGCTACCAGGAGCTCGGCGTGACCCATTTCGTCCTCTCGGACACGCCCTACCGGACCGAGGTCGCCAGGGTCGGCGAGGCGCTGATCCCGAGGCTCCGAGACACGGCCCCGGTCGCGCTAACGGGCCCAAACGGCGTACGTCGGGCGTAGTTAACCGGAAAGACACGCTCCTGACCTGCGAAAACCGTTGGTAGGTGGAGGGTGTTCGCACTATTCTGGTAGCACCCGGTCTCACCGCCGGGCAAATTCACCTGACCTCTTGAAGGGCCCACGCATGAGCACGCAGCACAGGACCACCGCCCCGGCGGCCTGGTCGCTGACCGCTGCGCACGAGCGTGACCCTCATGCCCGCGGGAGCCGACAGTGACCTGGGTGCATAGCCGCACCGGATCACTCCGGGCCGCTCCTGCGAGACATGTCTGTCTCGTCGGGGCGGCCCCCTTTTTGTTTCAGTCCAGTGTTCCCGTCCGATCTGCACGCGATCTCTATCCGACGTCTCCTGGGAGGTAACCGAGTATGACCACGACCATGGGCGCCGTGACCCTGTATAACGCCTCCTTCGAGCCGCTCGGAAGGGTTTCGTTCAAGCACGCCGTGCGGATGCTCTTCCGTGAGGTGGCGGTGGTTCACGAGCAACAGGGCGACAAGATGATCGGGCCACATCCATGGCCCAAGGCGGTGCGGCTGGTCCGCTACATCGCCATGCATTGGATGTACCGTCCGGCCGGCTACTCCCGCGAGGGAGTGCTCAAGCGCGACCAGCATCGTTGTGCCTACTGCGGCGGCCAGGCCCGCACCATCGACCACCTGCTGCCACAGTCGCGCGGCGGCAGATGGACCTGGATGAACACGGTGGCGGCGTGCGGCAGGTGCAACGGCCGCAAGGGCAATCGCACCCCCGAGGAGGCCCACATGGTCCTCCGGATCGAGCCGTACGTCCCGACCCGTGCCCAGCTCGCTGCCATCATCTGACCTCTCGATGGTAGAAACTGACCCTTCGGCGTCAGAATGTGACGTCTCGGCGAGGAAAACGTCGTGTCGACTTGACGAAGCATTAATAAGTACGATGGACTAACAAACATGTCGAAGGCGAGACGGCGTACGTTGCGGCCGATCGGGAAGCTGCTGCAGGAGGATGCGCGGCGGCATCACCGATCCCTGGTGCTCCAGCACCTCTTCGCGGTGGGCCCGGCGAGCCGCGCCGACCTGGCTCGAGCCTCCGGTCTGACCCGGGCGACGGTCTCCGATCTGGTGGGCAGCCTGCTCGAGGACGGGCTCGTCGAGGAGCTCGGGGCGCCGGTGGAGAGCCGGGTCGGGAAGCCGCCGATGCTGGTCGGGCTCGCCGCCGACGCCACCCACATCGTGGCCATCGATGTCTCCGGTGATGACCAGGTCGCCGGCGCCGTGCTGAACCTGACCGGCGACGTCATTCACCGCACCACCAGGTGCCGGGAGGGCCGCACCGGGAGCGAGGCCGTACGTCTCGTCAAGGAGCTGGTCACCGAGCTGATCGCGAGCACCGACCGGCCGATCCTCGGCATCGGGATCGGCAGCCCCGGTGTCGTCGCCGCCGACGGCACCGTGGTCGCCGCACCCAACCTGGGCTGGACCGATGTCGCCCTGGCCGAGCAGGTGCGCCGCGAGACCGGCCGACCGACGTACGTCGCCAACGACGCCAACACCGCGGTGCTGGGGGAGTACACCTTCGGCCAGTCCGGCGACGGCGGCCTGATGCTCGTGCGGGTCGGCACCGGTGTCGGTGCGGGCCTCGTGCTCGAGGGGGCGCTGCTGCACGGGTTCGTCGACGCCGCCGGTGAGGTCGGGCACGTGACCGTCGATCCCGAGGGGCCGCTGTGCGCGTGCGGCCGCCAGGGTTGCCTGGAGACCTTCCTCGCGGTGCCGCGACTGCGCGAACGCCTCGAGACGGCCCACGACGATGCGCTCGTGGAAGCCGGAGAACACCTTGGAAAGGCATTGGCGCCCGTGGTCGGAACCCTCAATCTTCACGAGCTGGTCCTCTCCGGGCCGGCCGACCTCCTGGACGGACCGCTGCGGGAGACCGCCGACCGGATCATCCGCGAGCGGACGATGCCGGTCAGCGGCGAGCCGCTGGAGTTCCGTACGTCGACGCTCGGCGAGGACGTCGTCATCGTCGGCGCCGCGGTGCTCGTCCTCGCCGGCGAGCTGGGGGTGTCGTGATGACCTCCCCGACAGCAGTCGAGACCCTGGCGCTGCGCGTCCAGGTCTCCGCCTTCGCCGGCTCCACCCTGCCCGCCGGCTACGCCGAGCTGCTCCGCGAAGGCCTGGGCGGCATCTGTCTGTTCGGAACCAACACCGAGGCCGGCGAGGATTCCGTACGCAGCCTGGCCGCCGAGATCAGGTCGGCCTCCGCCGAGGGTGGCTGGGCGCCGGTGATCACCATCGACGAGGAGGGCGGGGACGTCACCCGGCTCGAGGCGCTCGCCGGCTCCTCGGTGCTCGGCGCCGCCGCCCTCGGGGCGGCCGACGACCTGGCGCTGACCGAGGAGACCGGGCGGGCGATCGGCGTGCGGCTGGCGCGCGCCGGCATCAACCTCGACCTGGCTCCCGTCGCGGACGTGAACTCCAACCCCGACAACCCTGTGATCGCGACCCGGTCGTTCTCCCACGACGCCGGCGTGGCGGCGAAGCACGTGGCCGCGTGGGTGAAGGGCCTGGAGTCGGCCGGCGTCGCCGCCTGCGTCAAGCACTTCCCGGGCCACGGCGACACCGGCCAGGACAGCCACGTCGCCCTCCCCGTCCTCGACGCCTCCCTGGACACGCTGCGCGAGCGTGAGCTGGTCCCGTTCCAGGCGGCCGCCGAGGCCGGAGCGGCCTCGGTGATGACCTCCCACATCCTGGTGCCGGCGTTGGACGGTGAGTTGCCCGGCACGCTCTCGGCGCCGGTGCTGGGGCTGCTGCGCGAGCTGGGCTACGACGGGCCGATCGTCTCCGACGCCCTCGACATGGCCGGTGCGTCGGCGAGCCGGGGGATCCCGGCCGCCGCGGTGCTCTCGCTCGCGGCAGGCGCCGACCTGCTCATCCTCGGCCCCGAGAAGCCGCCTTCGCTGGTCCGCGACACGACCGCGGCGATCGTGGCCGCGGTCGAGTCCGGCGAGCTCCCGCTCGAGCGGCTCCAGGACGCGGTCGCGCGCGTCGACAAGCTGCTCGCCGACCTCACCGGCGCGCAGCGGCCCGACGGCGCGCTCGACCCCCGGTTCGAGGAACGCTCGATCGAGGGCGCCCGCCGGGCGCTCGCGGTGGTCAGCGACCTCACCGAGATCCCGGATCTCGCCGGTGCCCGGGTCGTGACCGTCGACACCGAGGCCAACATCGCGGTGGGGGACGTGCCGTGGGGCCTGCCGCCGGACCTCGTCATCCGCCCCGGCGACCCGCTCCCGGAGCTCCCCGACGCACCCCTCATCGTGCAGGTGCGCGACGCACACCGCCGTCCCGAGGTCGGCCGGACCGTTGCCGAGCTCCCGGGCGCCGCGGTGCTGGTGGAGTGGGGGTGGCCCGGGGCGTACGACCGACCGGGGTTGCCGCGGCTGTGTCCACAGGGGTTCTCCCTGCCGGGCGTGGCTGCCGTGACCGAGGTGCTGCGACGATCGGGCTGGGGCCGGTGAACGGCGCACGGGTCGGCCTCGACATCGGCGGCACGAAGATCCACGGTATCGCGATCGGTGCGGACGGGGCGGTGCTGGCCGAGGACCGTGCCGCCACCACCCCCGGCGGCGAGGGTGTCGTGAAGAGCGCGGCCGCTGTGGTCGCGAGCCTGCGTGACGCGCTCGACGGCGGCGAGATCCGCTCGATCGGGGTCGGCATCCCCGGCATCGTCGACACCCGCGCCGGCACCGTGAAGCATGCGGTCAACCTGGGCCTGGACGGCGACGCCTTCCCGCTCGCGGAGCTGCTCGGCGCACGCACGGGAGCGGTCGTCACCCTCGAGAACGACACCAACGCGGCAACCCTCGGCGCGCACGCCGTCGAGGACGTCGACGACCTGGTCTACCTCTCGCTCGGCACCGGCCTGGCTGCCGGCCTCTACCTCAGCGGGGCGCTCCGCCGAGGCTTCCACGGCGCCGCCGGGGAGGTCGGGCACCTCCCGGTCGACCCGGAGGGCCCGGTGTGCGGGTGTGGCCAGCGCGGCTGCCTCGAGCTGGTCGCCTCCGGTGCCGCGCTCGCGGCCGCCTGGCCGACCTCTACCGGCCATCCCGCCGCGGCGCTCTTCGCCGCAGCGGCCTCGGGTGACCCGGCTGCCGTGATCGTGCGGGACCGCTTCGCCGACGGTGTCGCCGCCGCCGTACGCGCCCTCGCTCTGGCCGTCGACCCCGAACGTGTCGTGATCGGCGGGGGCGTCGCGTCGGTCGGGGAACCGCTGCGGGAGGCGATCGCCGTCGCGCTCGCCCGTCAGACCGAGACCTCGCCGTTCCTCGCCTCCCTCGAGCTCGCCTCGCGCCTGCGGGTGGTCTCCGCCGCCCCGGTCGCTGCCATCGGCGCCGCCCTGATCACCCCAGTGAACGATCCGACGAAGGACTGACATGGAAGTAGTTGTCCTCGAGACCCCCGCCGAGGTGGCCGCCCTCGCCGCGGACACGATCGAAGAGGTCGTACGCAGCCGGGCGGCCGCCGGCGCCCCGGCCGTGCTGGGGCTCGCCACCGGCTCGACGCCGCTGGCGACGTACGAGGAGCTCATCCGGCGCGTCCGGGACGGTCGTGGGCCGTCCTACGACGGCGTGGAGACGTTCAACCTGGACGAGTACGTCGGCCTTCCCGACGGCCACGAGCAGTCCTACCTGGCGACCATCCGGCGCGAGTTCACCGATGCGATCGGCATCCCGCCCGAGCGGGTCCACGGACCCGACCCGGCCGAGGAGACCCTGCCGACCGCCGGGGAGCGCTACGAGGCCGCGATCGTGGCCGCGGGCGGCATCGAGGTACAGATCCTCGGCATCGGCTCCGACGGCCACCTGGCGTTCAACGAGCCCGGTTCGTCGCTGGCCTCGCTGACCCGGATCAAGACGCTCACCGCCAGGACGCGCAAGGACAACGCGCGCTTCTTCGGCTCACCCGACGCGGTGCCGCACCACGTGCTCACCCAGGGCCTCGGCACCATCACCAGAGCCGGCCACCTGCTTCTCCTCGCCACTGGGGAGGGCAAGGCCGAGGCGGTCGCCGCCGCGGTCGAGGGCCCGGTCTCCGCGACCTGCCCGGCCTCGGTCCTCCAGCTCCACGGCCACGTCTCGGTCCTCCTGGACGAGGCCGCGGCCTCCCGCCTCGTACGCCGCGACTACTACCGCGAGGTCTACGCCGGGAAGCCGGACTGGCAGGGGCTCTAGAGAGCCTCGCGGAGCCGCTCGGCGGCGGTCTCCGGCGGGATGTCGTTGACCCAGAGCGCGACGCCGGACTCGATGCCGGCGAGGTACTTGAGCCGTCCGGGCGCCCGCCGGATGGTGAAGATCTCGGTGGCCAGGTGCCAGGTGTCCTCGCGGCCGGTCGGCGCCTGCTGCCAGCCGGCGATGTAGGGCACCGGACCGGCGTCGTCGAGCCCGTCCATCCGCCGCAGGCACTCCTGGTAGAGCGCGGCGAGGTCGTCCATCTCCTCGGCGGTCAGCCCGGGCAGCGAGCCCACGTGGCGCCGCGGCACGACACGGATCTCGTAGGGCCAGCGGCCGGCGTAGGGCACGTACGCCACGAACGACCCGTTCTCGGCCACGATCCGCGACCCGTCGGCGAGCTCGTCGGCCAGCACCGCGCACTGCAGGCACTCGCCGGTCTCCTCGCGGTGGGCGTCGGCGGCGTTCGCGAGGGACTCGATCCGCGGCGGCAGCACCGGCATGGCGTAGATCTGCCCGTGCGGGTGCTGCAGCGTCACTCCGATCTCCTCGCCGCGGTTCTCGAAGCAGAAGACGTACGCCACCTCCGGCATCGCCGTCAGCTGCTCGGTGCGGTGCGCGAGGGCTGCGAGCACCGTCCGCACCCGTTCGGGAGGAAGGTCCACGAAGCTCTGCTCGTGGTCGCTGGTGAAGCACACGACCTCGCAGCGACCGCGCCCCGGCTGGGAGACGAACGGCTCCCCGGTCGCCTCGCCGACGGCGACCGTCGACAGCGCCGGGAACCGGTTCTCGAAGGCCACCACGTCGTAGCTCTCGGCCGGGATCTCGGTGAGCCTCCCGTCGACCGACGGGCACAGCGGGCACTCGTCCGACGGCGGCTTGAACGTACGCGTCTGCCGGTGTCCCGCCACCGCCGTCCAGGTCGCGGTCAGCCGGTCCCAGCGCAGCTGCGACCCACCCGCCCGCGGCTCCAGCGGCCGCTCGTCGTGCACCGACCGCAGCGTCGGCTGCTCGTCGAAGAACCAGATCTCGCGTCCGTCCGCCAGCTTCGCTGACGTGGCCACGGGTGTCATCGGCGCTGGGGTGTTCGGCATGCGCCGATTATCTCTTGCGGGGGTTCGGCCGCGATGAGCAGGCGCACCGCTCGTGGGCGGATTGCAAGAGTACATAGATCTAGATAGTGTTGCTGGCGTGAAGGAGATACGGGTGCCGATGACGGCCGCCTCCCGGATGGGCGTGTCAGCGTTGGCGGCCAAGAGCTCCGAGGGTCGCATCGTGTTGACGAGCCACGGTAGGGCGGTGGCCGTGATCGGTTCCGCGGAGCATCTCGACGACGACCTCCGTGCGCTGCGAGAGGCGACGGCCCGGGTGCTCGACGCGGCAGCCGACATCGTCTCCTCGCGCGGGGAGCTGCTGTCCCTGGAGGAGACCTGCGAGCGGCTCGGTGTCGACGTGAACCGGGTTCGTGAGCGGGCCGCGGCGCATCGCGACGTCGCCTAGGCCGTGCGAACAGGCGAGAGGTTTCCGGACAACCAGGCGTACGTCGAGTTCAACGATGCATTCGTCGAGTCGCTCGAGCCGCTGACGATCGCGCAGCGTGAGTCCCTCCTGGTTGACGTCGTCGCGCTGTGCCGCAACCCCGCTGGTGCGCATCCGCTCAGCAACCGCGGCGGGCAGAAGCTCGCGGGATGGAACACCCTCAACGTACTCCAGAAGGAGTACCGCGTGGTCTTCGCCAGTCGGGTCGACGTCGTCGATGGGACCCCGGTGGGGACGATCGAGGTGCTCGTCGCGGGGCCGCGGAGGGCGGAAGCGGCGTATGACATGGCGGCCGCGCTCGTACGCAGCGGGCGTATCGACCCGGACCTGATGACGGAGGTCTGGGAGGTGCTGGCCCTGGTCGAGGTGGTGGCGGAGGAGGTCGGCCTCGACGGCTGGGACTACCGTCCCGAGCCCGCGCCTCCCGGCATGGTCAAGGCTGCTGTCGTGGCCGGGATCCTCGACGAGGTGACGGCGGCGAACCTGTCGAAGGACGAGCTCGAAGCCGCGATGACCCACGGCTGGGACGCAGGCGGCAACCCGGACCCGGTCGCGGCCCTCGGCGCGGCGATGAGGCGTGCTCGCGCGGGTGTCGAGCCGCTCGACCTGACCCGAATCATGTCCGGGCGTCGCGAACCACGCTGCGGCGCCATCCTCAAGCGTGCGAAGCGGCCCTGCATCCGGCGCGAGGGGCACCCCGGGCCGCACCGGTCCAGCTAGCTACTTCGACACGCAGGCCTGGGCGGCGCCCTGGGAGACGTTGCCGTTCTCACCGAGGGAGCGGACCTGGATGCAGACCTTGGTGGCTCCCTCGAGGCGTACGACCGCCTTGGGGCGGTCCACGCTGCCGCTGGTGGAGTTGTCGCCGACCCACTTGTAGCCGGTCGCGCCGGGCACACCGGACCACGTGAAGATCGCCCGGTCGCCCTTGAGCGTGCCCTTGACCTTCCCGGGCGCGGCGGGGCCGGTGACACCGGGGAGGTCGGTCTCCACGGGCGGGGGCGGGACCTCGTCGGGCTTCTCGTCCTCACCGCCGCGGGAGAGCACGATGCCGATGACGGCGGCGACGAGGAAGAGCACGACGACGCCGATGATCGCCGGGGTCTTGCTGCGGGTCTCCGTCGGACGCGCGCCGGTGAGGACCGACGGGCCCTCCTCCGTACGCGGGTAGCTGAACCGGGTGCGGTCGGCCGAGGCCGAGCCGGCATCCGGGAAGTGGGCTGCCTGGACGGGCGGCGGAGGCTGAGCGATGACCTGCGAGGGCGGCTTGACCTCGGTGACCAGCTCGGCCTCCGGGTCGGACGGCGGAGCGGGCAGGTGCCTGCGGCCCGAGCCGGTCGTCGGGCCCTCGCCGCGGGAGGCCGGCACCGTCGGCACCACCGGGATCGAGCCGGAACCACCGGCGTCGCGGTCGAGGACCTGCACCTCGGTGCGGCCCAGCCGCAGCTCCTGCTCGATCCGCTGGAAGTGGCGGGCCAGGTCGAGAGCCGTCCGCGGCCGGTAGGTCGGGTCCTTCGCCATCGCCTGCTGCAGTACGCGGTCGAGCGAGGGCGGCACATCCGGGCGTCCGGTCGTCGGCGGAGCCGTGTGCAGGATGCGGGAGAAGACGGCGCGGTCGGAGTTGTTGCCCCGCTCCGCGAACGGCGAGCGGCCCACGAGCAGGTGCCAGACGGTCGCGGCCAGCGAGTAGACGTCGGAGGCGACCGAGCCGTTGGACGCCGAGGTGAGGACCTCGGGCGGCGACCACGGCAGCGAGACCCCGATGTCGCCCTCGTCGTCGCGCGGGCGGCCGGCGATGCCGAAGTCGGCCAGGCCGGGCACGTCGTAGCGGGAGAGCAGGATGTTGGACGGCTTGATGTCGCGGTGGATGATCCCGGCGCGGTGGGCGGTCTCGACCGCCGACGCCATCTGGATCCCGAAGCGCAGCGCGTCCTGCACCTTCATCGGGTTGTTGCGTACGCGGGCACCGAGGTCGGCGTTGGGGTAGTAGCCCATCACCAGGTAGGGGCGGCCGTCCGGCGTCTCGCCTGCGCTGTGCACCGGCACGATGAACGGGTGCTCGGCCAGCTCGGCCATCACCGCCGCCTCCGCGGCGAACTGCGCCCGCTGCGCCTCGGCGAGGTCGGAGGACCGCATCAGCTTCACCGCGACCCGGACCTTCGGGTGGTGGCGCTCGTAGAGGTAGACGTCGGCGAAGCCACCCGAGCCGAGCCTGCCCAGGCAGGTCATCCCCGGGAGCTCGGGACCGAGCTCGGGGTGTGGTGTCGCGTTCACCCGAGAACCTCATAGGTGAGATTGATGGAACCGGCCAGGCTCACCACGGCACCGGGCTCCAGGGCGTACTCCTCCATCGGCCGCATCTGCTGCGGACGCCCGCCGGGCAGAGTCAGATAGGACCCGTTGGCGGAGCCGAGGTCGCGGACGAGCACCTGCCACTCCTCCAGGCGCACCTCGGTGTGCAGCCGGCTGATGTCGGGCAGCATCACCTTCACCAGATGCGGAGGTACGCCACCGGCCCCCGTGTTGCCGCTGGCATCCCCGCGCGGCGACCGCCCGAAGACCGCACCCCGGTCCAGGATGACGACCCGGCCGTCGCCGAGCTTGAGCTGGCCCAGCGCGGGGCGCGGGACCGACACCGGCTGCTGGTGCGGCGGCAGCGCCAGCCGGCAGATGCGGCAGGTCGGTGAGTAGGGCGGGGAGGCGTGGCCGTGCGGGCAGTAGACCGCCCACACCGTCGGCCCGCCGGCGGGCGGCACCGGGGTCGGCGTCGGCACGTCGCGGACCCGGGTCGCCATGTCGTTACGCGGGGTGGGCGCAGGCGCGGGCATCGGGGG
The DNA here is from genome assembly GCF_040643685.1 of Nocardioides sp. NPDC047086. Lineage (NCBI taxonomy): Bacteria > Bacillati > Actinomycetota > Actinomycetes > Propionibacteriales > Nocardioidaceae > Nocardioides > Nocardioides sp. NPDC047086. The sequence continues at coordinate 15,863 of NZ_JBEYUV010000047.1, forward strand.
TGGAGGCGGCGCGGAGGGCGGCGCAGCGGGCGGTATCGCCGGCGCGGACGAAGGCTGCCGGTCCGGCGGACCCCACGCGTTCGGGTCGGGCTTCTTGGCACCCTTCTTGCGCCATGGAAGCCCGTCGATGATGCCCTTCTTGGCCTCCGGCGCGGGCTGGGACGGTGCCACCGGTGGCGGCGGCACCGCGGCCGGCGGGGGGCTCTGGAACGAAGGCACGTTCGGCATCGCGGGCGGCGGCGCGGCGGGCGGCGGCGAGGCGGCGAGGTCCGAGCGCCGGATGGTGTGGTCCAGCGGCGGTGCCATGGTCGAGTCGGCCTGCACCTGAACGTAGAAGTCGGGATCGAAGACGACGTCCAGCGAGCGCGCGTGGGCGGTGTCGACCAGCGGCTGGTCCTCCTCCATCCCGCCCCAGGCACCGTTGGCCAGCTCGGCCCGCTCGGGGACGGCCGCGAAGTGACCGTCGGCCCACCTGCCGGAGACGTCGATGCCGTCGATGAAGACCGGCACCTCGTTGACGACGGCGGTCACCTTGGCAGGCGAGCGCACGGCGTACCGCACCCTCGGGCCCTCGCGTCCGACCAGCGCGAAGCCGGGGGCCCGCGGCCCGTCGGCCGAGAGCAGGCCGGCGATCGCGTCGACCGGATGGGGGTCTCTCAGCGCGGCCTGGACACCGCCGACGCGCGGATCACCCGGGCCGAGCTGCACCAGCGCCCAGCACTGGTCGCCCTTCAACGCGAGCCAGTGCCCAACACAGTAGGTAGCGGTATCACTCATGGGACGACGAGACGTCCCCTGTAGATCGGGCAGAGTCCGTCGGGGCGGTGAAGAGCGAGGGAGGGGGCGTCACGAGTACCACAGTGACATTGTCGCGCCCGCCCGATGCGACCGCAGCGTCCACCAGCCTCTGGGCCAGGTTGTCGATGCTTCCGCCCACCCCGAGCGTCCTGGAGACGATCTCATGGATCTCGTGGTCCTCGAGCTCGCCGGTGAGGCCGTCGGAGCAGAGCAGGAAGAGGTCGTCGGGCGAGACCGCCATCAGCCAGGTGTCCGCGTCGGGGGACGGGTAGGTGCCGAGCGACCGGGTGATCACGTTGCGCAGCGGGTGGACGCGGGCCTCCGCGGCGGTGATCATCCCCGCCTCGACCATGACGGCGACCTCCGAATGGTCGATCGTCACCTGAGTCACGCCGGCAGGCGAGAGCTGGTAGACGCGCGAGTCGCCGACGTTGAACACCAGCCAGTGGGGCGCACCGTCCGACTCGACGAGCGCCACGCCGGTCAGGGTCGTGCCCATGCCCTGCTTCTCGGAGTTGCGCGCCGCCTCCGAGGTGATCGCGGAGTTGGCGGCGTGGACGGCGTCCTGGATGTCCTCGGGAACCGGGCAGATGGTCGCGAAGCGGCTCTGGAAGGTCTCCACCGCGAGGGCGCTGGCGACGTCGCCGCTGGCATGACCGCCCATCCCGTCGGCGACGACGGCCACCGCAGGCAGCATGACGAACGAGTCCTCGTTCACCTCGCGGACCCGGCCGACATCAGTCGCCCCCGCGGCACGCAGGGCTGGGTAAGCGGTCATGCTGTTCCTTTGCGGTGCCGATGATCGAGAGAACATCCCAGGCAGGATGCGAAATAGTGGTGTGCTGGAAGCGGACACTTTAGAACATCCCGTACGGTATCGGTGAGCGTGTTCACTGAGCCGTGTGCCACGTTTGGCTCATTCGTGTGGCTTCTATCTAGAGGCGCGCCTAGAGTAAGCCAGGCTTTTCGCGTCGGCTGGCCATTTGGCATGGAAGGACTTGGGGAGAGTCTTGGTGGCACGTTTCGGGATGGCGCCCGGCTGGATGCGACGTCATCGGACCTCCATCGCGTCCTGGACCGCTCTCGCCGTCGTTGCGGGCGGTTTGACCGTCTATGCGATCCAGTCGACGGGTTACCCCGTGCACAAGGCCGATCTCGACGACGGCGGCATCTGGGTGACCAACCAGTCCTGGGGCACCTTGGGTCGGCAGAACCGCCCGGTCGCCCAGCTCGACGGCGTCGTCTGGGCGGGCAACGAGGCCGGCTCCAGGTCGGAGCGCGCCGGCCTCGACGTGGTGCAGAACGGCATCGCGGTGGCCTCGGTCGACCGCGACGCCCGCACGATCACGCCGGTCAACACCAAGCTGGCCGAGGGCATCGACGACGACGCGGTGACCGTGAAGGACAGCCGCGTCGTGATGGGTGGCAACACCATCGGCGTCGCCGAGCAGAAGACCGGCAAGGTCTGGCTCACCTCCGTCGACCCGACCACCGGCGTCGGCGACCTCTCCGACCTCTCCGGCTCCACCAAGCCCACCGAGACGGTCGGCGCCGACGCGGTCCTCACCATCGGCACCGACGGGACCGCGTACGCCGTCTCCGCTGCCAAGCGGACGCTGACCGCCTTCGCGCCTGACGGTGAGCGGTTCGCCGACCCGGCGGAGACCAAGCTCCCGAAGGCTCCGGAGTATGCGGAGACCCCGACCTCGGCGACCGTCGTCGGCGGCGAGGTCGTCACCCTCGACGAGGCCGGCTGGCTGCTCGGCGCCGCCAAGGGCTCCGACGTCGCCGCGGACTTCGGGGAGACCGCGGAGAGCGCGGTCCTCCAGCAGCCCTCCGCCAAGGCCAAGGAGGTGCTCGTCGGCGACGCGACCGGCCTCAAGGCCGTCGCGCTGAGCAACGGCGAGATCCGCCACGTCGCCGAGTCCGCCGGCGACCCGGCGGCCCCGGTCCGCCTCGGCGACTGCGTCTTCGGTGCCTGGGCCAACGGCTCGACCGGCTCGGTGGTGACCCAGTGCGGTGAGGGTGAGCCCGTCCTGGGCGAGATCCCGACGCTCGGCCCGGCGGCCGAGCTGGAGTTCCGGATCAACCGTGGCCAGCTGGTGCTCAACGACCTGCGCAACGGTGATGTCTGGGAGATCGACGGCGCCGACATCAAGAAGATCTCCAACTGGGAGTCGTTCCAGCCGCAGACCCAGAAGCAGAACCAGAAGAAGGACAAGCAGCAGCAGCTGACCAAGGCCGCCCAGGCGCCGAAGGCCAAGGACGACCACCTCGGTGCCCGGGCCGGACGCACCACGGTCCTGCACGTCCTCGACAACGACTCCTCGGCCAAGGACTCGATCCTGAGCGTGGTCTCGGTGGGCAAGGCCTCCGTCGACGGCGTCGAGGCCACCATCGCCCCCGACCGCCAGTCGATCCTGGTCACCACCCCCGAGTCGGCCGAGGGGAAGAAGACCAGCTTCAAGTACACCGTCGACGACGGGCTCAAGGGCAAGGCCGGCCAGGACGACGCCAGCGTCGAGCTCAGCATCGAGGGCTCGGGCGGCACCGGCAAGCCGACGCTCCGTGAGCACTACACGCCCACGGACTACACCGTCGCGGCCGGCGGCACCGTGGAGATCCCGGTGGTCGGCGACTGGCGCGACGAGCGCTACGGCGACCCGGTCACCGCCCAGTCCCCGACCGCGTCCAAGGGCAAGGCGAGCGTGACCCCTGACGGACTGCTCCGCTACACCGCCGCCTCGGACGCCTCGGGGAGCGAGAACCTCGGCTATCAGGTCAGCACCGGCGGCAAACCCTCGAAGGACAAGGTGCGGGTCAACATCGTCGCCGGCGCCACCACCGCCTCTCCGGAGCCGAAGGACGACGTCGCCGAGGGCACCCAGGGCTCCTGGGTGACGATCCGTCCGCTCGACAACGACATTCCCGGCGCCGACCCCTCCAATCTCGACGCCACCCTCACCCTCGCCGGTGACGTCCCGCCCAAGGGCGGCCTCGAGGTGAGCACCGACCGGGAGACCGGCGTGGTGCGGGCCCGGGGGAGCTCGCCGGGCACCTACCAGCTCAGCTACAACGCCGGGTTCGGCGCCGCGAAGCCCGCCGCGGCGAAGATCCGGGTCGACGTCAAACCGGCCTCCCAGGCAGCGGACGAGCCGATCGCCACTCCCGACACGACCGCCGTCCTCGGCACCTCGACCCGCACCCTCGACGTCCTCGCCAACGACTACGACTCCCGCGGCCGGCTCCTCGCCGTGACCCACGCCGAGCCCGTCGGCGACAGCGACCTGACGGTCGCGGTGCTCGACGGACGCTGGCTGCGGATCCAGGCGTCGAAGCCCGACATGGACCCGTCCACCCAGGCGATCCGCTACACGATCAGCAACGGCGCGGCCGAGGCCGAGGGGTCGGTGACGGTGAGCCAGCGCCCGGCGCTGCGCGGCGCCGAGAACGCCCCGGAGGCGGTCGACGACGAGGCCACGGTCAGGGCCGCCGACTCCGTCTCGATCCCGGTCCTCGACAACGACTCGACGCCGTCGGGCGATCCGGTCGGCCTGGTCGTCGACCAGACCATCGAGACGAAGGGCCAGCTGCAGGTGCTGGGCCAGCCGACGGTCGGCGAGGCCTACATCGACGGCAACCGGGTCCGCTACGTCGCCCCCGACGACGTCAAGGGGCCGGTCGACGTCGACGTCCGCTACGTCGTGCAGAACACCGGCGACCCGTCGGCGGAGCACTCGTCGGGCAACATCCGCATCCACGTCAAGCCGCTGCCGAAGAAGAAGGCCGACAACTCCGCGCCCGCGCCGAAGGCGCTGGAGTCGCGGGTGGTCCAGGGTGACGAGGTCACGCTCCGGCTGCCCACCGTCGGCACCGACCCCGACGGCGACTCGGTCTCGGTGACCAGGATCAACAGCGCGCCCTCCTACGGCCGCGTCCTGGCCCACGGCGCCAACACGATCACCTACCAGGCCTTCCCCAACGCCGCGGGCACCGACGAGTTCACCTACGAGGTCAGCGACCCCTTCGGTGCCGTCGCGACCGGCACCGTCCGGATCGCGGTGGTCGCGCCCGGTGCGCCCCAGCGCCCGGTCGCCGTCGACGACCTGGTCACGCTCGACCCCGCCAAGAAGCTGACCTACGACGTGCTCGCCAACGACCTGCGTACGCCGGGGACCGAGCTGCACCTGGCCTCGACCGATGCGGCCGAGGGATCCAACGTGAAGCAGCGCTCCGACGGCATCGTCACGGTCGAGGGTGGCTCCGGCGAACCTTTCCAGCACATCCCCTACCGCGCCACCACGGGCCTCCACGAGGACACCGGCGAGCTCGCGATCCGCTATCAGGAGGGCTACGACAACCCGCCGATGGCGGGGATCGTGGTCGCCCGCCCCGAAGGCGACTCGTCGACCACCACCGTCGATGTGATGACCAAGGTGACCGACATCGACGACGCGCTCGATGACCTCGCCGTCGACGCGGTCAAGGGCCCCTCGGTGGGCGAGGACGAGGCGAAGCCGAAGATCGACGACGGCAAGGTCACCCTGCCGGTCGGCGAGACCACCCGGGTGTGGACCTACCGGGTCACCGATCCCGACGGCGCCCAGGCGGTCGGCTCGATCTACGTCCCCGCCCGTCCCAAGGACGCGCCCTACCTCAAGCCGGGCTCCGAGCTGCAGTTCAACCCGGGTGAGACGAAGAACATCGACATCACCGACTACGTCGAGGACCCCGAGGGCGACCCGGTCGTGCTGACCACGACCGACAAGATCGTGGCCGCGCCCGAGGGCATGCTCAACACCGGTGACACCACCGCGACGACCGTGAAGGTCACCGCCGGTGAGACCAAGGGCCCCGCGACCCTGACCTTCGAGGTCGCCGACCGCGAGAAGATCACCTCCGCGGACGCCCATCTCTCGGTGATCTCGCTGCCGGTCCAGATCGGCAAGGAGGAGCCGGAGATCAACTGTCCGAGCACCCCGGTCGAGGTCCCCGAGAGCGGCAACGGCGCGCTGGTCGACATCGCCGCGATCTGCCATGTGTGGACCGCCGACCCGGGTGACGCCGACGACCTCGACTTCACCGCCGAGGTCGGCGACGGGCTCGACGGGGTCGAGGTCAAGCCCGAGGACGGCGGCCTGCGACTCACCGCCGAGCACGCCGACGCCGGTGCCCAGGGCGCCCTGGAGATCGGGGTCGAGGGCACGGACGCGACCGGCCAGCTCCTGGTCACCGTCATCGCGCTGCCGGCTCCGTCGCTCTCGCCGATCAAGCCGCTGCAGACCGAGGCCGGCAAGACGGTCGCCATCGACATCGCCGACTATCTGCAGACACCGGTGCCCTCGGAGTCGCAGGAGATCGTGATCACCAAGCTCGACCCGGTCGACGGCGACTCGCCCGACATGGGCAAGGCCAGCGGTTCGAAGATCACCTTCAACACGCCCGAGGAGGGTCACGGCCACTACCGCTACGCGATCGAGGTCAGCGACTCCGGCAAGGACTCCAAACGGGTCAAGGCCACCGGCGTCATCGAGGTGGACGTCATCGACGTCCCCGGTGCGCCGACGGGGCTGCGTACGACCTCCGACTTCCTCTCCAACGTGGTCGCGCTGTCGTGGAACGCGCCGAAGGACAACGGCGACGACCCGATCCAGCGTTACGAGGTGGAGGCCAACGGCGACCACGTCCAGGACTGTCCCTCGACCTCGTGCCGGATCACCGGACTGAAGAACGGCGTCGTCTACGACTTCCGGGTGCGCGCGGTGAACTCGGTCGGGCCGAGCCGCGAGTGGAGCAACTCGGCCGAGGGCGAGCCCGACGCCTACACCGGTCCGGTGCAGAGCCTCCGCGTCACCCGCCAGCGCGACCACAAGGTCGAGCTGAGCTGGGCGCCCCCGGCCGCGTGCGACTGCTCGGACGTGCAGAAATACCGGATCAGCTGGCCGGGTGGCGGCATCAAGGACATCTCCGCAGGTCAGACGACCTATCCGGCGGCGGTCAGCTCCAACGGCGACCCGGTCCAGTTCACCGTCGTGCCGCTCAACGACAAGGGCGTCAAGACCAACAAGGGGCCGTCCGCGACGGTCGAGGGGATGGGCGCGGGCAAGCCCGATACCCCGGCGACGCCGACCTTCGAGTGGGCCAACACGGCCAACAACTCCGGCAAGGCGGTGACGGTCTCGTGGAGCCCGGTCGCGGCCAACGGCCCCGCGCCGGTCACCTATGAGGTACGCCGCACCGGCGGTACCGGCGAGAAGATCGTCTGCTCCTGGGTGACCGAGACCAGCTGCCGCGACGACGTCGCCAACGACGGCACGATCTACACCTACGCGGTCCGGGCCCGCAACGCCGAGGCGACCTCGCCCCGGGAGACCGGGTCCGGCGGCTCGCCGGAGGCCCACATCTCCAGCTACTCCGCCGGCGGCAAGGTCGAGGCGGCAGCGACGCCGGACGCGGTGTCCTTCGCCAGTGCGACCCCGACCGGGGCCAACGGCACCGCCGAGATCGTCTTCACCCCGCGGGCCTCGCACGGCAAGACGAACCGGGTCGAGTGCGTACGCAACGGCTCCTCCTGCGGCAGCTGGACCTACTCACCCGAGGGCGCCGGTCAGCAGACCAAGACGATCACCGGCTTCACCAACGGCACCTCGACACAAGTCCAGCTGCGGGCCTGCAACGACTCCTCCGGCGGCGCCGGCGCGGGGGACTCCTGCGGCGCCCCGACGTCGAAGAACGTGACCACCTACGGCCCGCTGGGCACGCCATCGATCTCGGCGAGCGTCGACGGCAACAAGGTCAACTGGCGGGTCAGCTACAACCCCAACGGCAAGGCCGCGACCGTCACCGTCAAGCGTGGCGGCACCGAGGTCTCCCAGTTCGGCACGGGCACCGGCGCGGGCTCCCGGTCGGGCACGGACACCGCACCCGAGTGGAACAAGTCCTACACCTACACCGTGACCATCAGTGACTCGCCGCGAGCGAGCAAGTCCGACTCGGTCACGGTGCGGACCGACCCGCCGCCGGACCCGACGATGACAGTGAACAAGGCGGGCGAGTGCTCGGGCAGCGCGTGCCCGCAGCCGGAGACCCAGTGCGGTGGCACCTGCTGGTACGTCGGCTCCACCATCACCGACCCCGCCTTCCCGGGCACGAGCTGGGATTGCGGCACGAGCGCCACCACCTCGCGTTGGAACGTGAACATCGGGGGCGATGGCAAGGGCACGGGCAGCGGCCGTGGCTGGGTCGGCGCCAACACCCCCTTCACCGTGACCTGCACCTCGAACGACGGACGACCCACCCAGCGGAAGAACGTAACGTGGTAGCGGCGCCTTGCCCGGCCCACACCCTGACGACGCAGACACCCCGCCTAGTTCCCGGCCACGCCTTGGAGAGAAGAAGATGACCGTCACGACCGAGCAAGCTCGCTGGTTCCACGAGACCTTCGAGAAGTTGTGCGACAACGTCGAGAAGGCGGTGCTGGGCAAGCGCAACGTGATCCGCCTGGTGCTGACCGCGCTGCTCTCCGAGGGCCACCTGCTCCTCGAGGACTACCCGGGCACGGGCAAGACGCAGCTCGCCCGCGCGCTGGCCAACACCGTCCAGGGGTCGCACGCGCGCATCCAGTTCACGCCTGACCTGCTGCCCTCCGACGTGACCGGCGTGACCGTCTACGACCAGGGCAAGGCCGCCTTCGAGTTCCACCCCGGCCCGATCTTCCACTCGATCGTGCTCGCCGACGAGATCAACCGGGCCTCCCCGAAGACCCAGAGCGCCCTGCTCGAGGTCATGGAGGAGGGCCGGGTCACCGTCGACGGCGCCACCCGCGAGGTCGGCCGCCCGTTCATGGTGATCGCGACCCAGAACCCGATCGAGCAGGCCGGGACGTACCGGTTGCCCGAGGCGCAGCTGGACCGCTTCCTGATGAAGACCTCGGTCGGCTACCCCGACCAGAACGCCACCGTCGAGCTGCTGATGAACTCCTCGGTCCGCGACCGGGCCACCCTGGTCACCCCGATCATCACCGCCCCGACGGTCACCCAGATGGCCGAGATGGCCGACCAGGTCTACATCGACCCCGCGATCGTCGCCTACGTCTCCGCGTTGGTCGACGAGTCGCGCCGCCACAAGCACGTACGCCTCGGCGCCTCCATGCGCGGCTGCCTCGCCCTGGTGCGCACCGCCAAGGTGTGGGCGCTCGCCGAGGGTCGCTCCCAGGTGCTGCCCGACGACGTCAAGTCGCTCGCCGAGCCGGTGCTCTGCCACCGCCTGATCCTCGACCCTGAGGCGATGTTCAACGGCGTCACGGTCGAGGACGTCATCGGTGACCTGCTCACCTCGGTCCCGGCACCGCAGGAGCGCGTGGCGTGAGTTCCCCGCCGCCCCCGTTGGCTGAGCCGGATTCGCGAGGTACGAGCGAATCCGTGTCGAAACCAACACAGTCCCCTCGGCGCTCGCTGAAAACCGTGTTGGTCTCGACACGCTCGCTTGCGCTCGCGGCTCGACCAGCGGTGACAGCGGCTCGATCAGCGGTTGTGGGAGTGGCTCGACCGACGGTGGTGAAGTGGTTCGGCACGGTGACCTCGATCGGCTGGGGCGTCCTGCTCCTCGGCGCCCTGGCCTGGGTCGCCGCGACCGCGCTCGGCTGGATCGAGGCGGCCGTGGTGGCGATGGCGGCGCTGTTCCTTGTGATCGGTGCGGCCTTCTTCATGATCGGGCGCACCCGGCTCGCGGTGGCGACCGTGGTCGAGCCGCCGCGGGTCGCCGTCGGCCAGGCGCTCACCGGCGAGCTGCGGGCACGCAACGAGGCGCGCGGTCCGCTCGTCTCGACGAGCCTGGAGTTCCCGATCGGGGCTGGCGGGGTGACGTACGACCTGCCGGTGCTGCTCCCCGGTGCCGAGCACACCGAGCTGTTCGTGGTGCCGACCCAGCGCCGTGGCGTGATCGACGTCGGGCCGGTCCGGACGGTGCGGGGTGACCCGCTCGGGCTCTTCCGGCGGGTGCAGGAGTGGACCGACCGCACCGAGGTGTTCGTCCACCCGCGAACCACCCACCTGGAGCCCTTCGGGGTCGGCCTGGTCCGTGACCTCGAGGGGTCGACGGCACAGAACACCTCGATGAGCGACCTCGCCTTCCACGCCCTGCGCGAGTACGTCCCCGGCGACGACCTGCGCCACATCCACTGGCGGAGCTCGGCCCGCCACGGCCAGCTGCTGGTGCGCCAGTTCCTCGACACCCGCCGCTCTCACATCGTCGTCATCGTCGACTCCTCGCCGATGTCCTACGACTCCGAGGACGAGTACGAGACCGCGATGTCGATCGCGGGCTCCCTGCTGCGTCGCGGGATCCTCGACGAGTTCGACGTCTCGTTCGCGACCGGCGACGTGATGATGGTGCGGGCCACCGCGGCGAGCGGGGGAGGGCGTACGGCCCTGGACGCCTGCTCCCGGGCGAAACCCCAGCAGACCAACCTGATCGAGATCACCGCCGAGGCCGCCCGGCAGGCGCCGGACGCGTCGCTGGTGATGCTGGTGACCGGGCGCTACCCGGAGTTCGTGACCCTGCAGCGTGCGGCCGGGCAGTTCTCGGTCGACGCCACCACCGTCGCCGTGCGGGTCGACTCCTCGCAGCGCGCCGGGTTCAAGGCGATCGCCGATCTGCCGATGATCACCCTTCCCGATCTGGAGCAGCTGCCGATCGTGCTCTCGAAGGGGTTGTCCGGATGAAGATGACGAGACACCACGCCGTCGACGCCCTTCTCCTCTTCCTGCTCGGCACCATCGCCTTCCTCGGCTTCGATGACACCTACGCCGGCTGGACCTACCTCATCGCCGGTGTCGCCGGGCTGCTGCTCGGCATCCTCATCGCCTTCGTCGGCCGCGGCCAGCCGGTGGTCGTGCTGGCCGTCGGGCTTCTGGCTGCCTTCTTCGTGCTGGGCGGTGCGGTCGCGCTGCACGGCATCGGCGACCTCTCGTTCCTCCCGGTCCCCGACACGATCGGCACGCTCGCCGACAACTCCGTGCACGGCTGGAAGCGGCTGCTGACCACGCTGCCGCCGGTCGACGGCGGGGCGCTGCTGACGATCCCCTACATCCTCGGCCTGGTCGCCGGCTGTATCGGCTTCGCGCTGGCGGTGCGGACGAAGGCAGCCCTGCCGCCGGTGCTCGTCGCGTTCGCGCTGATGGCCGGCGTGATCCTCCTCGGCGTACAGGACCCGTCCAAGACCGCTCTGCTCGGTGCGCTCTTCGGGGCGATCGCGATCACCTGGCTGTGCATCCGTGGCATGCGGGCACGTGCGCTCGCCGCCGGGGGCCGCCGTCTCTCCCGGACCGCGATCGGAGCCGGCCTGTGCCTGGGCGCGGCCGGGCTGGCGTTCCTCGGCGGGCCGCTGCTGCCGGGGCTCGCGCCCGAGCGTACGGTGCTGCGCGGCGAGATCGAGCCGCCCTTCAACGTCGGGCAGTACCCGTCGCCGCTGGCCGGCTTCCGGGTCTACACCAAGGGCTACCAGACGCCGGAGGACGACCGCCGGCTCTACGAGAAGGACCTCTTCACCGTCTCGGGCCTGCCCGAGGGCACCCGGGTCCGGGTCGCCGCGATGGATTCGTACGACGGCACCGTCTGGCGCGCGGCCAACGACTCCGGCGAGACCGAGGGCCCCGACGACACCTTCCAGAAGATCAGCTCGACGTTGCGCAACCCGCTCGCCGACGGCAAGCAGGTGCGCGGGACGATCACGATCGGGGAGGACTTCGGCGGCGTCTGGGTGCCGCTGCCCACCGCGCTCACGCACATCTCGTTCGACGGTCCCGACTCCGACTCGTTCCGCTACAACCTGGCCACCTCCACCGGCGTCCTGCCGTCCGCGCTGAAGCCCGGCGACTCCTACTCCTTCACCGCCTCGGCCGCCGACGAGAAGGTCGGGAAGAAGAGCGAGACCTGGTCGGGCGGATCGCCGATCGGCGACGAGGCCGCCCAGTTCCAGGCGCTCGCGGCCGAGTACGCCGGCGGTGGTGACTCACCGATCACCAACGCGCTGGCGGTGGCCTCGAAGCTGAAGGAGGAGGGCACCTACACCGACGGCGAGCCGCCCAACCAGCAGTACCCGGCCGGCCACTCGCTGCGTCGTCTCGCCGACTTCACCGCCAAGGGCGGCCAGCTCGCCGGCAACGACGAGCAGTACGCCGCGCTGATGGCGGTCCTCGCCAACCAGGTCGGCGTGCCGGCCCGGGTGGTGCTCGGCGCCGTCGTCGGCTCGGACGGCGTCGTCCAGGGCAAGGACATGCACGCCTGGGTCGAGCTGCGGATGTCGGACGGGTCCTGGGCCACCCTGGACTGGTCGGAGTTCATGAACACCGAGAAGCCGCCCGAGCAGAACGCTCCCCAGCCCGAGGAGCTCGTCACCGGCAAGGTCGTCCCGCCGCCGGCGCCCGTACGCCCGCCCGCGACCTCCGGCGACCCGCTGGACGAGTCGGTCAACCAGAAGGCCAACTCGCGTCCCGACGGGTTCACGCTGCCGGGCTGGCTGGTCGCCGTCTTCACGTACGTCGGAATCCCGCTGCTGCTCATCGCGGCGGTGTGCGGGGCGATCATCGGGGCCAAGATCTGGCGCCGGCACCGCCGGCGAACACGTGGCACCCCGGTCGCCCGTCTCTCCGGCGGCTGGCGTGAGACCCTCGACCACGCCCGTGACTTCGGGGTCGGGGTGCCCGTCGGGGGCACCCGCCGCGAGCAGGCGTCGGTGCTGTCCGCCTCCCCGGGCATGGACGGTGCGCCGGGGCTGGCGCTGCTCACCGACACCACGATGTTCGGCGAGGCCGGACCCGACGACGCCGAGGTCGCCGCGTTCTGGGAGCAGGTCGGGACGCTTCGCTCGTCGGTCTCCGACTCGCGCACCAGGTGGCAGCGGATCCGGGCGGCCATCAACCCGCTCTCGCTGGTGCCCGCCCGGCTGTTCCGGAAACGCTGAGTCAGTCCCCGAGCCCGTAGTCCCTGATCCACTCCGGGGTGATCCGGAGGATCTCGCGCGACATCCCCCTCATCGGCGGGTCCACGTCCGTGAGCGCCTCGGCGGTGCCACGGATCTCGACCATCCGCGGCTTCCACGGGTTGGTCGACTCCAGATCGTCGACCACGAAAGCCACCTGGGGGTGCTTCTGGGCGTTCCGGAACTTCCGGGACCTGCCCATCTGGTGGCCGCCGATGAGGATCCGGTGCTCCTCGTCGATCTTGAACCCGACCGGGTTGTTCTGCAGCCCGCCGTCGGGGGCCAGGGTCGCCAGCCTTCCCAGCGGCTGCGTGCGCAGGTAGCGGAGCTGTACGTCGGTGAACTTCATGCCTCCAGGGTGAGTGCTCAAGCCGGATTGAGGTCAAGGTCCCTGCCGAGTCGGCTCGAACTGACGAGATTTTCGCGCCGAGTCGGCGCGTCATGACGAGCCGACTCGACGTGGTGGTGCGGGCTGGCCCCGCCCGTGCGATCTCTAAGCGGAAGAGTTGCGTCCGGAATCGGGCCTAGCGTGAGCGGCATGACGATCGAGATGACCCCGGTCATGGACGAGACCGGGACGCTGCTGAGCACGCTCGACCGGATCCGGCGTACGTTCGCCTGGAAGTGCGGCGGGCTGACCGACGAGCAGCTGCGTCAGCGGCTGGAGCCGTCCAGGATCACCCTCGGCTGGCTCCTCAAGCACCTCGCGTTCTGCGAGGACCACTACTTCACCGCGGTCCTCGCCGACAGCGGCTATCCGGACCTCTGGGCGGCCTACCGTCCCGGCGAGGAGGGTTGGGACTGGAGAACCGAGGAGGACGACACCGCCGAGGGGCTGATGGTCCTCTGGGAGGGCGCGGTCGCCCGGTCCCGCCGTTCGATCGCGGCCGCCCTCGCCAGGGACGGGATGGACACGCTCGCGACCAACCCCGAGTGGGGTGTCGAGGCCAACGCCCGCCGCTACGTCGCCGACATGATCGAGGAGTACGCCCGCCACACCGGCCACGCCGACCTGATCCGCGAGTCCATCGACGGCCTCGTCGGCGAGGACCCGCGGGACGGGTGACGCCTGACCGACGGATCAGCCCAGGGCGACCGTGAGGGCGAGAAGCATCGCGGGGTCGTCCAGCCGCTCCCCGTACACGTCGCGCAGCTGCCCCATCCGGTAGCGGACGGTCTGGGGGTGGATGAAGAGCTCGGCGGCGACCTCGTCGCGCCGGCCCTGGTGGAGGAGCCAGGAGCGGAGGGTCTCGGTGAGCTTCTCGGCGGTGGCGGGGCGCAGGTCGGCCAAGGGCTCGAGGACCTGGGCGCGCAGGTCCTCGCGAGCGTCGGTGTCGGCGGAGAGGACCAGCTCGACCAGGTGCTGCTCGGTGTCGGAGCCGAGGCCGGCGACGTGGGCGCGCCGGGCGCGCTCGTAAGAGATCCGGGCTTCTCGCCACGGCTTGGCCGGTCCGACGACGGCCCGGCGCCCCTCCAGCGCCTTCATCAGCGCCCGGCGCCGGCGGCCGTGGGCATCGGGGACGAGCAGCAGGGTGTGATCGTCGAGGTCGACCAGATCGTCGTGCTCCAGCGTCGCCTGGTTGACCTTGGCGAGGATGGTGCCGACCTGGGAGTTGGGGACGAGGACGGCGGTCAGGGTGCTCGGTGGGGTCCATTCGGCGCGCACCGCCGCGTCGTCCAGCTCCTCCGGGGTCGCCCCGGCCAGCACCTGCCGGGCCAACCGTTCACGCAGCTGCCGCTGCACCCGGCCGGTGGTGGCGCGCTCATCGGCGTGCCCGGCGGCGGAGGCCTCGGAGATCTCATCGATCCAGGCGAAGACCAGTGCCGCGAACTCGACCAGCCCTTCCGGTGCCATACCGCCCTCGACCGCCTTGCTGGAGAGCTCTCGCCAGGCGACCCGGGCACCGATGCGGTACGCCGCCAGCAACGCCTCGGTCGTCCGGCCGGAGCGGGCTTCGCCGCGCCCCAGCCCGTACGCACCCTCGAGCGCCGGGGGAGTAGCGGTCGCCACCTCGGCGGGGAGGTCGTCCACTGAGGCCAACGACAGGAACCCGCCCAGCGCGATGCCCACGGCCGTGCGGATCGTCTCGCCCATCGGCCCGGAGAAGGCGTCGCGGTAGGCGGGCACCTCGGCGGTGATCGCGGCGACGACGTCCTCACTGACCCGGGGCAGCACCTCCCGTATCGATGCGACGATCTCGGGCGTCAGATGGACGTCATAGGACGAAAGTGCGGGGACTTCGCGGGAACTTTTGTTCGTCACGTATAAATCCGCCTATCAGATTCACGTCGCTCACACAGGAGTTTACCTCCCACAAATAGCATCATGGAATACATGGTTGAGATGTCCACGTCCCCCGCTCTGTTCGCTCCGGGCGAGGTCAGGCGACCCGCATGGCGGGAGCGGTTCTCGCGCAAGGCGTGGGGGGTCGCCGAGAAGATCGCCACGCCGCTGGCGCCGGCCGACTACCTGGACATGTTCAACCCCCTCCGACCCGGCGCTGACCTGCGAGGACGCGTCGTCAAGGTCACCCCGGAGACCGCCGACGCCGCCACCATCGAGATCAAGCCCGGCGCCGACTGGGACGGTCACGCCCCGGGTCAGTACGTCCGCGTGGGCGTCGATGTCAACGGCGTACGCCACTGGCGGGCCTACTCGCTGACCCACGGCCCCCGCAAGGACGGCCTCATCTCGATCACCGTCAAGGCCGTGCCCGACGGCAAGGTCTCCAGCCACCTGGTGCGCCGCCTGCGCCCCGGCAAGATCGTCCACCTCGAGCAGGCTGCCGGCGACTTCGTGCTGCCCAGCGACCTGCGCGGCCACAAGTTCCTGATGGTCACCGCCGGCTCCGGCGTGACCCCGGTCATCGGGATGCTGCGCAACCTCTTCCCGGTCACCGACGAGGGCGTCGTCGAGCACCAGCGGCTCGATGTCACCGTCGTCCACGTCGCCCCCAGCCGCCCCGACTCGATCTTCATCCGCAACCTCGAGTCACTCGCCGAGGCCGGCGCGATCCGCCTCGTCACCCGCTACACCGGCACCGAGGGCCGCATCGACATCGACACCCTCACCGAGCTCGTCCCCGACCTGCGGGAGCGCAAGGCGTACGCCTGTGGGCCTGCCGGTCTCCTCGACCACCTCCAGACCTGGTACGACGAGGCGGGGCTGCCGCTCCAGACCGAGCAGTTCCGCCTGGCCACCGTCGTGACCAGCGAGGGCGGCACCGTCGCCTTCACCGGCAAGACCGTCGAAGCACCTGGTGACAGGCCGATCCTCGACGCCGCCGAAGAGGCCGGCGTCCTCATGCCGAGCGGCTGCCGGATGGGCATCTGCTTCGGCTGTGTGCTCCCGATGAAGGAGGGCGCCGTCCGCGACCTCCGCAACGGCGAGCTCACCGTCGCCCGACCGGGTGAGACCGGCCCCGAAGGGGTACCGATCCAAACCTGCATCTCCGCCGCCGCCGGCGAGTGCGTCATCGACCACCCTGCCTCCTGACCCCCCACAAGACGAGAGCGAGACAGACATGACCATCGCACCTGACGCTCCGGCCTACACCGGCCCGATCGCCCACCTGACCCGCGACGACATCGAGCAGCTCGGCCGCGAGCTCGACGCCATCCGCCAAGAGGTCATCGACACCCGCGGCGAGCGGGACGCGGCCTACATCCACAAGGTCATCAAGGTCCAGCGCTCGCTGGAGCTCGGCTCCCGTGCCGTCCTGCTCGCGAGCATCTTCCCGCCGGCATTCGTCGTCGGCACCGTCGGTCTCTCCATCGCCAAGATCCTGGACAACATGGAGATCGGCCACAACATCATGCACGGCCAGTGGGACTGGATGCGTGACCCGAAGATCCACTCGACCGTGTGGGAGTGGGACAACGCCTCCACGAGCGAAGGGTGGAAGCACTCCCACAACGAGCTGCACCACACCTACACGAACATCGTCGGCAAGGACAATGACCTCGGCTGGGGCATCATGCGCGTCGACGAGGAGCAGCGCTGGACCCCGTCGAGCCTGTTCCAGCCCGCGATGAACTTCATCAACATGTGCATCTTCGAGTACGGGATCGCGGCCTACGACCTCGAGCTCGGCCGGGTGATCCGGCAGAAGAAGAAGGGCCGCCGCCCGAGCGCCGAGTGGCAGATGGCGGCGAAGCGTACGGTCGCCAAGATCCGCCGTCAGGCGTTCAAGGACTACGTCGCCCACCCGCTCGTCTCGATGGTCACGCTGTCGGGCCCGACGACGCTGCTGGCCAACGTGATCGCCAACTTCACCCGCAACGTCTGGACCCACTCGGTGATCATGTGCGGTCACTTCCCCGAGGGTGTCGAGACCTTCGAGCTCAAGGACATCCCGGAGAACGAGACCCGCGGTGAGTGGTACGTCCGGCAGATGCTCGGTTCGGCCAACATCTCCGGCTCGAAGTTCCTGCACGTGATGACCGGCAACCTGTCCCACCAGATCGAGCACCACATCTTCCCGGACCTGCCCTCGAACCGCTACGCCGAGATCGCGCCGAAGGTGCGCGCGCTCTTCGACAAGTACGGCCTCAACTACCACACCGCGCCGATGCCGCAGCAGGTCGCTTCGGCCTGGCACAAGGTCGTGCGCCTCTCGCTGCCCAACGGCTTCCTCGAGTCCACCAACGTGCGCAACGCCCCCAAGCAGGTCGTCAAGCTGGTCAAGGCGGTCCGCGGCGACACCCGCACGCGGCGCCGGCTCCTCAAGGAGTTCGAGGCCGCCGGCGCGGCCTCGGTCGGCAAGGCCGTCTGAGGCTCGTCCCTGGCGCGACCTCCGCTGGTTCACACCTCGGTCACACCTCCACCACGGTGACGGATGTCGTATGGACATCACCCGCCGAGACCGGTAGACAACTAGGCACTATGGAGAACGAGTTGATTCCCGGAACTGAGTCGCGGACCGCGGTGCGCAGCTATGTGACCGCCAACAAGCCGAACCCGTCGGCGCTCGCCGAGGGGCTGTGGGTGCTGCCTCCCGACGTACTCTCCAGTGGCGACCGCGCGGTCCTCTTCGACCAGTACAAGCTCTACGTCGCCGAGACCGAGCGGCTCAGCGTGCGGCGTACGATCACCAGCGCGTTCTTCCTGATCCTCAACGTCGGTGTCCTGGTCGCCGGCACCGCGCTCGTGGCCGCCGCCCCGGAGCGTCCGTGGCTGTTCACGGTCGCGCTGATCGCCGCCCTCGGCCTGTGTCTCGGCTGGTTCTGGATCGTCCGCTCCTACCGGCAGATGGCGAGCGGGAAGTACGCCGTCATCACGCACCTCGAGAAGCAGCTCCCCGCAGCTCCCGGGGTTGCTGAGTGGTCGGCCGTCGGCCTCGGTCAGGACAGCTCGCGCTACCTGCCGATGAGCAACATCGAGGTGTGGGCACCGACGCTCTTCGCGTTCTGCCACGTCGCGACGTACGCCCTCCTCTACATCCCCTGACGCCGGTTGAAGGCCACTTCGTTCAGACCTCGGAGCCGCTAGGTGTACCCGGTCAAGAGGTTGGTAGCAGGTCGTTGACGTGGGGAGAGCCTCCGGGGTGAGGTGTGGATTGTCTAGATTCACGC